>JAQBUI010000023.1 GCA_027624035.1 Pseudomonadota bacterium | reverse complement strand
GGATAGAGCACCAGGCTTCGAACCTGGGTGTCGGGAGTTCGAATCTCTCTGGGCGGGCCATTTCTAAAGGGCTGTAGCTAACCAGCATTGTCTAACTGTCACAAAGAAGGTCGTTTAGGGGCGGTTAAGGTCACTTGGTCGCTGCTAAGACGCTTGTCTAAAGCGACTTTAGCAAACTGTTCAAATCTCGCTTTGATTTTGCGCTGTACTTGAATCCTCTAGCGCAGGTCACGTAGAAGTGTGCGAGATGGTCCAGTGTGAATCCCGATACTTCTTTTATTCGTATTAACCGCGTCCTCAATTGACCCACTTTCTGTGATTTTGCACCGAATTTTTGATCCTCCGAGTGATAGTCATGGTGGGGGATGCCTACCCACCTGATGGGTCAAACTTCAGTGCAAACGCCGGGTCAGGTTTGGATGCAAATCAACATCCTTGCCTTGATTCGGCCCAACAAACAGCTATGCGACGGCTTGCCCAGAAAATTGGTCTGCGTGCGATTGCGCGATAGCCTTCTGCTTAATACGGGTCGATGAAGTCCTTGGGTCGTAAAGAACCTGCAAAATCTCCTTCCCCCTGGAGTTGAGGTAGGCTTCTACCGCGATATTGTGAGGCTTGGCCCCCCAATCTTCGCCAACCACGAATATATCTACATCCAACTCCCGGCACCCGGATACATACTCAAGCTTGTGGTACGGGCGCACGATATCTACGCAGTTTAAGGCCCTGAGCATTTCCATCCGCTGATCAAGTGGAATCACTGGCAAGTTGGGCTTGTATGAATTCACGACACTATCAGACGCTACGCCAACGGCTACGGTAGTGCCTAATGTCCTGCAATATTCAAGCAAGGCAAGATGACCGACGTGCAACAAATCAAACGTACCAACGGTGTATACAATCATTAGTAATAGCTCCTAAAAAAGCTTTGTCCCATAGATGCCGGTCATGCACAGTGTGTAGCCAGCGAGAATGTAGACATTGATGGGGTTCCCGGAAAGTTTGGGTGTTTTAAGCTGGCAGACATTCAGCGCTGCGAGACCCAGACAGCTGGTAAAAAGAACAATGGAAAACAGGCTCTCACCAATAACGCCTTCAAAAAGAAAGATAAAGACGATCGCAATACTGTTGTTGTCCAGCGCCAGCCCGGTGTAACTGGTTCCATCCGATAGGCCATAGGTGCTGAAAAAGCTCAACCGCATTGCACTGGCTGCCAGCATGATGAACGCGACTACCAGATAGCCGAGACCGTAGTTACCATAGCTCAACAACAAAATCGCTGGTGCAACGCCATAACTTACGATATCGATCAATACATCCAGCTGTCCGCCAAAAGCCCGATCATTACCGGTGCGGCCTTTGATTCTTCGTGCAACAAGACCATCCGCCCAATCAAAAGCAACCGCCCAAATCAAACCGATCATTGCAGCATGGAATACGCCTAATATACTGAAATAGACGGCTAACACTGTGCAGGCAAGCCCTGCCAGAGAGCACAGATTAGGCAGGTCCTTCACGTACGACAGAATTGTGGGAGTGGTAGAAGAACTTGACCGCGATGCAGCAGGTCGTGACGAGCTCAATTCAATTTCGCTGCTCAAATTATAAGTCACCCACCTGCCTGGATCTGGCATCTTTCTTCGTTCGCTTTGCATCCCTTTTTTCTTTTTGGGTCGACAGCGCTTTCTTCTTACCTTCCTTATTACTTTTTTGCCCTTTACTCATGATGATTTCCTTTCATGTCAGAGTTCGGTAATGGTTTGTATTTCAGTGTCTCGGTCAGCCGCACGTCTCACCCTGCTTCGAGTAAGGGCGGTTGCATTCCCAGTTCGTTCCCGAATAATCAAGATGTGCTTTTTCAGGTATGTTAACTTTGATACAGCTGTTGGATGCTTCTGTGTAGCCACGATTACACTCCCACCCATCAAGGCTACTGTCTGATAGGAAACCGTTAGCAGGAACGGCAACGAACTGACATTTTTCGCCACGCTTCAAGTAACCGCGCACACATTCCCAACTGGAAGATCCGCCACGACTGTCAGTGAGAAAGGCATTCTTCGGGATCACAATTACTTCGCACGCATTGCCGACTAACAAATACCCACGCTCGCACTCATAGCCGTTGCCGTAATCTCTGCCGGTCAGGAACGCGTTGTTCGGCAGAACAATCTGCACGCAGGAATCCCCCTGCTTGCGAAAACCACGATGGCACGCGAATCCGCCACGCGATTCACTCATATATCCGTTGGGTGGAATTACGATGGCTCCACAGTAATCGCTGAACTTTTCGAAACCTCGTTCACATTGCCACCTACTACCTGCTGATGAAAGGTAAGCGTTCGGTGGGATCACAATTTTAGTGCAGGCGTTCTGGGTTTCCTGGTATCCCCGATGGCACTGCCAGCCGCTTCCATAGCGGCTGCCGCTCAGATATGCGTTTTCAGGTAAATCGATTTCGTGGCACGTATCGTCAAGTCTTTTATAACCGGCATTACACTGCCAGCCAGAGCTATAGCTGATGGTAGTTGCGTTAACCGGCGGCACAGTCGCCTCATTTCGCGCCAACGCAGTAATCGACAGAACTGATAACAGCATAAAAGCCCACAAGTGGCCGTAGCGCCGTTCCTTTGGAATAGTTTTCATTTGAATATGCTCAATGAGCAACGCGACTGACGTCTCAGATAGGCTGTATTGCCATGCTCTATGGGTAGAAACTGGAATTGTTCGGTCAGATAACTCCGCGATAGGACTTCAGATGCGGATGGCGGGACAATGACAGAGCGTGAGTATAACACACCAGGACGGTGGCAACTTGATCTTTCCTAACGAGGTAATCATCCATTCGTGGATTCGTGGTGACGATCCTCAGCTGGCCGTAATGACTTCTTCTGTGAACCGAAGACACTCATTTTCAACCTTCACGCGGACAACATGAACATCCATTGCTGCCGCACCAAAGTTTTTGTAGTACAACAACATATTCGTATCGTTGGGCGTATTGATGCTTGATAGCGAGCCGTTTTTGTACTGTGTGAAGGAGTGTTTGTGGTACAGGTCGGTTGATTTCATCATGGACAATTGATGAGTGTGGCCACAAAAGACGTAATCGATTTTGTGTTCTCTGACGAACTCGACAACAATTCTGGAATTAAAGAGTGGGTCTGAATCGGAATCCAGAATTGAGTGGTGGACCAGCAGAATGATTCTGTCGTAACTCTCCTTTCCAATAGCGTGAGAGAGTGTTCTCAACATCTCTATATCGACATAACCTATGTCTTCATAGAGCGAGGTAGTGTCGACGCAAACCACCAGAACTGACACGTCATTGATCGTAATTTTCTTAAGGAAGTTGAAGTCAGTAAATTGATCCGTTATGCCGTTTGTGTATGCGTCCAGAAAGATACTGTTCTTCTTACAGTTGTCGCGATTTAGTGGACGAATGACGTCTACATTGTCGATATATTGACGAAAATAGTCAGCACTGCGCATATTTCGTTTATCGTGATTTCCCGGAATTGAAACAATGTGGGGGCAATTGATCAGTTTTAGAAAATCCCCTGCGGCTTCAAACTCATTCTCAAGAGCATCGGTCGTGTTATCGCCAGTATTGATGACAATATCGGCGGAATAGCTGTTGATCTTCTCCAACAACAGTTTATTGTTTCCGTACCAGTGGCGGGGCCCAAAATGCATATCTGAGATGTGTAATAGATCCATTGCCGTTTCGAGATTTGCCGTCACTAATCGAATGGAGTTTGCACCACAAGTCGGACTTAAGCGAGCAACACTCCAACAAATCCAAATACTTTCGCAAGTTGCCGGTCACCATCCTCCTGGGCCCTGCAACACGAATTCGCATGATCGAACGCACTCTTCTCCGAAAACGATGTCCTACTTATTGATTGGCCATCCTCGGTGCTTGGACCCGGGGAGATTGATGTGGCAATGTTGCTGGGACTGTTTACGCCAAATGAGCTTCGTCGCGTACATGAGGATGACCTGATTGATGATTACCTGCGTCATTCGAGAGTCCATGGAAGAGAGCTCGACAAATCACGTTTTATGGAAGGCTATCGCCTGGGACTGATATACGCATTGATCCACCAGATCAATCTCAGCAACATCGGCCTGCCGCTGGAACTATGGAGTTGGATGTTCAGGAACATCCAGAAAGCCTGCATAGATGATGTCAGGGAAATTATCGACTAGTTCAGTGAGTACATGGTCATTACTGTTCAGCACCGATGCGTCGCCATTCTCCCAACAGCTGACGTCAGGAGAGTTCAATCTCAGATTGCCAGTGCCCACGTCCATCCTTCTAGGTGGGCCATTTCTAAAAGGTGCGACGCGCCTTGGCTATCAGGCTACCTCGTACTCTTTGATGAGTGACTCAGCGGGAATACCCAGTCCTTTATGTAGCTTGCGAATCATTGCGATTGAAAGAGAGCGCTTGCGAGTCAGCACTTCAGACACTCTTCCAGAGTGCCCAATGAAAGGTGCCAAGTCTTTGTCTATCATTCCGGACTGCTCCATGACGAATTTAATGACCTCAATTGGGTCTGCCTCAGGAAGAGGAAAGTGTTTCGCTTCATAAGACTCGATGAGAGTAGCCAGGACTTCCAGTTCTGCTTCTTCAGGAGAATTAGACGTGGCGCCCATCAATTTCTCTACGCGGTTCAGCGCATTCTCGTAGTCTTCTTCTGTACGAATCGGTTGAATATCCATCACACTTGCTCCGCATCTATCTTGTCGTACTCTTTGTGGGTTCCGATGAACCTCACATAAACAATACCTGTGTTGTAGTGAATCTTCACAATCAATCGGTACTTGTTGCCAGCGATATTGAACAGAACCCGGTTATCGCCAATGATGCTCGCGTTACGGAACTGAGCTTTCAATTCATTGGGGGTTATCCAATTCGCCGCCTTAATAACATCGTGCCACGCTTGGAGTTGCTCTCTGATTTCCTGGTTTGCTTCCCAGTAGTCTCTCAGCGTCTTGATTGCGATCAGCCTCACACCTCCCATTATGGGAGGCATGTGCAAGAAGTCAAGCGATTGATTTCAACCTGCCAGTGCTCACGGGAAGGACGAAAGGAGGTGGCTGAGGGCCTGAGGAACTGGCCTATTGAATTGCTATGACATTCGTTAAAGTTTCAACGGTACGGTACGAACGTTTCTACTTCAGTTGCCCAGCAATCTCCAACTAGTTTCTGGCCGATTGCTGACCTGGTGAAAACATTTTTGAACATATCGGTTCTGACAAAGAAGAGGCAGACAATCTCAAGATCAGGTCCGATCTGATGATTGCTGCCGAGAATCTGAATACGAAAAAAGGCATGAAGCAACGGGAAGCCGCTGAGTTATTCGGTATCTCTCGTCCCGCAGTTTCAGACCTGGTAAACGGAAAGGTCTCAAAATTCAGCATCGAGAAGCTCGTCATTATGCTTGCTCGGGCCGGAAAGTCTGTAAAGGTCAAGGTCGCATAAGATAATCGAAGGGGCCACGGAGGAGATCTACCGCAGAGCGTCGAGTTCGGAGCCGGGCGGGCACGAGATTTCTATGGTTCGTCAATGTTGACAGTTCGTCGCGTGCCCCAGTTGACCCCAGACGGTACGAAAAATACAGCTTCTACAAGGCCACTGATTGTTATTGATACCAGGCCTGTCCCGGCCTCAATGAAATCCAGCAGAACCACAAAGTGGAGAAATACTGAATTGTTTCCGCGGGAACACCGTTGCCTTCTCAAACCACCATCACTCACCTCGCAATCAATGTCGTCACCCGGTGCGGCTCGGCACCCGGGGGATGGATTCGGCCGCCGTGTTCGTCACGGTCGGTGAATGGATGATGCAGGAGGATGTCCTGGCGGCCATCGTGGTTGAGGTCCACCAGCTAGGTGTAGTCGCTGTCGCCGGGTAGGATGACGGGGATGTTCTGATGTTCGCTGGCAAAGAGGTTCCGGCCGGGCACTCCGGCAAACAGGCGCAGGCCACGGAAGGTCTCCTCGATGAGCAGATCGGCACGGCCGTCGCCGGTGACGTCTCCGATCAGCAGCGCGGTGTTGAATGCGCGGGGCCAGACTTCCTGAGTCAACCGCTTTTCATGGGTTGGGCCGCGAAGCACAATGTCCAGGGGCACCCAACCCGGTTCACGGGGGCTCGGCGCGCCGTCCAATTGAATTCTGTGGATGGCATCGGGCTGGTCAGCAAAGCGGCCCCGCTCATTGCGATAGAACTCGAGTTCCAGCCAGACGTCGTCTCCGAACAGCCCTTTCAGTTGCTTCCAGGGGTTGCCTGTCAGGAACTGAATGTCGATGGTGGTCAACATCAGGTCCAGATTGCCGTCGCCATCAAAGTCTCGTCGGTCCATTGCCAGGTGGATTCGGTCGTTCGATTCAAATACAAGATCAGCCTGCGGAGCGAATGCCACACCATGGTCGGGCGATGTCACACCATAGTGGACCTGGTAGGTGGAGCGCTTGTTCGCAATTCGTTTGCCTTCAAGGGACGCGATCACCAGATCGCCGATGCCGTCACCGTTCATGTCGGTGAGGGAATGCAGCACCCTCCCCTGCATGTCTCCGCTTGCCAGAAAGGAGAGGTCGTCTGTATCAATGGCTACTTCGCTCTTAAAGGACCTGGCCGTGGCGTTAAACAGCCCATGGTTGTCCTGGGTGTGAACCTCAAAGTGATCCCCACGCCAGAACACGAGGTCATTGCGGCCATTCTGGTCGTAATCAATCTGGTGGATGCGGCTCTGGGACCAGGGGTCGTATCGATAGCCGTCTGCACCGTAGATGCGGCTTAAGTCCGTGGCTGCTCCAACCATGATGGCCCCGGCGAATAGGCCCCGGGGCATCTGGACGAACACTCGAAAGCCGTTGGCATCCGGCACCACCAGATCATCAAGACCGTCGCCGTTCACATCATGGGTTATGTCGACGTGGGGGACCTCATTGCTTCGCGGCGGATCAAAACTGGTGGGGGCTGTCACCAGTACGGTTTGCGACCCGGACTCCGGGTCGAACCAGACCAGGCGACCGGCCGCGTGGCCAATCAACCGGTCACGCCCTCCGATATTAGCCACGTCTATGAAAGCCACATCCGATCCGAGTCTGGCCTCCAGCATCCGTTCCCAACCTGACCCTTCAAACCGGTACAGCTGCAATAGGCGATGGCCGCGCCCATCAATATGCACCACCGCGATTTCTGCAGTGTCACCGCCCAGAAAAAAGCCGCTGACGACGGTCTGGGGCGCCGCAATGCCAGTGTGGATTTCGTACTGATCGAACAGATGATTTTCTGCGAACGTCGGTGCTGTTTCAGTGAGTCCGAATCCGGCGAGAACCAGCAGGATCAGCGCGCCCGAACGGATGCGACGTACATTCGCCAGGGAACCAATCGGCCAGGTGCCCTGTCGCCGGTTACGGTTCATCGGCCAGCGCGGCAATTCGGGCAACGACCGCTAACATGTCTATCCCGCCGTCCCGGTTCGTCTGCACCGCAATGGTCGTGCCACTGGTGCGGAAATGGGTCACGTGGGTGCGATAGCCAGCCCACATCCCCCCGTGCCCGAATATCCTGCCATGGTCATGAACGAACAGTCCAAGGCCGTAATGAACACCCGGCGTCTCCGGGTTGTGCCAGCCCTGCGTCAGCATCTGCTCCAGCGTCTCAGGACGAACGATGCGTCCCGCCACCAGCGCCCCATAGAAACGCACCAGCATGGTCGGGTTCGTGACCAGCCCGCCGCCGGTCCATTCCGAGCGTGGGTCATACTTCATGCGCCCGTCTTTGCGCAGGTTGCTCACCCCGGACTGGTATCCGGGGGTGATGTCTGGCAAGGCAGACTGATCCTGCACGGCGATCTCATCCAACTGCTGCGGGGTCAGAATTCGCTCCTGCAGCAGGTCGTAGTAGGTCCGCCCCGTGGCAGCCTCGATCACCCGGCCGAGGACCAGGTAGCCCGCGTCGGTGTAGTGGAAGCCTTCCCCGGGGGCGAACATGCCGGACTTGCCACGCGCGATGTCAATCAGTTCTTCCGGCGTAAAGTAGGCGCTGCGGTGGCGCAGGACGCGCCACACCATCGTGGTCAGAAATCGCGCCGTACCCGGGTAGTCAGCAAGGCCGCTCGAGTGAGACAGGAGGTGTCGAACCTTGATGCGATCGGCATTCGGCAGGCCCGGATACCAGGAGGTGGTCCCCAGATACCGGGAGACCGGGTCATCGAGGGCCAGGACACCCTCTTCGACCAGCAACATGGTCAGCGCCGCGACGAAGGTCTTGCCCGTGCTGCCACCGGGCATCCCCACAGAATGATCAAGCGGGATGCCAGCCTCCACGTCCGCCAGCCCTGTCGCCGCTCGGACCAACCGTCCGTCTTCAAACAGAACGGCGGCACGCAGGCCCGGCATTTTCATCTCGGTTCGCAGGTCTTCCAGCGCGGCCTGCAGGCGTGCCTCGTCGATGCCGGCTGCATTCGCGCACAATGCCATGCCCGTTAGCATTATCATCTGCGCCACCCTGTACACCAGAAGATTTTTCATGCTGAGCATCTTACACACCGGCCAGTGCAAGATAAGCACAACCTCGGAAGTACCGCGTGATGGCACCCCGGGTATTGCTGAAGGGATCACCTCAACCAGGAACGCGCCGCGGCACAGGCGCCAGCAATCTCCCGGGACAGGTCCGTACCATGCTCAGGTCGCTGCTGACGCCAGCCCAGGCTCACCAGGCTCCTGATCAGCAGGAACATCGGCAGCATCGCGAGCGCAGTCTCCGGGAACGGCCGGACGGACCGGTAACCTTCGACCATTGCTGCCTGAATTTCAGGAAACAGCTTGTGCTGGCGATAGGCGTACAGCGCCACGGCCAGTTCATACTGGTGCCAGCCAAACCCGGAATCGTCAAAGTCGATCACATGCAGGCCATGATCACTGACCACCACATTGTGGGGGTGCAGGTCCGCATGGATGAGGCTGTAGGTCTGCGGGTTCTTGCCGTAATCGTCAAGGACCTTCGCGATGGTCTCCCGGGCACGGCCCAGCAATGCGCGCTGCGCTGAATCCAGCGCCGGCAGTTCCCAGAACCTGCCCCAGAAGGGCCTCGCGCCCACCAGGCCATCCACATCAAAACTGTGGCGCTCGAAACCAGCCGGGACCTGCCATGAGGCTGACTGATTGTGGATGCCTGCAGCGATGCGGCCGAGGGACCTGAAGTGGGCCGTCAGCTGCGCCGGCTGTTGCTGGATTAACGTACCCAGCAGTTCGCCATCCACCCACTTCAGCATACCGATGTTTCTCTGGCCACCTTCATGGGGCAACGTGATATACCCGGCACCGCCCGGAGTATCCAGCACCTCCGGCACGTCCAGGCCCGCGGTCCGAAGCGCCCGGGTCCAGAGGTGTTCGGACTGCAGTTCAGCCAGCGTATGATAGCCGGGACGATGAATGCGCAGCACGAAGGTGTCGTCTGCGGCATCCACCCGAAACGTGATGTTCTCGCTGATGCTCTTCGGCTCCAGGCCGGCACCAGCTAACCCCCATTCGGCGAGCGCCGTTTCAGCCAGTGCAATAAGGCTCGGCGATACTCCAGGCGTTGCCATCGCAATTCTCCATCAGTCGGTTACGGCGTGCTGCACCAGCAATGAGGACCCGGCCAACACCGCCACATCCGGCGATCATATCAGGCAACATGCACCGTCACAGGGGCAAGCGTGTCAAACACAGCCTGCACGGTCATGGGCCTCGACGGATAGATGGTTTTGACCACGCTTCCCAGGGTCACCAGCTCGCCCCGCTGCAGAGAGGTGCCCCGTGCCAGCAGATGGTTTGCGAGCCACGCCAGCGCCACCAGTGCATGGCCCAGGATTTCTGCACCACGGCCCGTTTGTTCCGGCGGCGCCCCGTCGATAGAGAACCCTCCCTGAAGTGCCGCCACGTTGGCGACCGAACCGATGGCCATTTCATCGCCGGTGATACAGCCGAAGGAGAAAAAATCGTCCGCGATCAGGCTCGGTGCAGCAACGGCCCCGAAGTCCCGGAACCGATGGTCAACCACTTCCACCGACGTCATGATGGTGTCGACATAGGGAGCAATGGTCACGCGTTCATATCCCTTGCGCCGGGCCGGTACCGTCTCGCCCACCCGAACCGCCAGTTCGCATTCAAGCCCGAGTTCAAAGAAGGCATTCGTATCCAGGGTCGCCGGTTCATGGCCCACCGTCTCGCGATACAGCGTACCTGCACACGGGTGAGGAATCTCAAGATACGTCTGCATCACAGAGGTGGTACAGCCGATCTTCCAGCCTACCGCTGCGCCGAGGCCATCTGCTGCCAGCATCGCCCTCATTTCATCCTGAATTCGATAGGCCTGCTCGATGGAGCCTGGCCGACAGGCGAGCGGCAGGTCTTCCAATTGACTACGGTCCTTACCGCGGCCGAGGCGCAGGTCTGCGAGCAGACGGGCGGCGGTTGTTACTGCCTCTGGTGTCATATCAACTGTCGATCCGCATTCAGGCCTCAATAAACCAGCTTCATCCGACCGCTGCAATCCCCTGGTGCCGATGATCCGATGACCTCCAGACTATTGCTGATCTGCCCCGGGTTCCTTATGTTGCGATCAATACACACCAGTTGCAGGAATCATGATGAGAGCATTTCAGATTGTATGGGTCGCATTATTCATCACTATCGCAGCCTACACTGCGGTCGTGGTGGTCAACCATGGGCCGAATCTGTTTCCCAGATTCTTTGGTGACATTCTGGCCATGTCGTGGGCAGGGCAATTCAACGTCGATTTCATGAGCTTTCTTGTACTCTCAGCCCTGTGGCTCGCCTGGCGTCACCATTTTTCACCCACTGGACTCGTTCTTGCTGTGCTGGGTTTCTTCGGGGGCGGACTGTTTCTCTGTGCCTATCTATTGGTCGTCAGTCTCGACGCTGGCGGCGACCCGAAGGTCCTGTTGCTGGGCCGACAGCGGGCAGCCTGATCGGTCAGGTGGCATCCCGCCAGATTCTGCCGCGATCCCTGACCGGGTCCAGCATTGACCAGTCGCCGGGGTCGAGATCAAACCCCTTCGGAAACGGCGGCCTTGGCGCCATACCGAGCGATGCCATCACCCGCGGATCACGGTAATAACACTGCACGGTGATGCTGACCAGGCTGCGCATGAAGCGCGGCGACGCCTGCCTGAAGTGCTCTGCAACCAGCGTCCGCTGGTCCTCGGCCAGGGATGAAAACGCCACGCGATGCTGCTCGCGAGCGTGAGCATCAATCGACGTCAAGCCCTCTTTGAGCAGTTCGGCATGCTGGCGCGCGGTCAGCAGGATATCCGCCAGAATCGTCTCGTCATCGGCACCTGGCGCATCATACTTGATGCTGGCCGGAATGATCATGCTGGCCAGAGTGGTCAGGGTCTGCCTCTCGTCGGGGGTCAGCGGGTTGTCGGTAGCAATGTGACTCATGTTGATTCCCTGGCTCAATCGAACAGATTCGCGAGCCGTTTTTTCATCTGGTCGGCCACATACAGTGCCAGAGCCTGAATGGTGTGGGTGGGGTTGACCCCGGCGGAGGTCACAAAAATACTGCCGTCGATCACGAACAGATTCCGGACGTCGTGGCTCCGGCCCCATTCGTTCACGACAGAACGGGCCGGATCAGTGCCCATACGCGCGGTACCCATCAGGTGCCAGCCACCCCCCGCGATGGGTGACTCGACCATGATGTCGCCGGCCCCGGCCGCCTTCAATACCTCGCTGCCACGGGCAACCCCGAAATCCAGCATGCGGCGGCTGTTTTCAGACAGCGTGTAGTCGATCCTCGGGGCGGGAATGCCATGGGCGTCTTTGAGTTCCGGGTCCAGTGTGACGGTATTGTGTTCTTCCGGCAGGTCTTCACAGATACAGGACATGCCGATGATGCGGTTGAACATCCTGCGATAGGCATCGTGGTGGCCCTCTCCCCAGGGTATTCGGCCAGTGAACACACCTCTTAGCGCCGTTCCCACCACCCGCTGGCCCCGATGCATCTCCATGGTGAAGCCGCGAACAAAGTCACGGTCCGACCCGGTTTCGTAAAACTCCTGGCTCCACAGGCAAAGCGGCGGTCCTTTATACCCATCCACCGGTTCATCGACGATGCCCTGCAGGTTCGCGTAGGGATGAAACATCAGGTTCCTGCCCACGAGGCCGCTGGAGTTCGCCAGCCCGTTGGGAAACGCCGTGGACGTGGAGTTCAGCAGGATGCGGGGTGTGCCGACGCCATTGCAGGCCAGCACCACGACTTCCGCTGCCTGGAACTGCTCATCGCCGTTTTCATCATAATAGATTGCGCCGGATGCCATGCCCTCGTCGTTGACGGTGATTTCGCGCACCCTGCAGCGGGTCCGGACCTCGACCCCGGCGCGGGTCGCATGGGGCCAATAGGTGACATCGGTGCTGCCCTTGGCACCCTGGGCACAGCCACTGCCACAGGCACCCAGATTGATGCACCGGGCACGGCCATCGTAGTCGGTGGTCGCGATGGCCGTGTCGGATGGCCACCAGTGCCAGCCCAGTTGATTGAAGGCGTTGCCGAACATCTCGCCAGACCTTCCCATGGGCAGTGGCGGCATCACGGATTGTTTGGCCGGATACGCAGGGTCGCCAGAGAGCCCCGAGACCCCCATCATCCGCTCGTTCTCCGCATAGAATGGCTCCAGCGTTTCGTAGTCGATGGGCCAGTCATCCGCTACACCATCGAGCGAGTGCACCCGGAAGTCAGACGGATGAAAACGGGGAAAGTGCCCTGCATACAGTACCGTGCCACCACCCACACCGTTGAAATTGGCGACTGCGATGGGTGAGTTGGCATCATTGATGGGGTAGTCAGTGTCCCGCTTTCTTGCGTTCGGGCTGATGCTGAAGTCGGTAAAGGCGCGGGCCTCCCAGTCCATCCCGGTGCTGGGATACTCGGCGGGATTCATCCAGTCACCCTGTTCCAGACACACGATGTGCATCCTGGTTTCCGCGAGGCTCCACGCCATGGCGGCGCCTGACGCACCGGCGCCGATGATCAACACGTCTACAGAATCGTTTGCCACATTGATTCCCCGGGACTCAGGTCGAGCGCCGATTATACTCCAAGTAGCACGGTCCAGCCCGTCGACCAGGTACCCCTGCCGCCCACGGGCCAGGGGACGGTCGGGGCAGGCCAATTCAAACCTGGCACAGCACCGTAACCGGCAAACCCACAATCTTTGCGTTTGAGGGGGACGATTCAGTAGAATCCCCCGGCACGCCGGGCGACGCCCGCCTGGCTCCAATCAAGGCGTTCCAAGCAACGTTCCATGCAAGGGAAGGAGAAGGATTAATGAAACTCGAAGATATCAAATGTATTGGCATTCTGGGTGCCGGCGTGATGGGTGGCGGTATAGCCCAGTGTGCGGTCCAGGCTGGCAAGAAGGTTCTGGTCCGGGATCTCTCCCAGGAGATCTGTGATAACGCACTGGACGTGATCATTAACAGCCGGTTCGGTTTCAAAAAAGCGGTCGAAATGGGCAAGATGACCGAAGCACAGATGAACGAAGCCGTCGGTCTGCTGAACTTCACCACCAAAGTAGAGGACCTCAAGGACTGTGACCTCATCATCGAGGCCATCGGCGGTGGTGACGACGGCGCCATCGAAAACAAGCCGCTGAAGCTGAAAGTCTGGGAAGAAATGGACAAGGTGGTTAAAAAGGAAGCGGTTTTCGCCAGCAACACATCCATGTTTACCATTGCTGACCTCGCTGCCGTGACCAATCGCAAGGACCGTTTCATCGGCATGCACCTCTTTAGCCCGGCGAACATCATGAAACTCGTCGAGGTGACCCGCACCAAGGAAACCACCGATGACATCGTCAAGCTGATTGGTGATCTCAGTGAGAGCTGGGGCAAGACACCGATCTTCCTGAACGATGTTCCCGGCGATACCGGCTTCATCGGCAACCGCATCATGGCCGCCGTTCGCAAGGAAGCCATGAAGCTGATCAACGAGGGTGTGGGCACCGCGGAGGATGTCAACCTCGCCATGACGCTGGGCTTTCGATGGCCGGCAGGTCCGTTCCCGTCTGGGCCCAATGCCAGATCTGGCTGGAAATAGTCCAACGCTGAACCGGGCAGTGCGATCAGCGTTGTCTCTGCTTCGCCACCTGACGGCCCGCAAGGTCCGTCAGGCTGGCAGCGGGACCATCACCCGCCCTGCTCCATTGCTTCCAGCTCATCTGACTGGACCAGCCAGTCGTTTTCAACGGTTTCAATCTCAGCAGTCAGTTCCAGCCGCTCCCTGAGTAACCTCTGCAGGGTCGCACCACCATCCTTGTCGTAGACGTCCGGCTCCGAAAGCGCCGTCTCCACTTCCTGAAATTTACGCTGCAAACGCTCCAGGCGCTGCTCCAGGGTGCGAATTCGGGTGCGAAGCTGGCGGCTTGCCTTGTGGCCGTGTCTGGGGGTTGCGGCGGCGGGGGCGCTCGCCGGCTGGTCGTCACCCTTTGCCTTGCGGGGCTTGTCCTCTTTGAACAGGCGGCTGCGGTAGTCCCCAAGGTCGCCGTCGTAGGCCTGTACCTGACCGTTGTCCACCAGCAGGAACTGATCCACGGTGTTGGCGAGCAGGTGCTGGTCATGGGAGATCAGCACGATGGCGCCACCGGGCCAGGCGCGCGGCCAGGTGCGGGGCTCACAGAAGTCCTGCAGTGCCATGGTCAGAGCCTGACACATCTCCATATCCAGGTGGTTGGTTGGCTCATCCATCAGCAGCAGGTTGGGCCGCAAGAACGTGACGATGGCGAGCGCCACCCGTGCCTTCTCGCCGCCGGAAAAGTTGCGCACCGGTTCGTTGACCCGGTCGCCGTGAAAATCGAACCCGCCCAGATAGTTTCTGATCTTCTGGCCCTCCACCTCCGGGGCAAGGTCCTGGATGTGGTCATAGGCTGACCGGTCAAGGTCCAGGCTATCCACCTGCTGCTGCGAAAAATAACCCGCCCGCAGGTTCTGGCCCTCCCGGCGAACGCCGCCCTTGAGTGAAATGCGCCCGGCAAGGCTCTTGAGCAGGGTCGACTTGCCCGCGCCGTTGTGGCCCAGCAGTCCGATGCGGTCCTCCGGATAAATGCTGATGTTCACATCGTCCAGCACGGATGCATCGTAGCCGAGGTCTGCGTCTTCGATCTGCAGCAGCGGGCTGGAGATCCGGTCTGCCATCGGGATGTCGAACTGGAACGGCGAGTCCACGTGGGCCGGGGCAATGAGTTCCATCCGCTCCAGCGCCTTCAGGCGGCTCTGGGCCTGTCTGGCCTTGGTGGCCTTGGCCCGAAATCGACGAACGAAGTCCTGCATATGTCCGATCTGTCGCTGCTGCTTCTCATAGCTGACCTGTTGCTCCGCCAGCCTGGCGGCCTTGATCCGTTCGAAGGCACTGTAGTTGCCCGGATACAGTTCGATGGTCTGGCCATGCACGCTGGCGATCCGATCGACACACTCATCGAGAAAAGTACGATCATGAGAGATCAGCAGCAGGGTACCTGAATAGTCCCGAATCCAGTTGGACAGCCACAGGATGGCATCCAGGTCCAGATGGTTGCTGGGCTCGTCCAGCAATAACAGGTCCGACGGCTGCATCAGGGTTCGGCCGAGGCCAAGACGAATCTGCCAGCCGCCGGAAAACGAATTCATCGGCGCTTCCAGCTCGTCCTGGGCAAACCCCAGGCCCACCATCAGTTGTTCGGCGCGGGCGCGGGCGGAGTAACCATCAATGGCCGCCATGCGATCGTGAAGCTCACCAATCCGCTGGTAATTGTCAGTTGTTTCTGCTTCAGCCAGCGCGTTGGCAAGCCGCATGTACTCGGCGTCCCCGGACAGCACAAAATCCACTGCGGAGGCAGCGCTCGGCACCACCTCCTGCTCCATCCAGGCAAGCCGGGTGTCTGCGGGCAGGTCCACTGAGCCCTGGTCTGCATCCAGCCTGCCGGTTAGCAGCGAAAAGAGGCTGGTCTTGCCGGAGCCGTTGGCGCCCACAATGCCCACTTTGTCGCCGCGAGCGATGGTCAGGGAAACATTCTGAAACAGCAGTTGTTCGCCCCGTCGCAGGGCAACGTTGGTCAAGGAAATCATCTGGCGCCGTCAGCCTTCCGAACCGGTCGCCGGCATGGTGCTAGTAGGTGCTGTGTGTCGACGTGCTCTGGCAAAAGGGCTTCCATGAAAGGTCTGAAATTGAGGGCCAGCTACCGAAAGGGCGCCATTCTAGCACCCCTGTCGGCTGTCGCTGAATCAGCGACAATGCATTGTCGGCGCGCTGGTGTCAGCGGGTCGGCACGGTCGCCGTGGCTTCCGGAACGCTGGGAATGAAGCGATAATCCGGGTCCGCCATCGCTCGCCGCCTGATTTCCAGCATTTCACGCCAGGTGGCGATGAGCCCATGGGGCGCGGGAGGCAGATCATGCAGCAGGGCGCGGCGCAGTTTCGGCAGATTATAGAACGGCACTGCCGGATACATGTGGTGTTCAAGATGGTATTGCATATTCCAGTAGTAGAACGCCGGCAACCAGGAACAGGTAAAGGTACGGGTGTTGTAGCGGAAGTCCGGGATATCCGGGTTCAGCCCGTAATGTTGTGGCAGACCGCACAGAAAGCCAAGCCAGCCGCAGTAGAATGTGCCGAAGGTGAACACCACCATGAGGAACCAGTGCCCGGTGGCGATAAAAACGAGTGCCAGCAGCCCGTGGCCGATCAGCAGCGTCCTCGCCCAGTTTTGATGCCGCCGGCGCAGCGCAGGGTTGGATTCGGGCAGCACCTGGTTGTACCACCGCCCCTGTATCACACCGCTCGCATGCCGCCAGACCACCTTCAGCCTGGCCCAGGTAGCAGAGGGATTCCATGCCAGCAGGCCCAGCCATACCTGCGGGCGGCTCAGGCTGAACCGCATCGGCAGCACGACCTCGCCATCGTAAGCCGACTGGCAGGTTGCCTGATGGTGCAGGACGTGGCTCTGCTGATACCAGATAAAGTCGGACCAGCTGATAAACGCATACAGCTTCTCAAAGAACTCATTGAGCCGACGGGATTTGAACACTGTTCGATGCTGTAACTCGTGAATGGCGATCAGGCCCATGAATGGGCCCATGGTGCCGTGAACGAACAGCACGGCCAGCAGTAACGGAACCGACCAGTACCAGTTTCCGGGATCTATCTGATGGAATGCGGCGTAGGCCAGGGCCCCGGTCGCGAAAAAAACGCCAAGGTGTGGCAGCGTCTGCAGCCAGCCGCGCAGGTCACTTCGCGCCATCAGCCGCTGTAGCACCTCTTGATCAATCGGGGTGCGATACCACTTTATTCTGGGGTCTGGTGCATACGCTGACGACAATGGCAAAACCTCATCTAGCAAATCAAAGACTCGCGCGGCCCGGCCAACGGCCTTTGCCGGGGGTATCCGGCCCGTTTGCAGGATACTATCAGCGCAATACAGTCTCGGCCAGCCACCTGGACCCGTAGCCGGACATGATCCTGACGTATTCCACCTAGCAGCGCGACCGCAGCTCTGCTAGATTCTGCTGCACAGTGAGTACGCTTACATTGAGGGAATAACCATGGCTCGACTAATGCTCATTCTAACCATACTGCTGTGGAGTTCGATTTCTGCGGCGGAGGGTGCGACCGACGCCGCCGCGGCAGCGGAGCCCGGCGAAATGACCGTTGAAGCGCTGCGCCTGCAGGCCGAAGCGCTGTACAAGGCCCGGGCGACCGGTGCAAAGCTCTACGCAGACAAGCAGTATGAGGAAGCACTGCCCCATCTCACACTGGCGGCGCAGAACGGCTTCAAGACTGCCCAGGCCCAGCTTGGATTCATGCACGCCGCCGGACTTGGTGGGGCAAAGCAGGACTCACGGTACGCGATCGGCTGGCTGGGCGTTGCGGCTGATGGCGTGACCGACCCGGATATCAAAAAGTTCTTCAAGGAGAGCTGGAACAAGATTCCCAAGGAGCACCGCCCTGCCTATCAGGGCGTGGTGGATACTTTTGTCAGCAAATACGGTGCAGAGGTGCACAACGTCAAATGTGCCCGTACCAACAAGCCAGGGTCAAAGATCAGGGCGCTGCAATGCATGATCTACGACCCGGATGGGCGCCTGGTCACGGATACCCTTGCCGAAGTGGAGCGGGGAAACCTTGGCAACTCAACCTTTCAGCCTGCGGGCGCCGGGCCGGATTCATCCAGTTCGCCAGTACCACAGGGTGGCCCCGGGCCAGGTGCTGGTGGTGGCGGTGGTCGGTGAAACCTGACCGGGCTAAATCAGCTCAGATCGAGCGGGTGTGCACCTGACCAGGACGGCTCGAAGTGCCTGGCCACGATCTCGCCCGGGACTTCACGGGGTTCCGGATAATGCCACTTTGGGTCCCTGTCCTTGTCGATCATCAGGGCGCGTACCCCCTCGGCAAATTCTCCATGGCGCAGACATTGCCACGCGATCATCAGTTCCATTTGCAATGTCTCGGCCAGCGACATGGTCCTGCCCCGGGCCATTTGTTCAATGAAGATCCTTGCCGTCAGGGCAGATCCGTTCCGGAACGTGTTGATTGCCTGACTCAGCCAGGGATCGTCTGGCAGTGCATCAAGGCCGGATGAAAAACCATTGAAGTAGCCGGCGCTGTCCGCGAGGCATGACTCGATCAAGCGCCCGACCGGGCCTGCAAACCGGATCAGGTCTGGTCCGTCCGACGCCAGATGACCCGGTGACGCCTCAAGATAAGCCGTCAGAACGGCCCTGTCGGCCCCGGGGTCACCGGTCCAGGCCAGTGCGGTGAGCCCGTCAAGAATACCTGCCCGCTCGCCGTCATCGATCAGAAAATCCAGCAAACCCAGATCCTTCCCATCGGTCGCAGAGATCTGACAGCCGGTCAACCCCATGAAGTAACCAAGGCCCTCCCGAAGGTGCGATAGATGCCAGGTTCCGCCGGCATCAGGAAACAGACCAATGGTGATCTCTGGCATGGCAAGCCGGGTCGTCGCTGTCCCGACCCGGTGGGAGCAAGCTGCCAGCAGACCAAACCCGCCGCCGATGACGAGGCCATGTCCCCACGACAGAATTGGTTTAGGTGACGTGGCTATCGCGTGGTCGAGTCGATATTCATGGGTAAAGAAATTGCGGCCATAGGCGTTGTCAGTTCCGTGTTCCTGGATCTCCCGATACAGCGCCTGAATGTCCGCGCCAGCGCTGAAGGCCCGGTCACTGGCGCTCTGAAGTACGATGCACACCACGTCATCGTCGTCCATCCAGGGATAGAACGCGCCTGCCAGCAGATCGATGGTCTCAAGGGTAAGGCTGTTCAGGGCGCGCTCCCGCGTCAGCGTTGCGATGCCAATGCGGCGCCCACCTGCGGCCTGGCGTTCCTCAAATACTACCGGCGTTTCCATATCACCCTGCGAGTCACTGCAATCAAGTGAGGGTAGCAGATTACCGTGCCAACAGGTTCGATCAGCCATTTACGGTCCGTAATACTTCCCGGCACGCAGCATCAGTGTGCTACATTTTGCCGGGACAAGTCCGGGGTGATAATGAGCTACGAAATACTCGAGAAGACGTTCTATCGACTGGCGCAACTTGATCATGCCGGTGCCATGCTGGGATGGGATCAGGCCGTCATGATGCCCCCAGGGGGCAACGAATCCCGCGGCCGGGCGCTGGCAGAACTTCAGGTGATGACGACCGAGATCCTGCAGGACCCTGCTCTGCAGGACCACATGCAGCGGGCGCTGGCTGATGCAGCTTCACTGCCTCCATGGCAACAGGCGAATCTGCGGGAAATGGTCAACGACATCAAATCCGCCAATGCGATTCCGAAGGAACTGGTGGAAGCGACAGTGCTCGCCACCAACGAATGCGAGCACGCCTGGCGCAGTTTGAGGCCGGCCAACGACTGGCCGACGTTCGAGCCCATGCTCACGAAGGTGGTGGACCTTACCCGTGAGACGGCACAATTGAGGCGCGCTGCACTGGCGGACGAAAAGGGCCTGGTCAGTGACTATGAGGCCCTGGTGGACATCTATGATCCGGGCACTCGCCTCGCTGTGATCGACCCGGTATTCGACCGTCTGAAGGCGGAACTTCCGACGCTACTACAGGAAATCACGGCGCGTCAGAGCCGGGCCCCTGCCCCATTGCAGCCCCAAACCAGCATCGACAAGCATCGGCAGATTGCGCTTGCACGGGAGCTGATGAGCATCCTGGGGTTCGATTTCGACCGCGGCCGACTCGATGAGACCGCCCACCCCTTCAGTGGTGGGGTCAGTGACGACAGCCGGGTCACATCCCGCTACGATGAATCCAACGTGTTTGAAGGCATCATGGCCATCGTCCATGAGACCGGGCATTCGCGCTATGAATCAGGCCTGAATCCGGTCTGGCGATACAAGCCGGTCGGAGGCAGCATGGGGATGGGCGTGCACGAGAGCCAGAGTCTTTTCTTTGAAATGCAGATCGGCAGGTCCAGACCTTTCGTTGACGCCATCGCACCGATCATCCGGAGATACTTCGGCAGCGACCCGGCGTTCTCGCCAGACAACCTGTACGCCAGCTATACCCGCGTGGCGCCGGGGCTGATTCGCGTTAATGCCGATGAGGTGACCTATCCTCTGCACGTCATCGCTCGCTACGAAATTGAAAGGGACCTCATCAACGGCGATGTCACGGTGGCAGACATTCCGGAGCTCTGGAATGCCGCCATGTCTCGATATCTGGGGCTGGATACCCGGGACAACCATCAGGATGGCGCGATGCAGGACATCCACTGGCCGAGCGGCGCCATTGGCTACTTCCCCTCCTATACCCTCGGTGCCATCAACGCGGCGCAGCTATATCGTGCGATGCTGCGGGACATCCCGGACGTGAACGGCTGCATCGGTAATTTGACTCTGACCCCAATTTTTGAGTGGTTGTCGGAGCGGGTGTGGCGGCATGGCAGGCTGTACTCTTACGATGAACTGATGACGCGGGCCACGGGTGAGACTCTGAATGCGGACCACTTTCTCAACCATCTGCAGGCTCGTTATCTGGGGAACGAAACATCCGGCTGAGTCACTGACCTGTCGCATCCCGACCGGGGTAACGGAGACGAAACACCATGGAAATCAAACGACTCGGAGCGGCGCTTGGGGCTGAGGTCTCGGGCGTCGACCTGACGAGCGAACTGACCGACGCGGACATCACCGGGATTCGCCAGGCGCTGCTCGATCACCTGGTCATCGTCATCAGGGATCAGAAATTGACACCGGGCGATCTGGTTCGTTTCGGCGGGCATCTGGGCACGCTGACGGAACATCCTGTCTTCCCGCACCTTGCCGGATACCCTCCCATCGTCGAGATCAGAAACTACGGCAAGGCCCAGTCCGTGAACGAGCACTGGCACACGGATGTCTCCTTCGCGGCCGAACCGCCCTCGCTGACGATGCTGTACGCGGTGCAAATGCCCGGGGTCGGCGGTGACACCCAGTTTGCCAACCAGTATCTCCCGTTCGAGCATCTCTCTGAAGCCATGCAGGAGATGCTCCGCCGCCTGCAGGCGGTCCATACGGGGGCCGGCACGGCCAGACTCGCTGGCAAGGATGCCTCCGAGGCGCCATCATCAGTTCACCCGGTGGTGCGAACCCACCCGGAGACGGGCCGCCGGGCACTCTATGTCTGTCGCGCCTTCTGTCAGTCGTTGGCGGGAATGACAACACGGGAGTCCGCCCCGCTGCTGAAGTGGCTGTTCGACGAGTCCAGCCGTTACGAATACACCTGGCGCCACCAGTGGCGCACTCACGATCTTGTCATCTGGGATAACCGGTGTACCCTGCACTATGCCATTCACGACCACGGTGATGCGCCCCGCCTGCTGCATCGCTGCACCGTTGCGGGCGACGCCCCACGGTAGGGTCAGGCAAAGAGCGGAATGCCGGGGACGTTGACCGGGATCCGGTATAGCGCGTTCGAGGCCGTGAGGTACATCGTTTTGAAGTCCGCACCCCCCCAGGTGAAATTGGCACAGAATGCCGGCGTTTGAATCACCCCAAGGAATGTCCCGTTCGGATGGGTTACCCCGACCCCGCTCGGGCCGCCTGTATACAGATAACCCCGGGAGTCGATTTTAAGGCCATCGGGCGCCGGTGAGGCGCAGAACACTTCACCACCGCGGAGTGTCTCACCGTCATAGTCGAACCGGCGCACATGCCTCGCCGGCGTGTCCGCGACGTAGAGCACTGATTCATCCAGGCTGAAGCACAGGCCGTTGGGCTGCTGGAAGTCCCTCGCGAGCAGCGTGAGTTCACCCGCAGCAGAAATCCGGTATACACCGCGAAAGTCCAGCGCCAGAGGTCTTTGGACCCCATGCTGGCCCTGGCGACCATAGGTCGGGTCGGTGAAAAAGATATCGCCATTGCTGTGTACAACGATGTCATTGGGGCTGTTGAGTTCCAGCCCGTCGAAGTGGCTGGCCAGCACTTCAAGGTCCCCATCCTGCTCCCGGACGACGCGACTGGTGCCGTGTTCGCAGGACAGGATCCGGCCCTGACGATCGTAAGTGTTGCCGTTGGCCATATTGCTCGGTTCACGATAGACCGTCACACCATCCGCTTCCGAAAACCGGTACAGCCGGTTCTCGGGGATGTCGCTGAAGGTGAGATGGTGTTCGTGAGGATGCCAGATGGGCCCCTCGGTGAAATTGAATGCATCGGATATCATTTGTCGCTCTGCATCAGGGTCCACGACTTCATTCATGCGCGGATCTTTGCTGTCAATGTACATGGTCATTTGCCGTCATCGGATCAGACCATTTATAGTAGTTCCGGCCACGCTTTGCCGTCCAGGAAACTTCCTATCACCACTACGCGTGCCTGACCCGTACACGCTCATGGCTGTACGTTAGCTTTGCAGCCGCCGAAATTCAACGTGCCTGTCTTGAGCCCGCCGTTTAACTGGACCTGAACTCGCGGATCGGCTTCCAGAACCGCCAGATGAGCGCGGTCGCGGTAATCGAGATCACTCCGCCAAGCACCATGGTGTTGCCGGCACCGATCGCGCCAGCCCAGAAACCGACCCAGATGGTGCCCACGTTGTTCGCCGTCTGTGCCGCAAGGATCATCAGCGACACGGCACGGCCGCGAAGGTGATCCGGGGTCGTCAGCATCACCGTGGTCTGGCGGACTGCCACGGTCACGGCATCCGCCGCACCCAGGGCGGCGATCATCAGCAGGCCGAACCACAGCGTGCTCGCAAGCCCGAAACCGAACAGGACAAAGCCATAGGCGAATGATGCATACAGCACCAGCATGCCCTTGGCCCGATAGCCCACCAGCAGCAGCGCCAGCAATGAGCCTGCAATGGCACCGGTAGAATTGGCTGCACCCAGCATCCCGGTAGCGCTCGCGCCACCTGCAAACAGACCGAGCGCCAGCACTGGCAGAATCTCACGATAGAACGAAGCCACCGTAATGCCCACATCCAGGAGAAACAGGCCAGGCAAAATGGGATGACCTGAAACATAGCGAAAGCCGTCCCGAATCCGCTGCCAGGTTGATCGCCCGGCCTGGTCCTCACCGCCGTCCGCCACGCCAGCCGCCCGAATGAACATTGGCAATAGAGCGCAGGTCAGGGAAACGGTCCCTGCCAGCAGGAACACCGCCGTCAGCCCCGCGCTGAGTGCGATCCCTGCAAAAATCAGTGGACCGATGATGGAGGCGGCATTCTGCGAGGCGGTATCGGTCGAAGTCGCCAGCAGTAAGTGACGCTCGGGAATGATGATCGGTATCAGTGCCGACCGGGCCGGGCTCGACAACATCTGTGATGCCGCTGAAATGGCAATACCAAGATAGACAAACCCGGGCTGGAGCAGATCATTGAAGTTCAGCACGCCCAGCCCCAGCAGGGCGAGGCCAGTCAGCAAATTCGCGAGCGTGATGAGTTGCTTCCGGTCGAGCCGGTCAGCCAGTGTCCCGCCCCACAGCAGCGCCGGAATCTGCACGATGAGCTGGACGACGCCGATCAGACCTACCAGGACCGCTGACCCGGTGTTATCCAGCAGCCACTGGGCGGTACCCAGTATCCGCATCCATCCGACCACCGAGACCATCATCAGAATCATCCACAGGACACGATAGTCGGCGTAGCGGAACGCATGCCATGGCCGGACCCGGCTGGAGGCATCGGCGCCGGTGGACTCACCAGGGCCGGTGTTGTTGTGATCAGAGGTCAAGGGTGGGTCCGGATTGTTTGATTGACGTTAGCCAGAGAGGAGCAGCTTAACTGGCGTTTTTTGCCGGATCAGCCTTCAAAGCCCGGTGGCAACTGGTATGGCCCGATCACCTTGTCTTCCAGTTCCATGGCGAACTGAATCGTGGTCCGGTCTTCCAGATACGGCCCGATCAACTGCACGCCGACCGGCAGTCCACTGCTGGTGAGACCCGCCGGCACCACCGTGGCCGGCAGGTAAGAGACCAGCGCCAGCGCATTCCACGGGCCTACTACTGGCCAGTAGCTCTGCAACACATCATTGCACTCGACCTGCCGCTCGGGTATCGGCGTATGGTCGTGGGTATGAGCCGCAATCCTCGCCACAGGACACAACATCACATCGATGTCGCTGAAATAATCCTCCCATTGCTGCCGAATCAGGCTGCGTTCCATATTGAGCTTGAGCCAGTTTCGGTGAGTGATGGCGTAGGCTTCACTCTCCGGTTTACCCAGGCTACCCGTCGCCGCCTCGAACTGGTTTCGAAGGACGTGACTGCGCTCCAGATCGACCGCGGGTTTGCGGTCCACCAGATTCACGCCCGCCGCATCCAGGCGGTCAACAAAGGCGGCGAGCACGGCGCTGACCTCCCGGTCTACCGGGAACTGACTGTCGTCGAGCCAGAGCCCCACCCGGAACTCAGACAAAGACCGCTGCCGCGGGCCGGGTAGTGTGATGTTGATCGCCTTGCGCTGATATCCGGGGGCACCGACCAGAATGTCCATGGCGAGCATCAGGTCTTCGGCACTCCTCGCGAGCGGCCCGTTCACGGCAAGGTCGGTGTCCACCGGGAACGAAGTGGGTTGCCCCCAGGGCTTGTCACCACCATGCATGGAAACGATGTTGAATGTCGGCTTATGGCCATAGATGCCACACAGATGGGCAGGGAAACGAATCGAGCCACCGATATCGTTGCCGATTTCAAGGCCATTGATACCGGCCGCCAGCGCTGCCGCGGCACCCCCGGACGAACCACCCGGCGTGCGGGCCAGGTCCCAGAGATTGTTGGTCTGACCGTAGACATCGTTGAAACTCTGGGTATCCATGCCAAACAGTGGCAGGTTGGTCTTGCCATAGACCACGGCGCCAGCGTCCAGTACGGCCTGAACCACGTCCGCATTGCGGCTCGGCATGTGGTTCGCGTGGGCTGGTACGCCATAGGTCGTCGGCAGGCCTACGAATTCCAGGTTGTCCTTCAGCGTCATCGGCAACCCGTGCAGCGGTCCGGAGGCCGCGCCACCCGCAAGCAATTTGTCGGCGGCAGCAGCCTGCTGCCTGGCGCGAGCCAGGTCCGTCGCCACCACGGCGTTGATGGCCGGGTTCAGACGCTCATAGCGCTCGATGAAGTAATCCAGCAAGTCAACGGAACTGACCTCGCCGTCACGCAGTGACCGGGTCAGACTGACAGCGGACTGGGCGGCCCATGATGTCATCGCGTTTCTCCTTTCGATAGACAGTTTTAGACAGTTTTGGCGCGACGCCCGTTATCGGGCGCGCGCCGACTTCAGTACATGGCTGATCTGCGCCAGTCGATCACACGGGCTGGTGGTCTCCAGGATGTCCTGCATGATGTCGGCATCAAAGCTAAGGAACTGAAAGATCTTGAAGGAGAATTCCGCAGGCGTCTGCGCCAGCCACTGCTCATGCCTGAGCACTGCGAGCGCCCGTGGGTCGCGGTTTCCGAGCAGGTCCGCCAGCAATTCGTTGACCTCCTGCAGGGCGTCATAGCACTGTGCGCCCTCCCCCTCATCAGCGAGTGGCTCGGCCACCACGATCCGATACGGCAGTGTCTGGACTTCACTGAGGATTCTATAGCGGGCCTCGCAGTGGATATTCACACGAATCCGACCGTCAGCAAGGATCTCGACGATCTCACAACGGCCTGCGGAAAACACGCTGTGAGGCTGGTACGTAGCCTGATTGCTGGCAAGAAGTTCCTCTACTGTCTGGCCATCGGGGGCCGCCTTGATCTCCTTTCGGGTGTGGCAGACACCAATCATCCGCCCATCCCGCACCGCGTCATGGATCATCGTTCGATAACGAGGCTCAAACACATGCAGTGACTGCACCGTACCCGGGAACGTTACCGATTGCGGGATCGGAAAGAGCGCAATCTCGACACTGTCTGTCATGATGGTGGTACGCCGTTGGGTCCTGAGCGGATGATAACACTACTCGCAGGCATCACACGCAGGTCGCCGCAACCGGCATATTTCGCTAATATTATCCGCTTTGCAGCTGAAGGAACCCTGATGGCCGGACCACTCCATGGCATTCGAATACTGGACCTGACCAGTGTCATCTCCGGGCCCTATGCCACGATGGTACTGGCTGACCAGGGCGCCGACGTCATCAAGGTAGAGGCGATCGGCGCGCCGGACCATGCGCGGGGTGCCGGGCACGGCGAACATCATTTCTCGGCGACCTTCCTCAACAACAATCGCAACAAACGCGGAATGACGCTGGACCTCAAATCAGAGTCCGGTCGGCAGATCCTGCTGGATCTTGCAAAAGGCTGCGACGTGTTCATTCAGAACTTTCGCCCGGGGGTGGTGGAACGGCTTGGGGTGGATGAAGACGCTGTCCGGGCCGTGTCACCATCGATCATTTACGTGTCAATCTCCGGATTGGGTGAGAAGGGCCCCTGGTCCCACAAGCCGGTATACGACCCTATTGTGCAGGCGCTGTCCGGTCTGACCACCGTTCAGGCGGGGTCAGACGAAGCCCGGCCGAGGCTCATCAGAACCATCGTGCCGGACAAACTGACCGGGATCACCACCGCCCAGGCCGTTTCCAGCGCCCTGGTCCACCGTGAACGCACCGGCGAGGGCCAGCATGTTCGCGTGTCCATGCTCGACTCCGTGCTGTCATTTCTCTGGTCCTCCGACATGGGGGGGCAGACCTTTGTGGGCCGTGAAGTCTCTACCCAGCGCGCCGCCACCTTCATAGACCTGATCTACGAAACCCGGTCCGGATACATCAGCGTGTCGGCCATGGCAGACAAGCAGTGGCACGCACTGGCGGACGCCGTCGGCCATCCGGAGTGGAAGGAGGATGAACGCTTCAGGAACCCGTCCCTTCGGGATCTGAATGCAGATGAGAGACTGAAGATGACCCAGCAGGCGTTGCTCTCAAAAACTGCCGAAGAGTGGCTCGAAATACTGGACGATGCCGGCGTGCCGTGTGCGCCAGTGCTCAAACGAAAGGACGTAATCGGTCACCCACAGGTCCTCGCCAGTGAGATCATTGTCGAGACCGACCACCCCGCGGCCGGCCGGATACGCCAGACCAGGACACCAGCCCGCTTCTCAAAGACGTCACCGGAAATCCGGCGCGGCGCGCCGAAGCATGGTGAGCACACCGATGAAGTCCTGGCCGAGGCAGGCTACACGGCCGAGGACATCGCGCGATTCAAGGACATGGGAGTCATCAGGTGAAAATTGGTTTGATCTCAGATACCCACATCCCCGAAGCCATGCCGGAACTCTGGCCCCACGTCTACGAACAGTTCAGAGACGTCGAATGTATCCTGCATGCTGGTGACATCTACCATCTGAGCGTCATCGACCGGCTGAGTGAAATTGCACCAGTCTATGCGGCCAGGGGCAATGGTGATGATGGCTCCGGCGGGCGCGATGTCTCCCCTGACGACCCGAGGCTCAGGGAGACCTGGCTGGTGGAATACAACGGTTTCAAGATCGGGCTGACGCACTACATCCCCATGCCCGAGATGCCGCCCCACCTCACCGTGAGCCGTTGGATCGACAAGCTGTTTCCAGAGAACCGCCCCGACGTTCTGATCTACGGCGATACCCACGTCGAGCAGATTGACGAGTTCGACGGCGTGCTGGTGGTCAACCCTGGCTCGCCGACATTCCCACACAACCTGAATCTGCAGTTCGGCACCATTGGTTTTCTGCACCTTGACGGCGACCGGCCCCGTGCGGAGATCCATCAGTTGAATGCGGCGGGAATTGAGCCCTTCGACTGGGAGAACTCACGTCGCCCCTGGTAGGCGACGCCAACTCGCGGATCAGGCGCCTGGCGTGAAGTGCACGTGCCGTTCCGTCTCCCTGGCCTCGGGCATCCCCGTATCCAGTTCCACCCGATTGACCTGAACGCCTTCACCCGGCTTGAATTCAACGTGGGCCGCGGTCATCTCCCGGGTGCCTTGATTGACGTTAGGCGAGCCCGGGTAGACCGCCTGGGTCCTGCCATGGCGCACTTCCGAGAACACATGGACATGGCCCATGGCCAGGTAATCCAGCTGGCTCGCCTCGATCTCATCCGGCGTGATGAGCGATGAATACATGCCCGCACCCCGTTCGACGTAGTAGCCGTGCACCATGCCGATGTACCAGCCATTGTGGTCCTTGCCCGGCACGCCTTCGAGTGGCTTGTTTTCGGGATGATGATCTACGATGCCACGCCCCCAGATCTTGAGGTCCCACTCCGGAAAACTGAGGACACCACCCTGCTCCTCATTGATGAAGTAAATGTGGTCACCCGCATCCCGTGGATCAAAACGCTGATAGACAGAATAGTCGGTCATACAGTCGTGGTTGCCGGTGATCATGACCACCGGGCAGCGCAACCGGGCCAGTTGCTCGGTCGCGAACCGAAGGCAGGGAGCCTTGACCCGATTGTGGTCAAACAGGTCACCCGCCAGCAGAAACAGGTCCACGTCCAGCGCCAGCGCCTTGTCGACGACGCCCATCAAACCCAGCTGGGCATAGCTCTCTTCACCGGGTCCTCCCAGCTTGTCGTCGAGGTGAATATCAGAGGTGTGCAGCAGGTGACAGTACGTGGCCGTCAATGGAATACCTTTGTTGTCTTGATCAGGGAAGTTCGCCAGTCTATTGACTCGGGCGGGCTGGCGTCAACGCCAGCGTGTACTATACGGCAATCACCGGGCTCAGTTGTTCGGCAAGCAGCCGGCTGTTGGCTGAGAACTGTTTGCGAAGGAATGCCATCTGATCACCCAGAATGCGCCCGCTATGAGAAAGCGCCAGGTATTCGGCATGGTTCGGACAATATGGCAATGCCAGCAACTCAAGGCTGCACTCGTCCAGCAGCAGGTTGCCCTTGCGCGCATTACATCGCTTGCAGGCCGTCACCACGTTGGTCCAGACATCATGGCCTCCACGGGAGATCGGCTGCACGTGGTCACGGCTTAGCTGTGATTCATTGAAACAGTTGCCGCAGTATAGGCAGATGTTTTGATCCCTGCGAAAGAGCGCCCGGTTTGTCAAAGGGGGTTCGGCCCGTCCGTCGGTGTAGACCTTGCCCCGGCATGCCATGATGCTGTTCAGCGTGACCACGGTGCGTTCTCCGGTCAGCCGTGAATTGCCGCCGTGAACCGACATGACTTCCTCGCCATAGGTCCAGCTCACCATTTCTCGGGCGTGCAGGCAGACTGCTTCCTGCCAACTGATCCACTCCAGCGGAAATCCCGCTGTGTTGATGCGAAGGATACTCAGACTCATGCTTTGTCTCCCGGGGCCGGCGGCGGCACCCGCCTTATCTTATCCATGTGTTCCGATTTATCAAGATCGGGGATTCGGGCTAATATGGGGTGTTAGCGCTGACAAATCCAAAATGGTCGACTCAAACGAAATGAAACACACCGACAGGGTCTACGCAGAGCCCCTGCCGAACACGCCGGCCTTTGAATTCAATGGCCAGGTGGCGGATGTCTTTGAAAACATGATCGACCGGTCGGTCCCCGGATACGGGCTCATGCTCGATATGATCGCCCTCATGACAGCCCATTTCGCCCAGCCTGGCAGCAACTGCTATGACCTCGGGTGTTCACTGGGTGCCTCGACCCTGCGCATCCGTCAACAGCTACCGGCCAGCTGCAATGTGATCGGAGTCGACAGTTCACCGGACATGGTGATCCGGGCTCGCCGCAACGTCGAACGGGACCATAGCGAGGCCGGCATCGTGATCGCCCTGCAGGATGCCCGGGAGACGCCGATTGAGAACGCTTCGGTAGTGGTCATGAATTTCACACTGCAGTTCATCCCGGATGAGGACCGCAGCAAATTGCTGCGTCGCATCGCCGACGGCCTGAATGACAATGGCATTCTCGTATTGTGTGAAAAGATCCGGTTCGAAGACGACGGGCAGCAGGCATTGATCGAGGACCTGCATCGTGAGTTCAAGCGATTTCGCGGATACAGCGACCTGGAGATCGCCCAGAAGCGTGCCGCACTGGAGAATGTGCTGGTACCCAATTCCTGGGAACTGCATCAGGCACGTCTGCATCAGGCTGGCTTTACAAGGGTCAACAAGATCGTGCAATGTCTCAATTTTGTGGCCATCCTGGCGGGAAAATTCTAGACCATGGGCAAATATCTGAATGCCGAGGAGTTCGCCGGACTCCAGCAGGAAATCCGCGATGGCCGCTCCGCCATCAGCATTCCGAGGGCCGTCGCCCGGCAATTCTTTACTCACGTCGCGGCCAGTGCCATCCGCACCACGACCGGTCAGGGAACGATCCTGCAGAAGCTCGCGATCTGGATTGGGCTTGTGCTGTCTCCGCTCATCCTGGCCGCCTGCTGCGGACTGGTGGCCTATGAGTTTGGCTGGCTCGCGATGCTCGTGATTCCCATCCTCGGGGTCTTCTGGACCATCTTTGCCGGTTATACCAATGAACTGGGCCGCTGGCAGCCGGCAACGGCCCTGCTTGCGGTGGCTGCCGCGAACCTCTACGTGATGCCCGCGGAACTGTCCTGGCCGCTGCTGGGGTTTGTTCTGTCACTGTGGATTCACCGGATCACCTACATCCTGGCAGAGTACTGGCTGGCTGGCCTGATCGGAGAATCATACTCCGCCTACGAGATGCTGGCCGAACATGTGTCGATTGTTGGGCCGGCTCGCGATGAGCGAGGCTGAACAGCACTTCAGACAAGTCCTGGATCAATTGCCGGCCACGGCTCGCGCCGCAGTCGAAACAGCCCTGGCGGATGCCATGACGCCTCATGGCGATGCCCCGCGCTGGGATGCCGCACTGGCGCAGATACCGCAGCCAGGCCACAGTCAGGTGGACTTCAGGTCTCCCGCTGTGGCCGTCTCGGCCGCCCGGGTCGACCGGGAGGCGCTTGAAACATCACTCAGGGCATTCATGCCCTGGCGAAAGGGACCCTGGGACCTCTGCGGCGTCAAGATTGATTCTGAATGGCGGTCTGATCTGAAATGGCAGCGAGTGGCCGGGTCGATCAGCCCGTTGCAGGGACGGCGGGTACTGGACATCGGTTGTGGCAATGGCTACTACCTGTACCGGATGCTGGGGGCGGGCGCTCAAATGGTCCTTGGCGTCGACCCAACCCGGCTGTTTTTGTACCAGTTCCTGGCCACCAGAAAGCTGATGCCCCCCTGCCCCGCCTTCATGCTGCCCCTGCGGGCGGAAACGCTGCCCCTTCGGGACCTGTTCGACACGGTCTTCTCCATGGGCGTGCTATCCCATCGCAGATCGCCGCTGGACCATCTTGGGGAGCTAATGAACTTTCTGACGCCCGGAGGTGAACTCATTCTTGAGACACTGGTCGTGCCAGGTCATGTGGATACGGTGCTGACGCCCGCGAACCGCTATGCCAGGATGGCCAATGTCTGGTTTCTGCCAAGTCCTGACGCCCTGGTTCGCTGGCTGGAGAGGGTGGGGTTTGAACAACCGAGGATTCTGGATGTTTCCCCGACAACGGCCGTGGAGCAGCGCTCCACTTCCTGGATGACGTTTCAATCCCTGTCGGACTTCCTCGACCCGGACGATGGCGAGCAGACATTTGAGGGCTATCCGGCACCGACACGGGCTATCGTGCAGGCGCACCGTCCACGCTGACCTGCGGGATGAACCCGGACGAACCGGACTGGACGGGGATCAAGCGGGACAAAAAGCCTTAGAAAACTACAGCACATCATGTTTATACTGCCAGCAATCAGTCATCCTTTGTATCAGGAGAGTTGAGTGACAGAAGCCAGAACCCTCGGTGCACTGCGCGCCTCCGGCTATAAAGTTCTTCCTGTCAGGGAAGAGATGAGGCGCAACCTTATCAGCAAACTGAAAAGTGAACAGGACGTGTTCCCCGGGATCATTGGCTACCAGGACAGCGTCATCCCGCAGATGCAGAACGCCATTCTGTCCGGTCAGGACATTATCCTGCTGGGCGAACGGGGCCAGGCGAAGTCCAGACTGATCCGCTCACTCGTCTCGCTGCTGGATGAATACACGCCTGTTCTGGACAACGTCGAGATACCCGAGGACCCGTTCGCCCCCATTAGCGCCCAGGGCCGCAAGCTCCTTGATGAGATGGGCGACGAGGCACCGATCCGATGGATGCATCGGGATGAACGCTATGGTGAAAAGCTCGCGACACCCGACATCACCATCGCAGACCTGATTGGAGAGATTGACCCCATCAAGATTGCTGAAGGCCGCTATCTGGCAGACGAGGAAGCGCTGCATTTCGGGCTGATTCCCCACACCAACAGGGGCATCTTTGCGATCAACGAGTTGCCTGACCTTGCCGAGCGAATTCAGGTCGGCCTGCTCAACGTCATGGAAGAACGGGACGTGCAGATTCGCGGCCACAAGATCCGTCTGGACCTCGACATCCTGATCGTCGCCACCGCAAACCCGGAAGACTATACTAACCGGGGGCGCATCATCACGCCGCTCAAGGATCGCTACGGGTCACAGATCCGTACCCACTATCCCGAGTCGATTCTTGAAGAAGTCACGATCATGGAACAGGAACAGCGCCAGCTGAATCTGGGCGAGTACCGTGAGGAAGTGCCATCGTTCATGTCTCAGATCATTGCGGAAATCACCCAGCAGGCGCGCAAGTCTCCCGATATCAACCAGCGCTCGGGGGTCTCCGTCAGAGCCTCGGTTGCCAATTACGAGGCCTTGCTCGCAAACGCGCTGCGCCGGGCCATTGCCACCGGGGAACAGGACGTCGTCCCGCGCATCTCTGACCTGCCGTTCATCATGCCCTCCCTGCAGGGCAAGATCGAATTCGAGGCCATGGAAGACGGTCAGGAAGACAAGATCATGAACAAGCTGTTCAACAATGCCATCAAGTCCGTGTTCGACCGCTTTACGGATCTGTCAGAAGTGGAGACCCTGTCGCTGCAGTTTGCCGACGGCATTCATGTCACCACCGGTGAATCCATGCCGTCCAGTGAATACGAGCAACTCATAGCTCGGGTCGATGGCCTGGATCACGCCATCAAGCAGATTACGCCATCCACGAATCCAGCGGTGCGGGCATCGACGGCGGAGTTCATTCTCGAGGGGCTGCACAATAACCAGCTTCTCAACAAGGACCGGGTGGGCGGCAGAATAACCTACCGGGGTTAGCCAGGAGCCAACATGTCGAAATTCACGTCCCTGAACCGATACTCAGAGTGGGACGGTTCGCAGTCAATCGCACTCAATGCTGACGACATCCTGGAAGCCCTGTCTGAAGACCTGATGGAATTCGGTGACCTGCAGCAGGCCATGCGCTACCTCATGCAGCGCGGCATGGACGACTCCGACGGCAATCATATCCGCGGTCTGCGCGACCTTCTGCGAAAACTCAAGGAGCAGCGACGCCAGCAACTCGAACGCTATGACATGAGCAGCGTGATGGAGGACATCAAGCGTCAGCTGGAGGAGATCCTCAACATGGAGCGCAGCACCATCGCGGAATGGATCGACCACAAGAACAGTGAAGATCAGTCCCGGAAGTTCATGGATGATCTGATGAACGATCTGGACCAGAGCCTCAAGACCGACCGACCGCCCTCTTCCGGTGATCAGGATGCTGGCAACGAGCAGGCCCGGTCCAACGAATCCGCCGCGTATCAACCGGGTGAACAGGACGACGACCGCTTCTCCGACCAGGTGCTCGGGGACATTGGCAAACAGAACCAGGAGTTCATCGACAATCTGCCTGACGATACCGCCGGGCAGGTCAAAGCACTTGAAAACTATGAGTTCCTGAACCCCGAGGCCCAGAAGAAATTCTTAAAGCTCCTCGAACAGCTCCGACAGGCCATGACCAAATCCTTTTTCAAGGACATCGAGAACATGGTGAACAACATGTCCGATGGCGACATGCAGCGCATGAAGGATATGGTCAAGGATCTGAATGAGATGCTGGTGAAGAAGATCGCCGGCGAGGACCCCGGGTTCGATGAATTCATGGATCAATACGGGGACATGTTTGGCGACAACCCGCCGCAATCCCTGGACGAGTTACTGCAGCAGATGCAACAGCAGATGGAAGCCACCCAGTCCCTGTTCAACAGCATGTCACCCGATCAGCAGCAGCAGTTGCAGGAACTGATGAGCGGCAAGTTCGGCGACCCGGAACTCGAGCAGGAACTGGCGAAACTGGCCAAGGAGATGGAGTTTCTGAACCCCCAGGGGAAGCGCTATGACTTCTCCGGTAACGAGGACATCGACCTGCAGGCCGCCATGGAACTGATGCGCGAGATGGCAGAACTGGACGCCCTTGAGCAACAGATGCAGCGCGCCCAGTACGACGGCAAGATGGACGCCATCGATGGTGACAAGGTGGAGGAGTTGCTGGGTGAACAAGCCCGGGAAAACCTTGAGGAAATGAAGAAGATGATGAAGATCCTCGAAGAGGCCGGCTATGCCCGCAACGAGGACAACAAGTGGGAGTTGACCCCACGGGGAACGCGAACGCTGGGGCAGAAAGCCCTTGGCGAGATCTACGCACGTCTCAAAAAGCAGAGTCTTGGTAACCACGCCGTGCCTGAAGAGGGCCGCTTCGGAGAGCGGCTGGAGGACTCCAAACCGTACGAATTTGGTGACCCGTTTCATTTGCACATGCCGCGGACCATCCGCAATGCGATCGACCGGGAGGGCCCCGGCGCCCCCATCAATCTGCAGACCGACGACTTTGAGATCTATCGCAGTGAACTGATTACCCAGACGGCCACGGTACTGATGGTCGATCTGTCCTGGTCCATGGCGCTTCGGGGCTCATTTCAGTCCGCCAAGAAAGTCGCCATGGCGCTACATAACCTGATCTCCTCGGCGTACCCGCGAGACAGTCTCTACGTACTCGGGTTCTCTGCCCTGGCCCACGAGATCAAATCGCACGACCTGCCCTATCTGCAATACGATGAGTACCTGCTCGGGACGAACATGCAGCACGCGCTGATTCTTGCCGAGAAAATGCTGGCCAAGCACCAGCAGGGAACCCGGCAGATCATCATGGTGACCGATGGCGAACCCACCGCCCACCTGGAAAACGGCAGGCCGATATTCGCCTACCCCCCGACCCAGGCTACCTTCAGCAAGACCTTGAAGGCTGTCCGCAGCTGTACGACCAAGGGCATTACCATCAATACCTTTATGCTGGACCAGAGTTACTACCTGAAGGCATTCGTAGAGCAGATGACGAAGATCAACGGTGGCCGGGTGTTTTACACCGAGCCCCACAATCTCGGTGAGTACATTCTGGTGGACTACGTCCAGAACAAGAAGAAGAAGCTGGGCAGGCAATAGCCTCATCAACCCGGCCTGATCTGGAACCAGGGGGACCGGGAGCCGTATGCTGGAGCACTGGAGCTGTGATGACCGACGACAATGATGCGCTGGTGGACGGGATCACGACGCTGATGCCGCGGTTGCTCACCACCCTGACGGCATTCGAACAGATCCAGCGCAACATGCACCCGGAGCGGGTGCCGCAACTGGCAGACTTCATCGCACCCTATGAAGACGAGCTTCGCGACACGTTTGCACCCTTCCGTTCGCTGCAGGTTCCGGCCCATCTGGAAGCGTTTTTTGCACGACTGTCGCGAAGCACCGAATATTGTCTGCGGGCCTGCAATGGCTTCACCGGACCAGGGGATGATCGGTGGGCGACCATGAAGGCCATGCGGGCCCACTGCCGGGCGCAGGAGTTTCTGTTTCCCATTGCCTCAATCATGACCCCGGTGAACCAGTACTTCATCGAAGACCCGGTACGGGACCGTGAGGCATTTCTGTCACGCTTCGATGAAGATACCAGCGACCGCGACCCGGCAGTCGGCCTGATGCATTTCCAGAACGACCGGGACGTGCGGGGCGGATTTTCACTGTATGTTCCGGAGTTCCTGACGCCGGCTGCACATCCGAGCCTGGTGGTTGCCCTGCACGGCGGAACAGGACACGGCGCCGATTTCATCTGGTCCTGGGTCCGTGAAGCTCGCACCCGTGGATTCATCCTGCTGGCGCCAACATCACAGCAGGATACGTGGTCACTCATGGGAGAGGAGCATGATCTTGTGCCACTCACAGCGCTCGTTCGGGATCTGATGGCAACCTGGCAGGTTGATGCGGAGCACGTCCTGCTGACGGGCATGTCTGACGGTGGCACCTATGCCCTGATGGCCGGCCTGCAGGACAACTCACCGTTCACCCATCTGGCGCCTTTTTCCGGCGTGCTGCATCCGGAGATCATGATGACCGGCAGGTTACATCACGCTCACGGACGTCCCATCTATCTCGTCCACGGTACCCAGGACTGGATGTTTCCGATCGAGTCCGCCTATATGGCGAAAGCAGAACTCGAGGCCGCAGGTGCTGAGCTCACATTTCATGCCATCGAAGGCTTGTCTCACAACTATGCGCGCTTCCAGAATCCCCAGCTTCTGGACTGGTTTAACCCCGCCCTCAGTTATTGAAGAAGTCCCGGGTCAGGCGCAGGAACTCATCGAGCTGGTCGTGATGAACCCAGTGTCCGGCGTCCGCAACGGTAACATGGCGGGCATTCCTGAAAGCCGACGCCGGATCCTGGCGCGCACCCTTGCCGAACCAACTCTCCGAGCCACTCACCAGCAGTAGCGGTGCCTCGATGCGCTGCCACAGCTCCATGGTCTGTTCATGGGTCATGTCGAAAGGGGACATGACGTGAGTGTAATTGTCGAACTTCCAGCTATAGGTGCCATCCTCATTCTGATCGCTGCCGTGTCTGGTGAGATGCCTGGCCTGATCATCCCGCAGATGTGCGTTCGCCTCGTGCATGCGCTCATAGGCATCTTCCAGCGTGGGGTATCGTTTGGGCAGACGCCCGGCCACCTTCCGGGTGGACTCGATCCAGTCCTTCATGCGCAGATGCACGGGTCTGTCAGTGGACATCCAGCCGCCCCCGGCACCCTCGATCACAATCATCCTGTTGATGTTCTCGGGATAGACCCCCGCATATCGCAGGGCCACGCCTCCGCCAAGCGAATGGGCGATGATGTTCAGCGGGGCAAGCTGCTGCTGATGGATCAACTGGGCGAGATCGTATACATACTCACTGTGGCTGTAGCCGCTGCCGTATACCCAGGCGGAATCGCCATGGCCACGGAAATCCGGGGCGACGATATGGTATTCATCCCGTAGCGCCTCGGCGACCCAGTCCCAGTTGTGGCAGTGATCCCGATTGCCGTGCACCAGCATCAATGGTGGCGCGTCCTCATTGCCCCAGTCCAGATAGTGCAGGCGGAGCCGCTGGGAGAAATAGGAATGGGAAGTTGGCGTTGCTTTTCGATCCACAGATGAGCGCTCCAGGGGCAAGACCCACCAGTATACCTCACAGTCGGGCCCGGCTATGGTTTGCCACACCATTCCCGTCGTGGACGTTCCGACCGTACATTTTTCGGATCGGGGAACTTTCCAGCACAGCTGCGGCGTGCCTGGCACGGGCACGCTCAGGGCTGTTCATAAAAGTTCACTCTTACGACGTGCCACAGTGAACACTTTCGGGTACGACTGCGGAGTGCCTGGCACGGGCACGCTCAGGGCTGTTAATATCCTCTAACAGAGTTGTGGATCAAAAACGAATGTCCGCTACACCTCAGACGGTCAGGGACGCGCTTCGAGGTCATTACATCCGCCAACCCGGCCAGGGCGACAACACCAGCCAGGACGAGTTGACGCAATACCTGCGATCGATTCCGGAAGAGCAGCTGACAGACGGGCTGTCACTGGCGGATCTGATCGTCCAGGGACACCCGGACTGGCGCCTGACAGACGACGACAGGGCAATTCTGATCTCGATCGATGATTGCACCAGGATGATCTTTCGTCTGACCGAATTCGCGCCAGAGATACGCGGACAACTGCAACGCGTCATCCCCGAACTCGCCTGCCGGCTGCTCGAAAACCCGACCATTGCCACTGAATCTGACCCATCAGGCCTGCTGGGCCTGCTTGATCTGCTGGTCGACGCCAGTGTCGGCTGGACGGATGATCTTGGGCGTGCGGGCCAGCAGTTGCTCTCGATGATTGAACAGATCGTGACCTCAATCCGCACTGGCAATGACGACTATCAGGCGCTTCAGTCGGACCTTGCAGAGCTCATGGCCAGGGATCAGAACCGGGTCAATAAACTGGAGCAACGACTGATCGCCTCCGAGACAGGACGCCTGCGCTCTCAGCGAAGCAAGATTGAGGCAGCCCGGCTGATCAACGAACAGGCCAGGGGAAAGTCACTGACGCCAGCGATCATCTCGTTTCTGCATGGGCCATGGTATGACTCACTGCAGATCCTGCTGCTGCGCTTTGGGCTCGACAGTCCTGAATGGTTCCGAGCGGGCAAGCTGACGGAAACCCTGATCTGGACCTACCAGCCCATTGACAACGAGGATGAGGAGGTGCGCAAACGGGATCAGCAGCGCCTGTACCGGATCATCGAGAACCTCCCAGGTGAGATTCGGGATCTGCTGCTCGCGCTGGAGGCCGATGCGGTGGACGAGGCACTGGGAGTCATTGAGAATGAACACGTCCAGATCATGTCCGGCTTCGAACTGGAAACGGAGCAGCCCCCGCCGATTGCCATCAATGAGGAAGCGTTCAATCACGCCACCACTGTGAGCCGGATTCTGCTGCGCAAGGTCACCCGCCTTGAACCGGGCCAGTGGTTCATCTTCGAAGAAGGCGGCCGTGAAGTGCGCATCAAGCTCGCTCTCATGCTAAGTGACATCAAACAACTGGTGTATACCAATCGAAACGGGATGAAAGCACTGCAGAAGAGCTTCGATGAGATCGCGTACTACCTGTCCTCCAGTGTAATCCGGCCGATCAATCACCAGGACGTCTTCTCCACCACGTACGCCAACTACTACAACGGCATCGTGGCCTCCTATCACGAAAAACAGCAGCGCGTCGCGGCCGCGGAACAGGCAGCGAAACGCGAGGCGGCGGCCCAGGAAGCCGCCGACCAGCAGGCAATCGACGAGGCAAAAACCCTGGCCCAGGAGAAAGAGCAGGCCGAGAAGGCGCGCCTCAAGGCAGAACAAGAGGCTCGAATGGCACACGCCCGGGAGCAGGCCGAGAAGGCAGAGAACGCCGAACGGGTACGGGAAATGACCGATGCGGTTCATGGGCTCCATGTCGGGGCGAGGCTCCGGCTGCCACGCGCCGACGGCGTACTCGATGACTGCAAGCTTGCCGTCAAGCTGGCGGCTGCAGACAAGATGATCTTTGTTAACCAGTCCGGCATGAAGGTCGGCGACTACACCAACGATCAACTGGTACAGCTACTGGTGGCTGGATTAGCAGAAATCCAGGAAGCAGGCGTGGAATTTGAAGACACGCTGGCGCAGGTAGTCACCAAACTGCGATCAGACAGGAACAAGAGCTATGACGACCTCACAGGGGCATGAAAACCGGCTAGAGACTCGACTCGATCTCGAGGAGACCATCTTCATTGAAACCATTGCATCCGCGTCGACCTCTCCGGGCACTATCGTCATGTGCAATTCACTGGATTTGTCTGCCAATGGTCTGCAGGTGGTGGTCGACGATGAGATCGAGCCCGGCTCCATCCTTCGACTGTGCATCGATTTGCGCAGGACCGATCCGATCTTTCTGGTCGCGGAACTGAAATGGTGCCGGCCCGACCCGGAAACCGACGGCTATCGGCTGGGCTTCTTGCTGTTTGAGTCTGATGATACGGACATTCAGCGCTGGAAAGACTTTGTCGCAGCCCGTCTTGATTCTGATCATGAATAGGAGTGCACTATGACTGACCTGATCTTCTATACGAACCCCCAGTCCAGGGGTCGAATCGTCCGCTGGATGCTCGAAGAAATCGGCGTCCCCTACGAGACCAGCGTGCTTGAATACGCTACCACCATGAAAGCACCCGAATATCTGGCCATCAATCCGATGGGCAAGGTGCCGACAATCGTTCATGGCCAGCAGGTTGTCACCGAATGTGCCGCCATTTGCGCCTACCTCGCCGACGCGTTTGCCGACGCGAATCTGGCTCCGCCGATGTCCCACCGGGGGGCCTACTATCGCTGGCTGTTCTTTGCCGCAGGACCGGTGGAGCAGGCAGGCACCCTGCACAATTTTGGCATCGAAACCTCGGAAGAGCAGAGCCGGAGCGCGGGCTACGGGACTTACCACCAGATGGTCGACGTGCTGGAGAAGGCTGCCTCGACGCAAGCCTACATCGCCGGTGATTCGTTCACGGCGGCCGATGTCTACGTTGGCTCCCAGGTCGGCTGGGGCATGCAGTTCGGGTTTCTGCCTCGCCGGACCGCATTCGTCGATTACTTTGCCAGGGTGTCAGACCGGCCAGCCTATGCCAGAGCGACCGCCCTCGATGATGCCCTGATCAAACCCCGGTCTGACTGATCCGGACCACCTGCCCGGACTCCGGCAGGACTTCAAACAGCGTGATCTCTGCCCTCGTACCAAGGCGCATGGTCGGGCCCCAGGTACCGGTACCCTCGGATACATACAGATGGCATCCGCCCTCCCGATACAGTCCTCTGGTCATATCGAAGACCCGACGGACGATCAGATTGAACGGTACGATCTGACCATTGTGGGTATGGCCGCTCAGCATCAGGTCCACTCCCGCCTCGGCCGCCGCCACGAGCCCCCTTGGACGGTGGTACAACAGCACCACAAACCGGTCCCGCATCACTTCCAGACCGGCGAGGCAGCGCCCTACCTGTCCGGCGTCATCCATGTCATCGATACCGATCACCTGCACCTGCTCCGCGTGATTCATGGATCTCGCACGCAGCACATTGACCCCGAGGCTCGTCAGACGGGCTTCTATGTCTGCCAGATCCTCGTACTTCTCGTGATTCCCGATGCTGAAGTAGATAGGCCCGACTACACTCTTGAGGCTGCGCAGTTCGGTGGCAGGAATCCCGCTTTCATCAATGAAATCACCTGTGATGCAGAGAAAATCGGGCTCGAGCCGATTCACCTGGTCGATGACGCGTTCCAGGAAGCCCCGCCTTCTCGACCCGATGTGTACATCTGTTAGCTGTACGAACCGAATGGGTGACGTGAGCTTTGAGGACTTCAGCTGCACTCGCCTGACAACAGGAAACATCGCAGTGGCAACGCCGACCGCCGTACCGGCACCGGCAATGCCAATGGCGGTCATGGCTCCGCCGCTGGCAGTAACGAGGCCCGTCCAGACCGGAATCTCCATCAGCAGCACGGAGAACAGCATCAGCGGGCTCGCGCCCAGCAGCAGATTGGCGATCAGGCGAACGACGCCCGCTCCGGGGCCCTGATGGCGCCGCAAGTAGACCCTGCTAACGATCTGGCTGGACGCAACCGGAATGACCAGCAGACAGGTCAACCACCAGGACAGGTCCAGCCAGCCACAGACACGAGCGACAGGATAGATAAAAAGCGGAATATGCAGCGCCAGCGCGACCGCCACAAAGCGGCTGATGCCGGCCCACCTGAACCCCGGCCGCTGTCGAACACTGCCCGAGTCACTCATGCTATCGCAAACCTGCGCCCAGAATATCCCTTGCAATAATGTGCCGCTGGACCTCATTGGGCCCCTCACCTACCCGGCGAATCCGCATCTCTCGATACCAGCGTTCGAACGGAAAGTCCTTGGTGACGCCGTAGCCGCCATGGATCTGCATGCTGCGGTCCACCACCCGGCTGGCGGCCTCGGTCGAAACCAGTTTGGCCATGGCGGCCTCCTTGCGAAAGGGCTCACCCCGTCCGGCAAGATCAGCTGCCTCCAGGGTGACAAACCGGGCTTGTTTGATGTCAATTTCATTGTCCACCAGCATCCACTGTATCGCCTGCCGGGATGACAAGGGAGCGCCAAATGTCTCGCGAATCTTCGAGTACTCAACGGCCATCTCGTGGGCTTTGATCGCAACCCCGAGGCATCCCGCGGAATAGGGAATACGCTGGCGACTGAGGCGGTCATTGGCAATGGCAAAGCCCTTGTTCAGGTCACCCAGGATGTTGGCATCCGGCACACGCATATCCTCGAACTGCAGCTCAGTGGCATAGTGAGCAGACCGCAGGGTGTGCACGATGCGGCGCACATGGAACCCCGGCGTGTCCGTATCCACAATAAAACAGGTGACACCAACCCTGCCCTTGTCCTCTGAGGTGCGGGCAAATACCAGCCCGAAATCCGCTCGGTCCGCGCCCGAAATGAAGATCTTCGAGCCATTGATGACCCAGTCATCACCGTCCCGCACGGCCTTTGTCTGGATCGCCCTGGCCGGATCACTGCCGCCCGATGGTTCTGTCAGCCCAAAAAAACCGCGCTTCTCACCCCGCAGGGAAGGAAACAGATAGCGTTCCTTTTGATCCTCGTTCGCCTCGAACAACTGGGCGAGGCCAGCACCACCAAAAACGCCGTAGCAGGGCGCGTAGAGTCCGGCACGGTGCTGGGACATCTCGATTGCGATCAGCGTCCGGGTCACCATGTCCAGCTCCGGGCCACCGAATTCCGGGGGAATATCCAGCCCGTAGAGTCCCATTTCCTTGACCTTGCCGATGAGCCGGTCGCGGTCGGGTGGCAGCAGCTGATCGGCATCCGGGTCCAGGTTCATTTCCAGAGGAATGATTTCCTCGACCACAAAGCGGCGGACCATGGAGACAATCATCTCCTGTTCCTGGGATAGCTGAAAATCCAAGCGAACCTCCTCTCAGGCCGGTGACAATCTACCCAGACGGTCGCCCTCTGGACCGTCGTTACCCACCGGCAACGTACCGTAATCAGCCTGATGTATCATCAGGAGCTCAAGCTGACGGGTGCGATAGGCCGAGGTGATCTCGACCCGGAACTGTGCCACGTTTTCCATCTGACGGTGGGCGTCTATTTCCCCTCGCAGACCGAACAGGCTCCGGCCCCCGGCAACACCAATATACAGAACATTGCCAGCCTCATCCCCAAGCTGATAGACGCCCATCTGTCCACCGAGACGACTGATCTCATCAGGGTTCAGGGCTTGCCATGGTTTGGCCATTCTGATTGACATTGACTCCTCGCGACACCCGTTCTGATTCTGTCGTATCGCCTAACCTTAGCATGCCGGTGCCGGGGCCAACCACGCGATCCAACCCCCGGGCCAGAGAATACTGTCCTGCAATAGACCGCTGGTGCGACAACCGCCCGTGAAGGAATCCGGTCAGGCGCCAAAAAATGGATTCAGCAAACGAACGCCAGTTCTTAGAAAATCCTTATGATTTCTGGTGACCACCGTCAAATCATAGACAAGTGCAGTTGCGGCAATCTGTTTGTCCAACGCGTTTTCATGGTTTGGGACCCGCAATCGACCCCAGAGTTGTGCGATATCCCGGTTGATATCCAGAACATGGTCCTGATACTCGACGATCAGTTCATTAAGCCATTTTTCCAACTGAGTGGATTGCCGAGCATCACCACGATGTCTGATTAATTCTACTCCCCTGCGCAATTCACCCAGGGTCACGACAGATATATAGACACTGGCCTGCTCCCTGTTCACCCTACTGAAGAAACTTCTTACACCTCTGTCTGCCCTGGACCTTTTGCGCGCCTCACTTATAATGTTGGTATCAATCAAATACATGATCGCGACTTTCGGCATCTTCTACCCGTTCGAAATCCTTGTCCTGGCCCACATTGGGCATGGTGGCAAGGACTTCAGAAAAGCTCTTTCCTTTGGGCGCAAACAACGCCTCTTCAAGCAAGACACGATGTTCAGCTTCCATACTTCGCCCATGTTTTGCCGCACGTTTTTTAAGCGCATCAACAATATGCTGGTCTAGATTCCTGACCACAAGATTGGCCACAATCACCTCCACTCGATCACGGAAAATGATTGCAATGATATCATCTGATGGTGTCAATGCAATCGTCAGAGCGTGATGTCTCGCTGCCAATACTCATCACCCTCCCTGCTGATCTCGGCCCTTGCCTGCTCATTCCACTGACCATCGCCAATATACGTTCCGCTGTACTCATACGGTGCTTCATCGGGATACCGTTGGCGGCGGGCATCGATGGCAAGAGGAATCATCCGCGCCCGGCGCAGGATATATTCCTCCGAGTACGTGACCGGTTTCGACTTTTCCGGCCGAATGAAAGCATGAACATTGGTGGTCGAGGTGCCGATGGCTGAGTCACGCCGGTGGTATCCAAGAAGCAGCGTCATGCGCGACCTGGATGTCTTGTTGGGATAGGAACCGTGTAACGAACTGCGATTGACGATAACGCAGTCGCCCGGCTCCATCAGTGCAGGCACGGCATCAGGAATCTGCTCCGATATTGGCGGAAACTTGCCGCCGCCCGCCAGTCGCCACTGGCGATGACTGCCCGGAACCACCCACAGGCAATTCACGGGCGTGCACTGGCTACAGGCAATGGACAGGTTGAAGCCGTGGGTTTTGCCGCTGCCGTCCGACTGCTCCAACGCGTCACCTTCCGCGGTCCAGTGGGTGCGCCCGTCCTGGTGCCAACGGGTGAAGCCGCTATGGGCCGCTTTGTATTGGATTGCCTCGGTAAAGGGGATGAAATCCTGCCCATTGATGCTCGCCGCAATTTTCAGGAGGTCGGGATGAGCATAAGCACGCAGGGCGGCGTCGCTCATTATCAGCGGATGGGACACCAGGGAAACCGCCGCACGCTCGTCATCCGACTGTGAATCCGACAGTGAATAGTACTCGGCCCACGTCGAGGGACGACCGTGACTGTCCACCGGGTTGTCCCGGGCAACCGGCGCGTTGTCGATCACCGCCTCCAGGTCCTGAATAAGTTCTCTGGATTCCTCTGCCGACATCACACCAGTAAACACGTAGAAACCATGCAGGTGGTATGCGCCAAGGATGTCCTCGGTGAGCCGGCCGTTGTCGTCAAAACGCAGCGGACCTCGGTTCCCCAGGGCTTGCGCCTTGCCGCGTCCGTTCTGATAGTACTCATCCCATGGGATAGGTGGTTCATTGGCTGTCATGGTACGTTCTCCTTCGGCGACCTCGTCGCCCCCCCGGTTTCAGGGGTCTGCACATCGGTCAGTTCGTCAAGCATACGAAAAATCTGCCTCTGTCGCACAAGGCTGGATCGCGCCCTATCGGGGTTCGGGACCCTTTACCGTGCACCTGATCATGTAGCGTGGTTCCTCGTAGTCGAGGATCGCGGTGTGCAGAACGTACCGGTTGTCCCAGATCACAATATCGCCGGGCCGCCAGGCATGCCGGTACATGAACTCCATACAGGTCTGATGCATCCAGAGCGGCCAGAGCAGGCGGCGACTCTCCTCCTCCGGCAGGTCCACCAGGTGTGTGGTGAACTCCGGGTTGACGTATAAGGTCAGATCCCCGGTCTCATCATGGGTCCGGACGACGGGGTGCACGGAATCCGGCACCTCGGGCCCAAATCCTTTACCGGTATGATTTGCCTTCAATGACATGAGATCCTCAATGCCCGGCAGCCCTTTCCTGAATTGGCGACGTCTATCCGCCCGGGCGCGGTCCAGCGATTCCAGGGCCAGCTTCTGGTCAGCGAATCCGGTATCACCGCCGAAAGATGGAATCTCCCTGGCATGTAATAGCGTGATGGCGGGCGGTGTCGGGTGCCACGACATGTCGGAGTGCCAGGCGCTGAACCCTCTGCCCCGGGCACCCTTTCCGGCCAGAGTCTGTTCATGTACGAACTCCGGATGCATGCCGCTGGGATGGGTCAGCAGTTCCCCCCACTTTGTCGCGAACGCCTGCATGGCGCCATGGGGCAGGTCCTGATCCCGGATCACGAGTACGTGATGTTGATGCAGGTGACCACGCAGGTCCTCAACCTGGTCCTGGTTCGACGATGCAGCGTCGAGACCAACCACCTCGGCTCCCATGGCCGGCGATATGCGAGTAATTTTCATCAGCCCTCCTCCTGCTTACCTGATTTCGCGTCCATACTGTAATCTCCCGCACCGCGCGCGGCCAGTACCAGCAAACCTGACACGATTGAAGTTGATCTCGCCGACGCCAGTTCTGTTTCTGTCCTATGGCCTGACCCTGGCCCCTGGGCACGGCCAACCAGTATCCCCCACACCGGAACAAACAGGTATCATAAAAGCATCATAACCAGGGGCCTCCCGTGGCAGACCAGGGGCTACTCGACCGATACCGAAGCAAGCGCCGCAGCGATAGCACACCCGAGCCTTTTGGGCGCGGTGGCGCGTCCCGTCTGGCCGGTGCCCTGCCACGCTTCGTGATACATCACCACGCCGCCCGCAATACCCACTTCGACCTTCGCCTTGAGATGGAAGGTGTACTTCGATCCTGGGCCGTCCCGAAGGGCCCATCTCCCAATGTGCAGGACAAACGGTTTGCCGCGCTGGTGGAGGATCATCCCATTGAATATGGCGACTTTGAAGGCAAGATACCCGATGGCAACTACGGTGCTGGCTGGTCCATTGTCTGGGACCGGGGATTCTACCGGCCCATCGGTGATCCGGTGCAGGGGCTGCGCGACGGCAAGATCCTGTTCGAACTACAGGGTCAGAAACTCCACGGCAAGTGGACGCTGGTCCGGCTCAAGGACAAGGCCACGGACTGGCTGTTCATCAAGGAAATCGATGAACACATGGATGAGAGCGCCAGCACGGCCGATTACCCCATGAATTCGGTCTTTACCGGCCTGTCGATCGATCAGTTGAATGACGGGGCCAATCCCGATGCCGATCTGCTCAAGCGGCTGGCGCGACTCAAGGTGCCCCGGCGCCAGCCGGATGAGGTTCCGAAGCCCATGCTGGCAACCGCCGGGGACCCGTTCAGCCGCAAGCACTGGTTGTTCGAAATCAAATATGACGGCTATCGTCTGCTTGCCGTTCGGGATGGCGAAGAGGTCAAACTGGTATCCCGCAATGGCAACGACCTGTCCCGCACCTTCCCAGAGATTGGCGAGGCGATCGCCCGGCTACCCTACGAACGCTTCATCCTGGACGGTGAGGCCGTGGTCTTTGATGCCAGCGGCATGCCGAGTTTCGCCAGAATGCAGCGGCGCGGCAGGCTGAACAAACCGAGCGCCATCGAACGGGCGATGCTCGAACACCCGGCAACCTTCTATGCATTCGATCTCATCGCCATGGGGGAGTATGACCTGCGGCAGATTCCATTGATCAAACGTAAGGAATCGCTGCGGCAGGTGATCCCGGTTGCGGGCATGATTCGCTACTCGGACCACATCGAAGCGGACGGCCTCGCCATGTACGGCGCGGCCGAGCGGCTCGGGCTGGAGGGCATCGTGGCCAAGAGCAGCCGCTCGCGCTACGTGAGCGGCCGCTCGGATCAGTGGGTCAAGATCCGCATTGATCAATCCGATGATTTCGTACTCATGGGGTATCGTGAGGCCGGCAACGGTGATATTCGTTCGGTGATGGTCGGGCAGTATGTAGACAGCGAACTGGTGTATTCGGGCAATGTGGGCTCTGGCTTGAACGACACCCTATGCCGCGAACTGGGGCGCGCCTTTGCGGGCCTTGACGACATCGAACGGCCGGCCGGGGCGCCCAGGAACGCGGATTTCAGGTGGAAGTCGCCCGCAATCGTGGCGGAAATCCGCTTCAAGGAACTCACACCGGGTGGCCAGTTGCGACATCCGGTATTTCTCCACCTTCGTGATGACAAGGTCCCTGCTGAGTGCAGCCGCGACGAGAAAACCAGGGAACTCGAGGAAATTGAGGTCGAAGACGAACCCGTCGACAAGTCCGTCGCCCTGTCCAACCTCGACAAGATCTTCTGGCCAGGCGAGGGCCTCACCAAGGGCGACATGATCGCCTACTACGATGCGGTCAGCCCATGGCTGCTGCCCTGGCTCGCCGACAGGCCGCTGGTGATGACCCGCTACCCGGACGGCATCGAGGGCAAATCGTTCTACCAGAAAGACGCGCCCGGATTCGTTCCCGACTGGCTGCGGATCGAAAAAATGTACAGCGATTCCACAGAGCGGGAAATCGGCTATCTGATCGTCGATTGCCCTGAAGCACTGGTCTACATTGCCAATATGGCGAGCATCCCCCTGCACATCTATCACAGCAGGACAAAAGACATCGAACACCCCGACTGGTGCGTGCTGGACCTCGACCCGAAAGCCGCGCCATTTGGTGACGTCATCACTGTCGCAAAACGCATTCATGGGGTGTGTGAAGACATCGGCATGCCGAATTTCGTGAAGACCAGCGGCTCGACCGGGCTGCACATTCTGCTGCCGCTCAATAACCGGTTCACGTTCGAGCAATCCCGCATCCTGGGTGAGTTGCTTGCCAGGGTGGTGGTTCGCGAACTCCCGGACATCTGCACGATCGTGCGCAGCCCGGACAAGCGAGATGGCAAGGTCTATATTGACTACCTGCAGAATGGCTCCGGTAAACTGATCGCCTCACCCTATTGCGTCCGGCCAAGGCCGAACGCACCTGTCTCCATGCCCATCCACTGGCGCGAAGTAAACGCGAAGCTGACCCCGGACCGCTTCCACATTCACAATGCCATCCACCGCCTGAAGCGGCAGAAGGCCGACCCTGCCCTGCAGGTACTCACGACCGAAGTCGATCTTATGGCGGTGCTTGAATCGTTGACTGAGCGTTACACTGAGACCGACTAGTGCCCCACCATAGTGTTCAGGTTTGGCTTTGCCGGCAGCAGCGGTGCAGCGACTACAGATCTCTGTGACTGTAGTTGATGGACACCTGACCGAGCAGTGCGGTGAGGCGGTCGCCCAGCCGGTATTCAAAGTCGTGGGGATGAATGGCGATCCGCAGCGGTCGCTCCGGACCGGATAGCAGCCGGTTGCACACGTTGCTGATCCGAAGCAGCCCCTCGCGCAGCCTGTTATCGGCTTCGAACCCGGCGAGCGGTAGACCAAGCCTTCGACCCTTGCTGGCATCAAAGATGCCGCTGGTGGTCTCATAGTAGCGGTACGGCAGCCGGGTAAGGTCTTGACGGCTGACCGCGCCCAGCGCCCACGCTGGTGGCACATACAGGTCAGGGGCAACAAGCCCATTGCTTTCAAACCACTGACGGCTGCGCCGGATCAGTTCGATAATCTCATCGCGCCCCAGGGCCAGATGCTCGGCCGCATTTCGGGAAATGAGCAAAGCGTGCAGGCGATGCCACGGCCCCTTTATGGTTCTGGCACGATGGGTCCAACCATGTCCCGCCAGGATGCAACCGTCCCTTTCCAGCCGCCGCAGGCTATCTATCTGACTCGCCTGCCACTCAAGCCCGGGTACGACGAGCAAGGTCAGGTTTCGCCGGCATGGCACAGGCAGCCGGGCAACAATGGCTTCAACCCGCGACAGCGTGTCCGGCATCACATCATGGATTGAAACCATCGCATGCATTTGATCCACTCAGGGGCCTGCACTGGCAGCATCCATCAACAGTTGCTGCCAGTTTTCAATATTGCTGTTGTTGAACGCATTGGCCGCCTGATGTCCGCGCCTCGCGAGCGACTTCCGCCGCTCTGCACCGAGCCCCTGCACACCCCTTATGGCTTCTGTCAGAGACTGACCTTCTGCCATCACCACCATGCCGTCCGTTAGATTGGACCAGCGACAGATGCCGGTACCCCGTGAAACGATCACCACCCGTGCTCTCGACATGGATTCAAGGGCCACCGTGCCGAACGATTCAAAATGGCTCGGCAACACCAGACCATCGTGTAGATCTATCTGATCTCGTAGGGCGCTTCTGTCCAGCCAGCCCAGATAATGCAGATTGGGCAGGCGCCGGGCGGCCGCCTCTACCATCTCACGCAGCGGCCCGTCCCCCGCTATGCTGACCTCGATATCGGAAATGGCTGCCGCCGCATCGACAAACGCCTCAACATTCTTCTCTGCAGCCAGTCGGCCAGCAAACAGAATCTTCCGGAACTCTCCACCAAAAGGAACGAGCGGATGCCGCGCGAAGGCGCCAGGCAGAGGCGTACCGATCAACCGGACCTGATCAGCACCCATCCGCTTCGCCAGATCATGCATGTCGTCAGAGTTAACGAGCACCAGACGCGATCGATTGAACAGATAGCGGTGAGAGTGTTCCAGGTACAACTGGTAAAAGCGTCCCTTCAAGGATCCATGCCAGTACAGATCAGTGAGTTGTTCAAATGAAGTATGAAAGCCCGTCAGCAGCGGCACGCCCCATCGTGCAGCCAGGAAGGCACCAACCATGCCATAGACGCCCGGGGTGGCAACGACCATCACGTGAGGCCGGAGCCGTTTCAACTCTCGCCGGAGGGCCACCGGGTTCGGAAAGCAGAGCTTCTGGGTGGCATCGCCCGGTAACGGCAACACCAGCCCGGCGGTCCATTGATCATTTTCGATGGTGGGCGAGAACATCTCCACGCTTGCAAGGTCCGGCACCAGATAGTCCAGCAGGTCCTGGTAATAGGCCCCGACGCCGTTTCTTTCCGGTGCGGCATCGGAAACGATGGCGACCCTGATCCCGGACAGCCCGGATTTGCCCGGGGCGGCCATCATGAGTCTGTTCCTGATGTTGCGACAGACAGTGGCCAGACGTCAGCGAACCGCTGCCGAATGTCGAGAGAACTGAGGTTGAAGTCAGCAAGGCTATATTGGTGGCCGCTACGATACTGCCTGCCAGCCGCAGCGAGGCGAGAGAGTTGCTCTCGAAAAGCCTCTGTCATCGGGTGACCGGAAAAGTCGGCCAGCCGGGTGACCGTGCCTGCCAGATCAGCGTTCAAATCCGTCATCTCGATCAAACATACGTCGGGAGCGGCGATGATTTTCCGGTAGTAGCGATGCAGCATCTGAATCAGATTTTCCTGAAAGTGGCCTGCTGGCATGCCAGCCCCCAGCAGCGCCAGCGCTGGAACGAGGGCGCTAAGCTGCGACGGCACCGTCTGCTCGGGAGCCCGGATACAGGCTACGATCACACAGTCCGGGAATTCGACCCGCAGGGATTCCAACATGGGCGTGAACGAAGGGTTCTTGGACAGCAATCGAAGTTGCTCACCATGGTAGTACAGGTGCTTCTGCAAACATCGATGGTAAAACTTCATGACCGCGGCACGATATCCGGGACCAAAGGCATCATCGAACCGGGACAGGCGCCAGCTGTGGGGGTCATCCGGACAGGGGACCACCGTAAGAAAGCAGGCCTGTAGATAGAGCAACAGCAGAAAGTCCTCTTCTGGCTCCGCCAGACCGATTTCGTGAATCTCGTCGAACCGGGTTCGGGCACCCTGAAATCGGGATGCAACCGGCCGCACCAAACGGGCCAGGGCAGTCAGCAGATACCGTTCAACGATCGAGGGGGCCAGAACACAGTCGAACAGCGTGAGGGTCGTGAACTGCGGGTCCCGGGCGAGCACCCGCTGCAGGTGGGTCGTGCCGCTTCGAGGGACCCCCACGATGAACAGGGGTCTGCTGACCCGGACACGCCGGTAGGAAGGAAACAGAATCTCGTCCAGCAGGAAACCGAACCAGTGCATCAGGTTGAGTACGCCAAACACGCACCAGGCCACGGTGAACAGCACGAATCGGCGTGGTATGGCGGAGGCCCCGGCACTGCCCACCGACGTGAAGAGCCTCCCGCCGAGCTGAAGCCAGCCCCACCAACTGATCAGGCCAGCTTTCAGCACCAACAGGTTCCGGAATATCGCATGGCCGGATTATACGCGGTGCAGGCCCTGATTACCCTTGATAGGCCAGCAGTCTGCCCGCGATGCTGCCGGTATGCTTGTCATCCTCAATCATGACGCGGCCGTTGCACAGGGTGTAGTCATATCCCTTCGCCTTCTGGGTCCAGCGGCCAGAGTGACACGGATAATCATCCACGTATTCCGGCATCAGTGAAGTGAGATTCTCATAGTCGATGACGTTGACGTCCGCGAAACAACCTGGCTGGATTCGGCCCCGGTCCGTCAGCCCAAAGAAGTCCGCAGCGCCAGCTGTCAGACGATGCACGCCGTTCTCGAGCGTGAGCAGGCCGGTATCCCGAACCCAGTGGCTCATGAGATAAGTGGTGAGATTGGCGTCGGTCATCACCTTGACATGAGCACCGGAATCTCCAAGACCTGGAATGGTGTGTGGATACGCCAGGATCTCCCGAACATTGTCATACTGGCCATTGTTGGAGCCCGTCGCAAACATCTGGCGCCCGTCCGAAGCCTGCATCAGGCGCACCACCGTCTCCATGGGACGTTCCCCGTGGCGGGCCGCAATACTGGCGATGAGATCCTCGTCCCGGCGCTTGTAGTCGAGATTGTCTTCCGAGAACGTCCAGAACCGCTGGCCGAAAGCCTGCTCCATCTCCGGGTCCACGTCGGTCAGGGATCGACGGTAGGCCTCGTCCGCGAGCAGGGCAATGCGCTGCTCCGGGGGCGTCTGGTTGAACTTTTGCCAGGCAGGGTTGCGGCCCATCATGAAATTCATCGCACCAAAGAAATTGGTGCCTACCCGGGAATTCTGCATCGGGCGAATGTTCGCCCCCCTGGCGCGATGTTCATCGGTCCACTTCAGTATCTGCCGATGATAATCGGCGCCAGGAGCGGTTCCGGTAAACAGGCTGAAAACGACGGGGATATTGAAATCGAGTGAGATATCCGACAGCCACTTCAGTTCTTCACGGGTATGGGGCAGCCCCGGCTCGTCTCGCTCGCCAAAGCGCGATGCCCACTGGAAAATGCCTCCTTCACGGCCCAGAACTTCGCCCAACGCCCTGAGCTCCGGCTCCCGGGCATAGGTCCCGGGAATCGGGCGTCCATCCGGTGCGGTGTGGGTATAGGTCCTGGAGGTCGATACCCCCAGCGCCCCGGCACTCAATGCATCCGTCAGCAGCGCCTGCATCTGCTTGAGTTCCCCGGCATCGGGGTGCCGATCAGGGTCGATGGCATCGTCACCCAGAACGTAGACCCGGGCCGCCGCATGCCCCATGAAACCGGCCACGTTGATGCCCTTCGGGGTGTTGTCGATGGCTCGCAGGTATTCGCTGAAAGACTCCCAGTTGAACGGCAGCGAGGCATTGACCGACTCAACCGAGATCTGTTCCACCGATTCCAGCGTGCGGGACAGGGCATCGCGCTGTTCGGGCCGCACTGGTGCATAGGTGACGCTGCAGTTGCCGATGAGTGCCGTGGTGACGCCGTGCCAGCACACCGGGCTGGCATAGGGGTCCCAGAACAGTTGGGCATCGAGATGTGTGTGGGTATCAATGAAGCCAGGCGTTACCAGCCGATCTGTGGCGTCAATTTCGCGCCGGGCCGACTCGGACAGGGTCCCAACCTCCACAATCCTGTCGCCGCGAATGCCGACGTCGGCTCGCCTGGCGTCGGCGCCGGTCCCATCCACCAACGTACCGTTTCTGATCGCAATGTCATACATGGTGTCACCTTCCTGCTGATTCGAGCCTTGATTCAGGGTTTGATTCAGGCTGGTGCTGAGCCTGATTCGACCCCCATGATGCACCAATCGGAAAGCGCGTGGAACCGCCAGTCGTCCATGTGTCAGCGCGACGCTGGCGCCGGAATCGAGCGCACGGTCAGTCCGCCTGCAGGGCAGCCACGGGATCGAGCCTCGCGGCAGACATCGCCGGGTATACGCCGAATCCGACCGCGATCGCCATACAGACGATGACCGCCAGTGCAATGCCAGGAAGCGACCAGGCCACCGCCCAGCCCGCGAATCCTGCGATGGCGTAGGCGATGACAGCGCCCAGCACTATCCCGGCCGCCGCCCCCAACAATGCGATGACCGTGGTCTCTACCAGAAACTGTCGCACCACGTCGCGCTGACGCGCACCCACCGCACGCAACAGGCCGATTTCTGCGCGGCGTTCCATCACGCTCGCCAGCATGATGTTCATGATGCCGATTCCGCCAACCAGTAACGAAATTCCGGCCACGGCCGACATGACGATGGTAAAGATCCTCTGGGTCTGTTGCTGCTGAGCCAGCAAACGCGCCGGTACCGTGAGCTGTGTATCCGGCTGGCCACCATGGCGTCGACCCAGCAGGTGTTCAACAGCGCGAGCCGCCGTCGCGGGTGCCCATTGCCCCCCTACCTCCAGCTTCAGTTGACTGAGTTCCGCTGCCATCGGTTCCAGCCACAGCCTTCTAAGGCCCGTCTGCAACGGCAGATACACCCTTGAGCCTTCACCGCCCACGCTGCGGCCCTGAAACTTGCCCTCGGACAGCTGCCGGTCCTGAAGTACGCCTACCACCTCCAGCCACAGATGATTCACCTTGATCAGACTGCCGACCGCACCACCGTTGGGAAAGAGCTCATAGGCGGCACTCTCGCCCAATACCGCCACCTGGGTCAGTCCCTGGTCATCATCGTACGTGAGCAACCTGCCATTGGCCGCATCAAGCTGGCTGAGCACAAAGTAGTCCGGGCTCACTGCCCACACTTGTGCATCGGCCTGCCCATCCCGGGAAAAGAGATCCCATACCTTCATCGTCCGCACCCCTGCCCATCGTTCGATGAACGGAAGTGTTTCCGAGATCGCCCGGGCATCGGCCAGCGACAATCCTGCAGAATGTTTCCGCATGTCCTTCAAAGCCTCCCCGGACGGCTCGCTGGTCTCGACGATCAGGTTTCTGACGCCCATGCCCTCGATCATCTCCAGTGCCTGTCGACGGCCCCCTTCACTGACCGCAAGCATGGCGATGACCGCTCCCACACCGAATACCATGCCGAGCAGCGTCAGCGCCGACCGGAGCCGGTGGTGAGCGAGTTCCCCCAGCGCCTGACGGATGTCCGGCAGCAGATGTCTGACGATGGTGGATTGCATCAACCTGCCCCCGCGGCCGGGACGACGACACTCACACGATCACCCGGCACCAGTCCGTGGGTGATTTCCACCCGATTGGGCCCCCGGCGACCAATACGAACCGGTCGACGCTCGGCGCCATCCACACCGATCACATAGACAAAGGGCGCATCCTGGTCGAAGAACACGGCCTGCTGGGGAACCAGCAGCGCACCCTCCACGACGCCTGTCTTGATGGT
>JAQBUI010000115.1 GCA_027624035.1 Pseudomonadota bacterium | reverse complement strand
GATCGCCACGGACACCCGTACAGGCCGTGCGAGCCGCTCGGCAACCAACGCCGCCGGGCGTTTTCAGATGGATGGTCTTGCCGTCGGTGGTCCGTATACCGTGACGGTTACCACCGACCGCTATGATGCTCAACGGGTCACCGACATCATGCTCGGTCTGGACGCGACTTTTGAACTGGAACTGATGCTGAGTGCGGACCGGACCATGGAGGAAGTGGTGGTCACGGCTTCGATGGCGGATACCGTTCAGGTCGCGGTGGGGCCATCATCCAGCTTTAATTTTGACGATCTGCAGAATCTGCCGTCCTTCAATCGCGATATTCGTGATGTCGTTCGGGTTGATCCACGCATCTACATTGACGAAGCCTTCGTTGGTGCGGTGCAGTGTATTGGTGCCAATCCCCGTTTCAACAGCCTCACGGTGGACGGCGTCAAGATGAATGACAACTTCGGGTTGAACAGCAACGGCTATCCGACCCAGCGCCAGCCGTTCCCCTATGACGCCATTCAGAATGTATCCCTCGAATTGTCCCCATTCGATGTCCAGTACGGCGGGTTCACGGCCTGTAACATCAACGCCGTCACCCGTGCAGGAACTAACGAGGTCAAGGGTCATGTCTGGTACGACTACACGGACAGCGATCTCAAGGGTGACAAGCTGGAAGGTGCCAGCGTGCCAATCGGTAACTTCGACGAAAAGCGCTGGGGTTTCTCCTTCGGTGGGCCGGTGATCGAGGATACATTCTTCCTGTTTGCCTCCTATGAAAAGGCCGACGGCGCAGACATCTTTGACCGCTGCGCGGGTGATCAGTCCTGTGGTCGCCCGGTGGCGGGTGTGACGGCTGCCCAGCTGGATCGCATCGCCGACATTGCCCGCAATGTCTATGGTTATGATCCCGGCCCGGTCGTTTCAAGCCTGCCCAACGAGGACGAGAAGTTTCTGATCCGGGCTGACTACTTCATCAATGAGATGCACAGGGCCGCGCTGACCTACGTCTACAATGATGGCTTCAACATGACCGAGTCTGACTCGGACTCCTTCGAGTTTGAATTCTCCAATCACTACTATGAGCGCGGTGCGGAACTGGAATCGTGGGCCGGGCAGTTGTTTTCAGACTGGTCAGACAGCTTCAGCACGGAAGTGAGAGTGGCCGTATCCACTCTTGATAACCGACAGATCACCCGCAACAGCCAGGGCTTTGGCGAGGTGCAGATAGAGACCTATGCGGATGTGGATGGTGACGGCAACTTCTCCCAGGCGCTGGTCTATCTGGGGGGCGATGACTCCCGTCAGTCCAACCTGATGAACTATGACACCTTCAATTTCAAGGTGACTGGCACCTATGAGTTTGGTAATCACATCATCTCTGGGGGTTATGAACAGGAACAGTTGGATATCTTCAATGTTTTCGTCCAGCACACCGTGGGCGAATATCGATTTGACGAGTCCAATACTGACCTCGACGGCAACGGCGTCGGTTGCAGCTTCGGTGCCCGGCCAAGCGGCTGCATCGATCAGTTTGAGGCGCTCTCGCCCGATGATATCTACTATGGCAACGCACCATCACTGAACCCGAACGATGCTGCTGCGGAGTTTGGCTATACGTCCCATGCGCTCTACGTTCAGGACGAAATTTCGTTCTATGACATCGGTCTGACCGTGGTGGCCGGCCTGCGCTGGGACTGGTGGACCAGCAGCGATGTGCCCCGGCAGAACCAGAACTTCGTGGCTCGTTATGGATACAGCAACAGCCAGAATTTTGATGGCGAGTCGCTGCTCCAGCCACGCATTGGATTTACCTGGGATGTCTCGGACAATCTGGTACTCCGGGGTGGCGTTGGCCTGTATAGCGGTGGTAACCCCAACGTCTGGTTGAGCAATGCCTACAGCAATGACGGCTTCACAGCCATCCAGGCGCGAGAGTTCAACGGCGGTGTAGCGGATCTTAACGTCAACCCATTGAGGAGCCTGGCGACGATTCCTCTTGGTGCCGATGGCAACGGGCGTCCGATATTTGACGCACCCACCTCATTGCGGGACTACGTCTCAGGTGCTTCCACCGACAGCGGTGTGAACGGGATCGATCCGAACTTCAAGATTCCGTCAAACCTGAAGTGGGCCCTCGGCGGGACCTACGTCATGGACAATGGCTATGAGTTTTCCGGCGACCTGATTTATACCAGGTCGGACGACTCTGCCATCTACGTGGACGCAACCTATGTGGAGTTCAGCAAGGCACCCGATGGTCGCCCGGTTTACTACCAGGCTGACGTGGGTGTACCGGGTTGTACGACCAACCCGGTGGAGACCGGCCCGAGCTGCAATCGCCTCTTTAGCGGTGATTACATTCTGTCCAACGTCCAGGGCAGCGATGGCACCCAGTTCAGTTTCTCCGGCAGTGTCCGTAAGGAGTATGACCTCGGCCTGGACGTGACGTTTGGATATGCCTACACGGAGTCCAGGGAAGTCAGCCCGATGACCAGTTCCGTTGCGTTCTCAAACTTTTCAAACATCGCCGTGGATGATTACAACTACCCGACCATAGCGACCTCCAACTACGAGATTCCGCACCGCTTCATTTTGCGGGCGAGCTATTCCAGGGATTTCTTCCCCGGTCTGACGACCCGCATCACGCTGTTTGGTGCCCGCAACAAGGGCCGACCCTACAGCTATACCTTCGCCGATCAGGAAATGTTCGTTCGGGGTCCGTTCTTCTTCCCGTCAGACGATCGCGCGTTGCTGTACATGCCCAGCAGCACCAATGATCCCAAAGTCGTGTTTGGTCCGGACTTCAATCGGGGCGCGTTCTTCGCATTCGCCGAGGCCGAGGGGCTGAGCCAGTATGGTGGCGGTATCGTACCCCGCAATGAGTTCTACAGTGCCTGGTGGACGAAGTTTGATGTTCGCATCAACCAGGAACTGCCGGGCTTCGTGGCGGCTCATCGCGCCAACGCCTATCTGGTGATCGAGAACGTTGGCAACCTGCTCAATGACGACTGGGGCGTACTGTACGAACGTAGCTTCCCACGGAACGCACCGATCGTTCAGGCGAGCTATATCGACGCTGCAGGCACGCCCAACGATCACTCGGACGATCAGTACCTGTTCGAGCGCTACATCCCGCAGACCCAGAGCCGCGTCGCGGACGCCTCCCTGTGGGGCCTGCGTTTCGGGGTGAACTATCGTTTCTAACAACAGCCCTGAGCGTGTAAACAGCTTTGAGCGTGTAGACAGCCCGAGCGTGTTAGCAGCCGTGAGGGCAGGACGAAGGGTCGGCAAATTGCCGGCCCTTTTCCTGTAGACTGGCACGGTTTCCATCACAAGCCACAAAGGACCATCCCCTATGCCACTCAATATCACCAAAGATTCCATCGACCTCGGCATCATTACCAACGATCTGGCGCCCATGCTCAAGTTCTACCGGGATACCCTGGGGCTGACCGTCGAGGGTGAGATGCCCATGGGTGGGGGTGGTCATATGACCCGGCTCAAGTGCGGCAGTACCACGATCAAGATCGTGGTCAATGGCAAGACCCCGCCCGCGAGCGCGCCTCCCGGGGGTATCGGTGGTGCCACCGGCTACCGTTACTGGACCATCTCGGTCGATAACCTGAAGGAAATGACCGAAGTCTGCAGCAGTGCCGGCTACACGGTTGCGGTGCCTCCCACAGAGATCCGTGCCGGAGTCATGATTTCAATGATCGAAGACCCCGACGGGAACTGGGTAGAACTGCTGCAGATCGGCTAGGGAACCGGCTCAGAATCGCAATCGGGCATGGTTGCAGGCCAAAAGGCACAGGTTTAATGTAGTGTGACCAATTGCGTCGAACATTGAGCCGCACCATGTCTGAACAACCACAAGATCCTCAGCTGATCGACAATCCACTTTACCTGCGCCGACGCGAACGCGCCGATGCGAACAAACCACCGGTGCGTTCTGATCCACTCGGAGCCGTTGCTGCCGTACGTCATCCAGGATCTTCTGACCGCAACGAGATGATGCAGGGCATCCGCGAACAGGATAAGGACCTGGTCGTCGGGCATTTTGGAACCGTCCATTACAAGCCGTTCACTGTAGCCGGTGTTGAATTGAAGCTGGAGCCGATCCAGCCGAGTATCGGTACGATCATCCATGGGATCGATCTCACGTCTGATCTCGAAAAACCTGGCATGGTGGACTACATTCGGAACCTGTGGCTGGAGCGCAAGGTACTGGTCTTTCGAGACCAGGATCATTTGACCAGACAGGGCATGGTGCAATTCGTAGAGTACTTTGGTGAAGTGGGTGCGCCGTTTGGTGAACGCGAGCATGTGCCAAACTCGCCGTACGACATGAACCAGCAGATCAAGGACCCGGACATCCCGGACATGCTGATCCTGCCGTCCGATGAGGCGGTTCCGAACGCTGCCTCTGGCTGGCATGCGGATGCCACCTGGCAGGCACGTCCGCCGATGGCATCGGTCCTGATGTGTCGCGAGGCGCCACCTGTGGGTGGTGATACCTGTTTCTGCGATTGTTATGGCATGTGGGAAGGCTTGCCCAGGGAGATCAGGCAGAGGGTAGAGCACTGGACTGCCGTACATATGGGGAGTGTTGGCCATCAGATGGATGGTGTGACGCCGGTATCAGTCCATCCGGTGGCGCGGACCCATCCGGAGACCGGTCGCACGGTACTTTATATTCAGCAGGGCTTCGTGAAACGTTTTGCCGACGAGCACAACGTGCCGGTGTCGGAACAGGCAGAAATCCTGAGACGCATGAAACTGCAGGAAGGACGCCCCGAGTACACCTGTCGCGTGAGGTGGGAGCCGGGGTCCATGGCGTGGTGGGACAACCGTTGCGTGCTGCATTCCGCGAGCGGTGACTTCTGGCCACATCGACGGTTCATGGAACGGCTCACCATCCTGGATTCGGATCACTCGAGACGTACACCCTATTATCGTCCGTCAGACTCGGTGAGTTAGCTGTCATCAGGACTGCTGGGGTTCCTCTGTAGCCGACTCAATGGTCTGACTCATGTTGGCGTGCTGACCCAGGTGTCCAGGATTTCCCAGCCGAACGCTTCTTCATCACTGGACCCGTATTCGCTGGAAAAGAGGATCAGAAACAGTGCAAATAGCAACAGGAGGTCATGGAGCTTGGTATGCAATGCATTCAGGTCCTGATGGCCGTAAGTAAGGGCACATGTTTCGATGAAATCCCAGCCCATGGCCCCGTACAGATAAAGAAAATCAACGTCTGGGTCGCCGAGCCCGGCGTCCCCCCAGTCAATGATGCCGATGGGCAGGCCAGGCTCGATCAGGAGATGTTCCGAGTGCAGGTCATTGTGAATCAGGACGGGCTCAACGTCGTAGTAGCCTGACGTTCGCAGGATGCGGGTCGCCTCGTCCGCGAGGCGCGTGGCGAGCGCTGCGCCACGTCGGCCTGCTATCTTCTTCAGCGCGGGTGCACCAAACTCGCTGGCCCATTCTCGACGGTCCAGAAGCGGTAGTCGTGTTCGCATCATCTCGTCGACATCAATTCCATGGAGCTGACGCAGTGTGTGCCCCAACTGGGTCGCGATGTCAGTCAGGTCGTTTGCGTCGTACTCGGAAAGGGGCGTGCCCGCGATGTAGCGCTGGACGAGGTAGCCGAAGGGCCAGGCGCTGCGTTCAGGAGGTGCCACAATCAATCGCGGCGTGCGCCCCGACAGGTGATCGTGAATCAGGTCCAGGACGACCGCCTCTGTGACGAGCAGGTCCTTGCTTCGGTCACGTTTCCCAAGTTTGATGATGTTGTCGTGGTCTGCTGCAAAGACCACCGCGTCCCAGCCTTCACCCACCTGTACCGGTGAGCTGATTGGCAGGTGACATTCTTTCGCGATGTCGTCCCAGTTGATCTGCACGTGATGTCTAATTCGATGGTATTGAATACTGTAGCAGGCTGTATCGAGGTCCACCAACTCGCGCCGACTCAGGGCCCGCAGTCGCAGAGGCCCTGACACTGCAGTACTTGACCCGCATCAGGAAAGGCTCCATTGTTTTGCCTGTCAATTTGGGGGAGAGGTGCATGATCAATACCAGACTGGGCAAAGTCACCGGCGTAATCATCCAATGGCGTGCAGACCTATCTGGGATTGCCCTATGCGCGGCCTCCAACAGGGCCTGCCCGCTGGCGGCCCCCGGAGCCCGTCGAGGCATGGTCCCACCTGGATGCGACCACCTATCCCAACCGCTGTCTGCAAACACCCTACGCGGATATCCTGGGTGGGCGTGAGATTCCCGGGGAGGAATCTGAGGATTGCCTGTACCTGAACATCCATACGCCTGCGGCTGACGGCAAGCGCCGACCCGTGATGTTCTGGATTCACGGTGGCGCCTACATCCAGGGATCTGCCAATGAATACGACGGAACCCGCCTCGCCGCCGAAAACGACGTGGTGGTCGTGACCATCAACTATCGACTGGGGATTTTCGGATTCCACGATCTGAGCCGCTATGGGGACGCCTACCGGGGATCGGCCAGCCTCGGTTTTCAGGATCAGATTGCCGCGCTGCGCTGGGTGCATAACAACATCGAAGACTATGGTGGCGACCCCGGTAATGTACTGGTCTTTGGTGAGAGCGCCGGGGGCGGCTCGGTGCTCGCACTACTGTGCGCCCCTGCGGCAAGCGGCCTGTATCACAGGGCGGCTGCTCTGTCTCCTGGCGAAGTTCTGGGACCACCAGCGAACAACGTCCAGGCCCTGGCCTCCCATCTGAACGTATCGCCCGACAATCTTCTGGATCGGCTCATGTCGTTGACCGGGGAGGAATTGAAAGCGCTGCAGGTAGGGGGCGTCTTTAACACCGGCACCGGCGTAGACGGTACCGTCATCTCCCGGACCTCGGTAGACTCTATCAACGCACATGGCCCCGACGGTGCGCCACTGATCATTGGTTCCTGCCGCGATGAAGGCACACTCTTTACACCGATGTTTCCGACCCCGGAGGTGGCTGAACCCCTGGCAGCGGGACTGGCCTATACCGCCGGCAACGGCCATGCCGAACGCTACCTGATGATTCGCGACTCCATCATGCGCGATGCGGACCCCATGGAAAAAGTTGAGCGCACCTGGTACGACATGTTTCGCGGCTCCGTGCTGCGCTGCGCTGAAGCGGCAACGCGCGCGGGGTCGGGCGGCTGGGTCTATAACTTTGAAGTGCCCGCCGAGAATCCGCTGGGCATTACCCATGCGAGCGACATTGCCTTTACCTTCAACACCCTCGAAGCGGGCGGAGTAGCATTTCATGACCCCGACAATGCCGACAATCAGCGAATCGCGCGGCTTTGGTCTGGGACCCTGGCGCGTTTCGCCAGGACCGGTGATCCGAACGGCGACGGGCTCCCGGACTGGCCCCGGTACGATCAGACCCATCGATCCTGCCTGATTCTGGATCACGCTCCTCATATTGAATCTGACCCTGATGGCAGTCAATGGCGGGAAGCCTACGGGATGTAGGGATGACCCACATACCTGGAAAAAATGAAGGGCTTGCCACAGGAAGGAAGATGAAGGGTGGATGACTACGATCTCGCGATCATAGGTTGCGGTCCGACCGGGGAGAAGGCGGCCGCACAGGCGGCCTATTTCGACAAGCGTGTCATCATTCTCGAATGCGCCGATGACCCGGGCGGTGCCGCGGTCCAAACCGGTACACTGCCCAGCAAGACGTTGCGCGAGGCAGCCATGTACCTCTCCGGATATCGAAATCGTGAACTCTATGGGGTCGCAGTCGAGCTAAATCCCGATGCGACCATTCGTACCTTACTCGAGCGAACTGGTGCGATACGACGGGGGGAGGCCACCCGCATGCGAGACAATCTTGCGCGTCACAAGGTCACCTACTGTAATGATTTTGGCGAAGTCATCGGACCCAACACGGTCCGGGCACGCAGCACCGGCACAGTGGTCACTGCCAGATTCATCCTGATCGCAACAGGGTCAGCGCCCTATCGGCCAGCGAACATCAACTTTGATTCACCACGTATCCACGACACCGACGAAATCCTGCTTATCGACGAAATTCCCGCCTCGCTGACCATCATCGGTGCGGGAGTCATCGGCTGTGAATACGGTTGCATGTTCAGCGCGCTCGGTACAAGGGTCACCATCATCGACAGAAGTCCAGGAATTCTGGGATTTCTCGACACAGAACTGATCGAGCGGCTGCAGCAAAGCATGGAACGTGCAGGTGTCACATTCATCTTGTCCGCGGATTGGCAAACGATCGAAGAGATTGAAGATGGCATCAAGACCTCGTATCGCCTGAAGGAAGACACGTTTTCGATCGAGACAACCGACCTGCTGTTTGCCGCAGGACGGAGCGGGCGGTTGAATGGCCTGGGGTTGGAATCCGTCGGCCTGGTGCCCAATGCCCGGGGTCAACTGCAGGTTGACGAAAGCTACACCACCGGAGTGCCGAGCATTCTCGCGGCCGGTGATGTCATCGGCTTTCCTGCGCTCGCGGCGACATCAATGGAGCAAGGCAGAGTCGCGGTTTGCCGTGCATTCGGCTTCGATTACAAGACCGCAGTGTCCTCTATCCTGCCCTATGGTATTTACACCATCCCCGAAGTGAGTTCAGTTGGTGAAACCGAGCGATCGGCCAACGCAAAGGGCATTGACTATGTCTGCGGGCGAGCGCTGTATCGTGATAACGCGCGCGGACTGATCACCGGTGATACGGAAGGCATTACCAAATTGTTGATAGAGCGCGCCACACACAAGGTCATCGGTGTCCACGTCATTGGCGAGAGAGCAACTGAACTGGTGCACATCGGCCAGATGGCAATTGCGACGGGTGCTTCTGTCGAGATCTTCATAGAACTCGTCTTCAACTACCCGACCTTAAGTGAGTCGTACAAGTATGCGGCGTACGACGCGCTTCAACACCTATAGCCTGGTGTAGCCTGGTCGAATCAAAGCGTCGAGCAAGGCTGATTTTCGCTCCTTTGTTCTGCTGGCCGAGTTCGCCCAAAACTTTGCTGGTCGCCTGGGTCTTTCACAACGAGTCCAGGAGTGGACCAATTCGATGCGTGGGTCCCATTTGGCCGGGTTTCAGTTTGCAGATGGATAATGGATAATGCCGACCGTCGCGGTTTTTCGCGACCGAACTGCTACCTGATTGGTCGACCATGGCTGCACAGCGACCCTTTCCATCATATTCCGGCACAGAGCCCTATGTGTTCGTGAGCTATGCCCACGAAAATTCTGCGCAGGTATATCCCGAGCTGCGCCGTCTGCGCGAGCAGGGCTTCAACATCTGGTATGACGAGGGGATTGCTCCTGGTTCATCCTGGCGCGAGGAGCTGGCCCAGGCCATTGATGAGTGCGCGCTGTTCCTCATCTTCATCACCCCTGGTTCTGCGGTTTCGGAGAACTGTCAGAAAGAAGTGAACTTCGCGGAGAACCATGGCCGCCGCGTTCTCGCGGTGCATCTTGTGGAGACCAAACTGTCCATGGGGCTGGAACTGGCCCTTTCGGATCGACAGGCAGTGATGAAGTATCAGCTTGGCGAGGCGGCCTACTATGAGAAACTTGAGTCGACGCTGGCTGGGCTTGTAGAACGGGGCCGGGTCGAGCCGGACGCGAGCAACGATGCGCCACCGTCGCGTTCGTTCCCGGTTGTCCCCCTGGTGGCTGGCATGGTATTGGTCGCTGGCATCATTGCCGCGATCTTCGTGCTGAATCGGCAGGATGAAGCGCCCATAGCCCAGGCGGCTCCCACGCCCGTTGCCGCGGATATCGGAATGCCGGACGTGCCAGCCTCGACTGCTCCGGTGCTGGCGGTGCTGCCGTTCGAGAACCTGAGCGCGACCAAAGATACGGACTACTTTGCTTCGGGGATGCATCAGGATGTTCTGTTTAATCTGTCCAAGATCTCGAACTTGCAGGTCATTGCCAGAAACAGCGTCCTCGGATTTGCGGGCTCCACTCAGAAGACCAGTGATATCGCCGCCGAGCTGGGCGCCAGCCATCTGTTGACCGGGAGTGTCCGCAGGGCCGGCAATCAGGTGCGGATCAGCGTGTCGCTGATCGACAACCAGGACAGGCAGGTCTGGGCCGAGCGCTACGATCGCAAGCTCGAGGATATATTCGCAATTCAGAGCGAGGTCGCAAACAGTATTGCCAGTGCGCTGCGCATCTCCATGGAGGTGGGGGTGGCCGAACGCATTGCCCGGCGCCCCACGGACAACCTGGAGGCCTACGATCTTTATATGCAGGGTCGAGACCTGATGTCGGCAGACAACAGTACGAACCGCGACCAGGCGTTGTCGATGTTTGAACAGGCTGTGGCCATCGCTCCGGATTTCGCGGCGGCCCATGCGGCGATTGCCGACTCGCTGATTCCGGCTAACGTCAACATATGGAGTGGGACCGGCACCGAACATCGGGAACGGGCGCGCCGCGAAGCCGAACTGGCGCTGCGACTGGACGATCAGAGCGTACCGGCGCATCTGGCCATGGCGCGCTGGCTTATTGCGGAACGGCGAAACGAAGAAGCCTATGCACACCTGGAACGAGCGGTACGGCTTGACCCCAGCAACAGCGATGCACGCATGCTGTATGGTGATGCCTACGTCTACAACGGAGATCTGGTGAATGCTTTGGCCCAGTGGGAAAAGGCAATCGACCTGGACCCGCTGTCTCCTGCCACCAATCTTCAGATGGCGGATGTTTACAGTCAGCAAGGTCGTTCGGATGAGGCGCTTGCCCATGCACATAGAGCCCTGGAACTGGCTCCTGGCAATGTGGCCGTAGCGACGAACGTGGCGTTTTTCTATCGGCGCGAAGGAATGCCCTTCGAAGCGATGGAACTGGCGCTGGCACTGTTGCGTGAAGAACCTGATGCATGGGGGGCGCAGACTATCGTGCGGTGGGGGCTCAATGAACTCGGGTTCACGGAACCGTTGAAACGCTGGGCGGCCCGTTACCCGGAAGACTCGCAGTACTACTACCTGTGGATGAGTTCCTACTACCAGGGCATCGATGACCGGGAGAGCAGAGCGGAAATTACGGACAAATGGCTCACTGAACAGCCTGACAATCTCGCGGCGATGCAGACGCGGGCATTTGCTCTATCGCAGCTTGGCCAACAGGCGCGACGAGAGGAGCGCACCGCTGAGTCGGTGCGCCTGCAGGGTGAGGCCCTGGCGCTGCTGCAGAAGAGTCTTGGGGCGGACCGTTCGGCCACGGGATACCGGTGGCGCCTCGATAATCAGTTCGCAATTGCCGCAGAGATGGTGGTTGCCGCGACGCTCGGGGATGACACCCGGGCGTCGGAGATCGCTGAAGACCTGCTGGCCCACGCCGCGAGACAGCCTTTTCAAGGAATGCATCTCTGGGCCGGCATGGCGCATCTCCTGTTAGGCAACAGGGAAGCGGGACTCAATGAGTTCCGCGAGTTGGGCGACAGCAACTTCCGTTGGTCGGCCCTGCTGGACTACTACGGTGTCTCGACGGACGACCTGGATATTTTCTCAGGCGTTGCCGATGACGTCGCCTACAAAGATGCCATGGCCAAGGTGGAGGCTCGAAATGAGCTGCTCCGTGTGCGCATCCGCGCTGAAC
>JAQBUI010000114.1 GCA_027624035.1 Pseudomonadota bacterium | reverse complement strand
TAATCCCCTCGTCGCCATTCAGATGGCCCTCTCTGGAGCGCTGTACGCTGATACGGGGTGAGTAGTTACCAAGGGAGTTTTGATACAGCGATCGATATTTGTTTCTGGACTCATCGAGCTGCTGATAGAGTTTCGCATTCTCTATCGCGATCGCCGATTGCGATGCCAGTAGTTTGAGTACGGCAACTCTCTCGCGGGTGAAGGCGCGAGTTGTTCTACGGTTCTCAAGATACAGGATGCCTGTCAGGTGCGTTTGACTCAGGATGGGAATGCAGATGATTGACCGGGGCTGGGAGGCGACAATGTAATCGTCCTGGGTAAAGATGTCTTCGTTTGGGGCATCGTTCAGCACCAGGTCCTCTCGCGTCCTGGCCACATACTGGATGACCGAGATGGGGAGATAGTCCACCTGCTCCAGGATCTCTCGATGCATCCGGTAGTCGGCGCGGGTGCCTGTCCCCGTTGTTGTGACTTCAACAATCAGTTGCTCTTCGTGATTCAGAATGAGGCTCGCGCGATGGGCTCCGGCGTTTTCCAGAGAGACCTGCATCAACCGTTGCAGCAGTGTCTCCAGAATGATCTCCCCGGAAAGTACCTGGGACGCCTTGATGACCGAACTGAGGTCAAGTGATGAACCATATCCAGAGGTCGTATTGTGTGCCAGTCCGTGACCCGAGGAGCTTGCGCCGGGAATCAGGCTGGCCTCGTCCGGTTCACGCAGTTCTGCGAACTCTTCATCAATCCGTGCAATCTTGTTGACGGCTCCCCACCGCCTGTAGCTAAGCCTTGCCCGTTCCAGGAAGAAAGAGGCAATCTCATCTTTTCCTGTGTCACGGTGGAATCGTCCAGCCAGTTCATTGGCGAGCGCCAGTTCTTTCAGGAATCCACTCTCCCGGGCGCAGCGTATCGCGAGTTCATAGTGTCTGGTCGCCAGATCCTGGTTATTGAAGTGTCGCGCTTTTTCGGCCTGGACAAGATGATAGCCGGGCAGGATGTTTGATGGCGCATGGTGGGACCATCGGCGAAGCCGGTGGCTGTTCCACATGAGCCGAAGACGCAGCCCCGCCGTCTTATGGGGTGGGGCCTCGGGTAGCCAGCCGATCACCGCCAGGCTTTCGTAAATGATAAAAAACGCGATCGCCGGAGACGACAGTATTGATCTGATGCGTTGCCTGGCTTCTGCTGCAAATTGCACCGCAAGTTCGAAGCGTCTGAACAGGACTGCGATGAACATCTTCAGGATATACAGATTCGCCGTACTCGTCTCATCCAGGGTGTATTCACCGAACTGGACATAACGATTTTCGCTGAAGACGGTTCCCTCGATCAGCCAGGGTACTCTGTTGTCATTCATAAGGTTCAGCGAGGACTGACGGTAGATCTGTGCCATGTTGCGCATTGCGATCTGTTTGTGGGCATTGGCGCGTTCGGCCTGGGCCGCGAAATTGGCTTCCAGACTGTTCAGGTCGTGGCCGATGACGAACGCATTTGCTGCGCTTGTTACAGAGGCCACGAGGGAAAACTCGATGTCTCCCGTTTCCATACCGAGTTTTTGCGCACGAGCCAGGGGTTCCAACGTTTCTTGTAAGGGGTGCTTCCAGATATTGATGAAGTTCGTGACCAGTGTAATGGCCTTGCAGTGCTGTTCCCTGTTTGATTCGGTAAGGTTGCGCAGGGCCAGTTGACCGAAACGATAGCCGGAATCAACGAGGCCAAACAGCCCTACCATCAGGGCGCCGAACATGGGATACGCGAAGGCAGACTCTGGTGCCATGCCATGTGTGAGCGACAGGTCGGTCATCTTCAGGATATACACTGGCGTCATTTGATGTGCCGACAGGTATCCGGCGCGGGAAAGACTCATCAGTATTCGCATTGCCAGGAGTAACTCTGGTTGCGACATGGTCTTGCGGTCCTGATCATTGAGGTCCATGTGAGACACGCGCAGAAACACCCTGACCAGGGTGGGCAGGTACCATAGCAGCGATCTTCGAGTCAGTCCGACGCCCAGGATCTGTAAAATTTCCTGGCCAATTTCGATCGCTTCCTGAAGTCTGCCTTCCGAGATTCTTGCTCTGAGTCGAATCTCCAGAACTCTCGCTCTGTCAATCGCTTCACTGACGTGAGCCAGCGCCGTGTCAACAAGCAGGTCCAGCTGTCTGTAGTCAGCACAGAGATAGGCGACTTCAGCGGCTTCGACATGCAGCTGCAGACCCAGGTCCGGATCAGACCAGACACGCTGCGAAAGGACTGCAATTGCGGTTCGGAAGTATTTGAATGACGCCCGGTAGTTTGCCGTCTTCTTCGCCTGCTCGCCGGCAAGTGCGTTGAGTTCCGACAGTTTCCCGGGATCGATGACCTGGTTATCAGGTGTGTCAAAGCTGTTGTTCAACTGATTGACGATGTCGAAGATTCGATCGGACGCTTTGTCAGTGCTCTCGAGCAGGGCGTTGCCGATGCGGGTGTGGATGGCGTATCGGTCTGAGGCTTCAAGCATCCCGTAGACAGCCTGATGAATTCGCTCATGAGTAAATGTGTACCTTTCCAGTCCATCGGATCCTGTTTCCCTCAGAAGGTAACCATCCCGGGTGGCGATTGACAGGATCTCATTGGTTCCTTCTGCTGGCAGGTCGACCACCGAAGAAAGCGTCCGAACGTCAAATTGATTTCCAATGCAGGCCGCGGCCTTGAGCAACGACAGGCAGGACGGGTCAATGTCTGAGATCCGTCCGGCAAGCAGCGCAGTGACGTTGTCTGAAGGAGCTCGCAGCGAAATGAGCTCCGGGTCCCAGGTCCATTCCCGATGAATACGATCAAAATTGATCAGGCCGTCATTGTAGATGGTAGCGAGAAACTCGCGAATCGCCAGTGGGTTGCCGCCGGTCTTGCTGTGTATGATTTGTGCCAGCAGGGCGACCTCTTCAATGGGGCGAAACAACGTCGCTGACAGCATGGCGGAGATGCCATCCTCATCAAGGTTGTCGAGTCGGATGAGCGTAATGCCTTTCTCGTTTCGAACCAGCGTACGTACCGCGGCACGCATTGGATGGTCCTCGGATAGCTCCTTGACTCGATAGGCTCCGAGCAGCATGACGTGGGGAATACGTTGCTTGACAAATAACGGGTCGAACAGTTCGAGCGAGGCCGCATCCAGCCAGTGCAGATTATCCAGGGTCAGAATCAGCGGATGGTCTGCGCTGGCCACGGTCTTGACCAATGCGCCGATGGCGTCGACAAGATAGTGTGGCTGATAGGGTGTGGACGTTGCCAAGGCAGAGCCTGGGGAGTCATCGAGGATCAGGGATAACTCAGGGACGAATTGAATCAGGACGCCTCGATAGGTGCGAAGTGAGGTGCTCATGCGGGACCGTAGATCATCGAAGTCCCGTCGGGTGAGGAGCTGCTTCACCAGGTCTGAAAATGCGGCACCGATTGCGTTGTAAGGGGTCTGGGTATTGGTGGGGTTGTGCCGCCCCCGTGCCACCGTGGCGCCCTGGCTCTGTGCCTCCTTTTCGAATTCCTGGACGAGTGAAGTCTTTCCAACCCCCGCCACTCCGAGGCAAATGATGACCTGGGTGCCACCGCTTCTGATGTCGCGGAAGGCGTTTCTTAGCGTCGTCAGTTCGCCTTCCCGGTCAATCAGTCGTTCACTGATATTGAGCGTTTCCGCAATATCGTCCAGGGCAACTTCGAAGTCGACATCCTGCTGACTTTCAAACAGTCTGCCACACTGGGCAAGATCCTGTTCGACTGCATAGGCGCTCTGATATCGGTCCTCGGGCATCTTCGACAGCAGCTTCATGACGATTCGTGACAATGCCCTTGGCGTTCTGGGATTCAGCAAATGGGGACCGGAGGGCTCCCGGGTGATATGACTGTAGATGAGCTCGAGGTCATCGTCGGCCGTGAATGGGCGTGTTCCGGTGATCAACTCATACAGGGTGATGCCCAGTGCGTACAAATCGGCGCGATAGTCAGTGGATCGATTGATCCGCCCGGTCTGTTCCGGGGCGATATAGGCGATGGAGCCACCGATCGACGACTCGACTTCGCGGCTTGACCTCAGGAATTGGGCGATCCCGAAATCAATGAGCTTGAGCTGTCCGGTGGCAGCCTTGTAGATGACGTTGGACGGATTCAGATTACAGTGGACCAGGCGATGCGCGTGAATATCAGCCAGACCGCGGGCAATCTGTTGGCCAATGGAGATGGCATTGGCCACTCCAGGTGAGCCGCGAGACATCAGCCGTGCCAGCGATTCGCCCCCAAAGTCTTCGGTGACAAGAATGGGAGACCCCTGGTCTTCCAGCAGGTCTATTGCCTTGATCACGTGATCTGAGTCGATCTCCTGTAGCAGCGAGAATTCTGACTCAAAAGCAGAAAACATCTCTGGCGTCGAGAATTCCGGGCGCAATTGGCGCAGTATCACCTGAGAACCATCTGTTTGACGTTCTGCAGCATAGACCAGCGTCCGGGCACTCTGATGGATGATTCTGAGGGCGCCGTATCCGCTTGGGCTAATCATGGTGGCGTCTTCGTCATGAGTCCTGGGCCCTCTTCACGACCGACTTGGAGCCGTCCTCGATAGATCGCGAAATGGGAGCATTCTCGCGATTTTCTGCGGGTGAATCCGCCTTACTCCTCACGAAAAAGTCCACTTGATCAAAGCTTCCCTAACTGACGTCCGGTGCGAACAGGTATCCGGTACCGTGGATGGTGCTGATGAAGGTTTTCCCGGGCGCAAACTGACGAAACTTGCGGCGAACCTGGCCGACCAGCACATCGATGTAACGGTCGTCCGGATACCACTCACGATTTCGGATTCGGTTCATCAGCTGATCTCGTGTCATCACCACGCCAGCATTTTCGATTAGCGCGAGGAGCAGGTGGAACTCACCGGCGGAGAGTGACTGGATCTGTTCCGTAGGCGTCACCAGCTCGCGCTTGTTCAAGTCAAGTGTCCAGCCTTCAAACGTGCGTTTGACACCCTTTTCCTTTTGTTTTTCCTGGGCGTTTACCCGCCAGAGCAGATTTTTGACCCGCGAGAGCAGTTCCCGGGGGTCGAATGGCTTTGTGACGTAGTCATCGGCACCACTTTCGAGCCCCACGATTCGATCAATGGCTTCGTCCTTGCCGGTGACCAGGATGATGCCCACGTCGGAATTGGTTCGCAGTTCCCTGGTCAGGGTCAGTCCGTCCTTGCCAGGCAGGTTTATGTCCAGCAGACAGATAAGTACCTTGTGTTCCCGGATGAGTTCTGCCGCGTCATCCGCGGTGTCACGAGCAATGACCAAATAGCCTTCTTTTTCAAAATGTGCGGTCAGTTGGCTACGTGTAATCGGCTCGTCTTCAATGATCAGCAGGGTGTTACTTGAGCTTTGCATATCGAATCGGACCGGCGGTGTCATAATGAGGTTATACCACAGCCAGTGCCCACAGAATAAGGGCTGAGGAGGTCAAGAGCGTGGAGATCCCATGGGAAATGCTTCCGGCAAGCACATTGCAGGGACTCGTTGAGGAGTTCGTCCTTCGGGAGGGAACCGAGTACGGTGCTACCGAGCATCACCTGCATGCGAAGGTGGCTCAGGTGCTCGACCAGATTCGACGGGGCGAGGTCCGGATTACCTTCGACCGGCACACCGGGACCACGTCGCTGAGTCCACGGACGAATTCTATGTAACCTATTGATTTAAAAATATTATTTATGTAATTCTCGATTATCGATCGAAGATGACAATGAGGGCGAAGTTATGGCGCGATATCTGCATGATCTGATTCACTCGTTCGATCTCCGGCGTTCATGGCAACCCGGGATTGTCCATAATCTTCAACATATTGATTTATAAGTAAAAAAGGAAAATCAGCGTTCGTTCACGGATTGGCGGAGCACGCCGTCTGTCGGATACCGGACGCAGATGGTCAGAATGTGACGTCAGGGTGTATTGGCCGGTTCGGCCTGTTCCGGCTTCGACTGTCGCAGGGATGGTGTTACATGCCAAAATTTCCGTACATTCTGGTTACTTAATAGGGAACCTTGAGAGGTTTCAACAGTTTATAATGGCATTGACTTTGTCGCGATATTTCGTTAACCCGGCGCCCTGATGGTCAAGAAAATCCGATTCCAGGTACTCGAGCCTCGCATCCTCTTGGATGCGGCGGGCATGTCGACGGCGGACGCCGCTCTGGAACAGGCCAGGCAGAGGGCTGAATTACCGGCGATCGATGGGAGTAGTGATGATCCGAACGCGATCTCTGGTCAGGACTGGCATCTCCGTGACGCCGCGATAAACGGGTTTGAAGCAGGGGCTGCTTCACTTGTGGTGGTAGACACGAGCATTGAGGGCTATGAGGCCCTGATCGCCAACCTGCCTCGAGATGTTGAACTACTGCTGATTGATGAAGACAGTGACGGCGTACGTCAAATTGCAGACTACGTCACCGGTCGTGATGACCTGACGTCCATCCATATCCTGTCTCACGGCCAGGAAGGCGGGGTTCGTATTGGCGCCTCGGACCTCAATACGGAGACACTGGAGGAGTACAGCGAGGCGTTGAGGATTATTGGCGCATCGCTCACCGAGGATGGGGACATACTCATCTATGGCTGCGACGTCGCTGAAGGTGAGGTTGGAATCAACTTCATCACGGAACTGGCGCTGCTGACAGACGCAGATATCGCCGCCTCCGATGACGCTACCGGCAATGCAGCCCTGGGCGGGGATTGGCTGCTAGAGGGCAAGTTCGGGACAGTCGACGTAGATGCGTTGACGCTCGGGGACTTTGCTGGCGTTTTGCCCCAGGACAATGATCCACCAGTACTGGACGCCATCATTGCCAAACAGGATGGCCAGGTCCTGGAGCTAAGCTTTACCGAAGCCAACCAGCTGGATGTGACCACGGGCCTTTCCGCATCGGATTTCACGGTGACGGTTAATGGAAACAACAACGTCGTGACGGGGGTGTCGGTTGACGGCCCTGGCAAGACGGTGACGCTGACGCTTACTACTGCCGTCGACATCGGTGACGACGCGACTGTTGACTTCTCTCCGTCAGTCGGGGGTGCAATCCAGGACAATCAGGGTAACGGTCCTGCGGCGGACATCGTGGCCGAGGCCGTATTAACGTCTGCGATCTATTATTCAACGGCCAAGTGGGTCACGATCACCCCATCGGGGACCTCAGTCTACGATTACCTGGGCGATCAGCAGACCGGTCAGCAAAGTGCCGACATCGTTGGTACCGACGATCACCCTGCGTTCCAGATACAGTTCGACAACAATGGCGTCTCATCGAATACAGACGGAACCCTGTCGTTTCGCTGGCGCCTGGGTGATGTGCCGGTCAACTATTACTACGTTGGGATAGATGCAAACCTCGACGGCGACATTGATGTTTTCGTGGTGGTCACCGGGGCTCAGACGCCTGAAGTGGCGATTTGGGGCAATGACCCTGGCAGTTTGAACATCTCGCCATCGACGACCGGCCTCGACAACACCTACGAGCCGTATGTCGTTTCCGCGGACAAGACCAACTATGCGGTTGCGCTGGCTTCGGAGCATGACCCCGGCACTCCGACTGACCTCGATGGTGCCGGCGACCCGGACTACTTCGTCAGTATCAGCATCCCGTTTCAGGAACTGGTCGATGCGCTCGCCGGGTTACCAAGCCCGGTAGTGATCACGGACGTGTCCGCATTGCGATTCGTCCAGGCGAGCGCAACGCAGGGTAATTCCTTTAACCAGGATATCGGCGGCCTCCTCGGGGGCAATAGTGCAGATGTCACCTATGCTTCGTCGGGTACTTTCTCGGACCCCCAGGATGCATCCGGGAACATCATTACGCCTCCGGGTGCACCGGTACTCAACGACCTTGACGGAGATAACGCAGAGTACGTAAAGGGATCCGGGCCGGTGATCATTGATCAGGATGTACTGGCGAATGTCACCGATTCCAACGACTCTGTGCTGGAGGATCCGAATACTGAACTGGATGGCGGGATCAGGATCTTTATCAAGGATGGGGTGCCTGACGAAGATGTATTGGGCATCGACACATCCGGGACCGTGAGCGTCAGCTCGTTTACGGTTGGTGGCATTGTGTCGGTAAACGGAACGGCAGTAGGTGAGATCACCAATATTCCGACGACTGGGCTGACACTGCTGTCGATCTCGTTCAATCAGGAGGTCAATGGGGTTTCGGGCGCAACACTTGCGAACGTCAACAAGATTCTGCAGGCCATCACCTACGACAACAGTAATTCGGTTGACCCTGACCTGACGGATCGAAATGTCTTCTTCTTTGTCAACGATGGCAGTCTGTCAGATGAAGCCGCGACCGTCGTTTCGCTACTGGCAACTGAACGCCCCACGGTTGAGACTCTGCAAACCAATGATCCTCAGCCAACCCTGACAGGTACCTACGACACGACGAACTTCGCTACGCTGACGGTCGCTCTTGACGGAACGGTCTACATAGTCGGCGATGGCCATCTCACAATTGATGGCGGTGGAAACTGGTCACTGGATCTCAAGACCCAACCGATTACGCCATTGTCCGATGGAACCTACTCAGTGACCGCAAAGGTGACGGATACTTCAGGTAACATCCTTCTTGACGCCACCAGTGCTGAATTGTTGGTTGACACCGCCCCGCCGCTTGCGCCAACGGTGGTTGATTTGGCTACCGGCGATACGACGCCAATCATTACCGGGACCTATCAGTCTGCCGATACCGAAACACTTACAGTAACCGTTGACGGTGTTGGTACCTACACCCTGGGTGTTGATCCGGAACTGACGGCAGTTGGTGACAACTGGACCCTGAACCTTGGCGGCACCGTCCCGCCGTTGACTGACAATACGACCTATCAGATTTCGGCAACCGCAACTGATGCGGTTGGAAACAGCGCCTCTGACAACGGTTCATTGATCCTCATTGACAGTTCGGTCGAAGACATAACGCCCCCTGTCGCGCCGGACGTCGATGTTCTTGTGACTTCGAGCCTTACCCCCACAATAACCGGTTCATACGACAGGTTCGATGCTGATGGTGGCCTTGTAGTAACTGTTAATGGTGTCAACTATACCCTCGGTGGTGCAGCGCCACAGGATGGTGCTGTCAGTGTTGACGGAAGTGGCAACTGGTCGCTTGATCTATCGCACCCCAATGCCACTGCACTGCTGGCGGATACGACCTATGACGTGACCGTGACGGTAACCGATCAGGCTGGCAATGCTGCGTCTGACTCTACCACTGGGGAGGTCACTGTCGATCAGACGGGGCCGTCCGCGCCCACGGTCGATGGTCTGGTGACCCGCGACAGAAGCCCTACGATTACGGGCACATATGATGATTCCGATGCTGCCGGTGGACTTTCTGTCACGGTCAATGGGAATGCCTACACGCTGGGCACAGACCCGGAACTGACAGTCTCCGGTAGCGTATGGTCACTCGCACTGGATGGCGCTGATGTGCTTGCCTATGACACGCTGTATGAAGTCGTGGTCACCGCGACTGACCAGGTCGGCAACTCGACTGGTGACGTCACGAGCAATGAAGTTCTCATTGTAAATGCTGCCGCCCCGACGGTTGATGTGCTGGTGACGACGGATTCGACGCCTGTTGTGACGGGCACCTCGCCCTATCCGTTGGGCGGCGGTGAGCAACTGGATGTCACGATCAACGGGGTGACGTATCTAGATGTGGCCGTAGTGGCGGATGGCTCGTGGACAAAACTGATCCCGCCAGGTGATGCGCTTGCCGACGGAACCTACAACGTCGATGCCGTGATCACCAAAGGTGGTAATCCAGTAGCCGGGGGAACAGATGTGACTTCTGGCGAACTCACCATTGATACCCAGGCACCAACTGTACCCACGGTTACTTCCCAGACAACTGACGCGCTGAAACCGATCATTACAGGCAAGGTAGGAGTCGGTGTTCTACCAGCGGGTGAATCCCTGACAGTTGTCGTCAATGGAGGGACCTACAAGAACGTCGCGGTGGACGGCAGTGGGTCCTGGACTGTAAATACCAGCGTTGCCCCCACTGTCGGTTCCGTCGGCGCGTTCCTGAACAATCAAACATACTCGGTCACTGCGACGGTGATGGACCAGGCAGGGAATGCCTCCACGGATGTTACATCGGGTGAGATCATCATTGATCGACAACCGCCCGTCCAACCGACGGTGGATAGTCTCCTGACCCAGAGCACGACACCGACTCTGACCGGGACGGCGACGCTGAACGCCGGGGAGATACTGACTGTAACAGTAGATGGTGTCGTGTACGAGTATGGGGGAACGGACCTCCAGGACAGTGCACTCGATTTTTCTGGTGGCGTATGGTCGCTGGACTTCTCAGACCCGAATGCCGGGACGCTGTCCAGCGATGCCACCTATGAAGTGCTCGCAACAGTCACGGACGCCGCCAGCCTGAGTTCGAGCGACGCGACTTCCGGCGAGTTGGTCATAGACAACACGCCACCCAATGCACCAACTGTCAACGTCCAGGTGACTTCAGACACAACGCCTGTCATCACCGGTACCTGGGACAGTGCGGATTCTGAAGAATTGACAGTAACCGTTGACGGCGTCACTTATGCACTCAGTTCGAGTCCCGAACTTACCGCTGTTGGCAATAACTGGACGCTGACGATTCCTTCCGCGATTACGCCGGATGGTTCTTACCAGGTCGTTGCAAAGTCTGTTGATGAAGTTGGGAATACATCGACAGATACGACCACGAACGAACTCACCATTAACGCGAATGCGCCCGTACCACCGACGGTCGACTCGTTGATCACCAACGATACTACGCCGCTGGTGACGGGTACCTACGATGCAGATAACAGCGACGGGCTGATTGTGACAGTCAATGGGGTGGCCTATGTGTTGGGAACTGATCCGGAACTGACATCGTCAAATGGCAGCTGGTCGCTGAATCTTGAAGGGACTACGCCTCTGGGCGAGGGCGTATACAACGTTATTGCGCAATCGACGGACCAGGGTGATACCACAACTGACGTGACTACATCGGAACTGACGGTCGATACGACGCCTCCGTCACGACCCACTGTAGTCCAGTTGATTACATCGGATAACACACCGGTGATGACAGGCACATTCAATAGCGCGAATGCTGCTGAGTTGACGGTGACCGTTGATGGCGTCACCTATACGCTCACTGGTAGTCCGGAACTTACTGCGAGCGGGAATAACTGGTTTCTGCAGTTGCCATCTACCGAGGATGGTACGTATCAGCTGGTCGCCTATGTGACCGATGCTGCAGGTAACAATTCCGGGGCCGACGTCACTCTCAACGATCTGACCATTGATGCCAGTGGTCCGGCGACGCCTACTGCCAATGTGCTCGAAACCAACGATCAGACGCCGATTTTGTCTGGTAGCTATCAAAGCAGTGAGGGTGGCACATTATCGGTTACTGTAAATGGTGTTACCTATACCAAGGATGTAGACAACGAGCTGTCCACGGATGGAGATGTCTGGACGCTTGATTTAAGTGCGCTTGGGGTGCCCCTCGGTGAGGGTCCATACCCTGTCACGGTGGTGCACACCGGGCCACTTGGTGTCTCTGGAATGGCAAGACTTTTCCGGACATTCATTTACACAGCCTGTGAGTAGCACTGTTCGTAATCGATTG
>JAQBUI010000022.1 GCA_027624035.1 Pseudomonadota bacterium | reverse complement strand
GGGAGGGGTTGGGAAAGTTGCGGCCCAACTTTCACGGCTGCGCAACTTTCGCGGCAACTTTCAACGAACGTTGCGGGTAATGGGGACAAAGCGAACGGGTAGTTTGTCGGTCTCTGTCAGGCCGCCGGTGTACTCTCTGGTCACTACTTTGAGCTGTTGGACCTCGTGTTGTGCGCCGACAGGCATGACCAGACGGGCTCCAGGCTTCAACTGCTCAATGAGCGTATCGGGAATGTCGAGCCCGGCAGCCGTGACCATAATGCCATCGAATGGCGCCGCCTCCGGCCAGCCCAGCAGACCATCCCCATGTCGAACCTGTACGTTGTCGTAACCAAGCAGGGCGAGGGTGGTCGAAGCAGCCCGGGCGAGGTTGCCCACAATTTCTACCGAATACACCTCATCAACCAGTTCGGCCAGCACAGCTGCCTGGTATCCGGACCCGGTGCCGACCTCAAGGACCCGGTCACCCGGTTTCACCTGCAGCAGGTCCGTCATCAACGCGACGATGAAAGGCTGGGAGATCGTCTGACCATCCCCGATCGGCAGCGGATGATTTCCATAGGCCCTGGCGCGAGCCATTTCAGGCACAAATTCATGCCTTGGAACACTTTCCATGGCCGCAAGTACCCTCGGGTCAAGTTCACTCTTCCCCAGGTAATCCCGTGCAAGATAGGTCTCTCGCTTGACTTCATCGACCAGTTTCGTCGCCATGGCCTGCCAGTTCATCTCCGCCAGGATGCCACCACAGCAAATCAGACCGAGCAGGGTCGCAAAGATTCGCCATACCGTTCGAGGCTGTTGCCTTGTCATGCATGATATTATCCACCGTTAACGCCAGCCATCAACGGCCTGATCGATATGATCGTCACCACTACGCCATCCGTCGAGGGCAAACGAATCGTTCGCTATCTGGGCCTCGTTACCGGAGAGGCCATCCTGGGCGCCAACCTGTTCCGCGACCTCTTTGCCGCGGTCAGGGACGTGGTCGGCGGCCGCTCGGGGGCCTATGAGAAAGAACTGGGCAAGGCCCGCGAGATCGCCCTTGAGGACATGGAGGACTGGGCTGCAGAGCTCGGCGCCAATGCCATCGTCGGGGTGGATGTGGATTATGAGAGTTTCGGGCAAACCGGCGGCATGCTGATGGTCAGCGTGACCGGGACTGCCGTATTCATTGAAGATAAGGAGAACAACAGTGGCTGACGAAATGGGCATCTTTGAAGTGATGTATCACTGCCGCGCGATGCGTCGGCTCCAGACCCGCGACGTACCGGAGGAGTTGCTGGTCAAGCTGGTCGACGCGGCAAACCAGGCCCCTTCTGGATCGAACATGCAAAATGGTCGATGGATCATCGTCCGGGACCCGAACGTCAGGCAGCAACTGGCTGACCTGAACCGGACCGGAGTCGAGGCCTACATCGCGCCCCAGACTGGCAGCGCCAATGCCCTGCCACACCAGAGCGCCGACAAACGATCACGGATGCTGGATGCAGTCATCTGGCAGATGGAGCACATGCACGAGGTGCCCGCTCTGATCATCGCCTGTATGGAGTTTGGCACCAAGGTGGACCCGAGAATGGTGGCTGCCAGCGGTGGCTCTATCTGGCCAGGCATCCAGAACCTCCTGCTCGCCGCCAGGGCGCTGGGGCTGGGAGCCACGCCCACGACGCTGGCACTCATGAACCCTGAAGCGGTGTCTGCTGTCCTGAAACTGCCCGAGACCATGGCCGCCATGTGCCTTATTCCAGTGGGATATCCGAAGGGTAAATTCGGCCCGGTGAGCCGACAGCCGGTCGAACAGATCATGCGATTCGACACCTGGCAGTAACCCTGGAGCCCTCAGCGTGCCCGGGTCGGGCACGCCGCTGTCGTGCCGGGAAGTTTCCGGACGGTACAGCGTGCGGCCAGAACCTCCATGAAAGCCAGGCGTTGACCTCATCCTGCATTGCCGCCAATGCGGGCTCATTTCGTGGGTCTATTTATTTAAAAAACAATAGCTTATGTCTTATTTCTAACGTTTTTTCTTGTTCCTAAATGAGCTATTCTTGGCACCCGCACTCCCGGTCACTGAGGAGCACCGCCATGACCATGCAACAAACGCCCCTGCTGCTATCCCGTATTATCGGGCGAGGCGCCAGCCACGATCCGAACGAGGAGATTGTCACCCTGCTGGAAGGAGGCACTCACCGGCAGACACTGGCCACCACCTGGACCCGGGCTAATCAGCTCGCCAGCGCACTTGCTGTCCACGGCATCAAGCCTGGTGACCGGGTTGCCAGCTTCATGTGGAACAACTATCGGCACCTCGAGCTCTACCAGGCGGTACCGTCCATGGGGGCGGTGCTGCATACATTGAACATTCGACTCGGTCCCACCGATCTCGAATACATCATCAACCATGCGGCCGATCGCATCATCTTCATCGATGAAGACCTGCTGCCATTGCTGGCGCCCCTTATCGATAAGATCCCCACCGTGGAAATGCTGGTGATCTGTCGACATGGTGAGGGGGGTGAGACCGAATTCACCAATACAGTGGACTACGAGGACTTTATCGCAGACCAGGCGGGCGACTATCCCTGGCCGGAAATTGATGAAAATGCCCCCATGGGCCTTTGTTATACGAGCGGAACCACTGGCAAACCAAAAGGTGTGATGTATACCCATCGTTCAACCTACCTCCACACCATCGCCCAGGCCATGACTGATTCGATGAATCTGTCCGCACTGGATGCCGTCTGCGGCATCGTACCGATGTTTCACGCCATGGGCTGGGGGCTCCCTTTTACTGCATCCATGCTGGGTTGCAAGCAGGTCATGCCGCACCGTTTTATGGTTCCGGAGCGGCTGGTGGAACTCATGTCAGAAGAGGAAGTCACCATTTCTGCGGGCGTGCCCACCATCTGGCAGGGTGTGAAATCCGTCATTGAAGCAGCACCCGACAAATACGACCTCAGCCGGCTATCCCGCCTGACCTGTGGCGGTTCCGCACCGCCCCGCTCCATGATGCGATGGTATTGGGAAAAGCTCGGCGTCGAGATGATCCAGGGGTGGGGCATGACCGAAACGAATCCGCTCGGCACACTGTCTCGCAAGGTGGCCAAGCGGTCCCACCTGCGGCTAACAGAAGACCAGCAGTTTGAAAACATCGCCAAGGCGGGCCTGCTGATACCGGGCCTTGAAATCGAGATTTTCGATGAACAGTGGCAACCACTGCCCCATGATGGAAACAGCGTTGGCGAACTGCTGATCCGCGGCCCATGGATCTGCTCCGAATACTTCAATGACCCCCAGCCGGAGAAATTCCACGAAGGCTGGCTGGTCACAGGCGATGTCGCAAAAATAGATGCCGAGCAATATCTGATCATCGCTGACCGATCCAAAGACCTGATCAAATCCGGTGGTGAATGGATTTCATCTGTGGATCTTGAGAACCACATTGTGTCTCTTGATGGCGTACAGCAGGCGGCAGTGGTCGCCCAGCCCCATCCGAAATGGGATGAGCGACCGGTTGCCCTGGTCATCACGGCGCGGGGCGCGAATGTGACTGGGGATCAGATCATTGAACACTGCTCTGGCATGTTCGCCAAGTGGCAGCTACCGGACGAGATCCTGTTCGTCGAAGAAATCCCGCTCACCTCGACGGGCAAAATTGACAAAAAGGCCATCCGGGCTGACCTCGAGTCCCGTGACTACCGCCTGCCCGATCTCCGTACGCAATAACAGTGGTTCCAGACCGGGCAATGGGATGTCGAGGGAACCGGACCCTTTTGACGGCATCAAGTTGCCGGTGGCACAAGTCCCCGGCGTCTGGTTAAATGCTCCGCTTTTTGCGATGGACCAGAACATGGCTGAATATCATGTGGTTGCGGCCACTTCCGAACTGCCCGAAGACGGTCAGATGCACGTGGAGCTGAACGGTGAAGAAATCCTGCTGTGTCGACATCAGGGAGAATTCTACGCTGTAGCCTACTACTGCAGCCACGAAATGTACGCCCTGGAGGGCGGCATGCTGAGCAACGGGTGCATCACCTGCCCCTACCACGGCGCCGAGTTCAAGTTGAGCAATGGTGCCGTCAAGGCGCCGCCCGCCTGGGAGGACATCAGGACCTATGCTGTGAAAGTGCACGACGGGACCATTGCCATTTCTGTTGGCGAAGACTGACACACCTGTGACAGAACTCACTCGCCAGTTGCTGGACCTGCTCAACCTGGAGTCCATCGAAACCAACGTGTTTCGGGGCCAGAACGAACCACGGCAGCACCACCGCCTGTTCGGTGGCCAGGTACTGGCTCAGGCGCTGGCCGCTGCCTACCGCACGGTACATGAGGCACGTTTCTGTCACTCACTGCATGGCTACTTCCTGCGGCCAGGTGATTCGACCCGTCCGGTGCTCTATAGCGTCGAATCGATTCGTGATGGCCATAGCTTTACCACCCGCCGGGTCAAGGCGATTCAAAAGGGTGAGGCTATCTTCAGCATGGACGCTTCGTTCCAGGTTCACGAATCCGGACTCCATCACCAGATTGATCTGGAGAACGACTGGCCCCTGCCGGAGACCATCACAGATGATCATGTGGCGGCAGTACGCAAATGGGGCAAGCAGGCAGGCAAATGGATGCGCGAACGACCGTTTGAGGTACGTAGCGTCGAAGACGGTGCCGACAATGCAGCGGCCTCCTGGATTCGATTCAAAGAGAGGCTGGATGACGCCGGCGCCATGCACCAGTTGCTGCTGTCCTATGCGTCCGACATGAGCCTGATCTCGACCGCCATGATCCCCCATCGGCGCACAATGAAACCGGGCGAGGGAAGTCTTCAAATGGCCAGCCTGGACCATGCCCTGTGGTTCCACCGCCCGTTCAACGTGAGTGACTGGCTCCTGTACACCCGCGAGACACCCGCTGCTGCCGGTGCCCGCGGCTTTACCCGCGGCGCCTTCTATTCCCGGCAGGGCGAACTTGTGGCCTCTGTAATGCAGGAAGGATTGATCCGTTATCGAGCCAGTTCCGCGGCGCCTCAACAGAACCCGTCGACCGTCAGCCAACAGGAGTGATCCGGCGGCAGGCAGCGACGATTGACCATCGCGCGCCTTCATGGTGTAGTGGCGACACTTCCAGGAAACTACACAGGGAATCCCATCATGTCGGATCTGGTCACCATTGACATCAGCAGTACGGGCGTAGCGGACGTGCGTCTGAACCGTGCAGACAAATACAACGCGCTTTCATCCGAGATGTTCGATGCCATCACAGAGGCTGGTGAATCGCTCATGGACAATAAATCAGTCCGCGTGGTGGTGCTCTCCGGAAACGGACGAGGCTTCTGTGCCGGCCTGGATTTCTCAAGCTTTCGAGGTATGGCAGGAGACGCTTCGGGCACAGCCGTGACCTCACGACGCAAGCCAACCGGACGCACCCCGGGGAATTCGGCACAGCAGCCCGGAATGGTCTGGAAAGGTGTACCCGTACCCGTGATTGCTGCAGTTCATGGCGTCGCTTTCGGCGGTGGATTTCAGATCGCCATGGGAGCTGACATCCGCATCGCCGCACCGGATTCACGGTTCTCTGTCATGGAGATCAAGTGGGGGCTGATTCCTGATTGCAGCCTCACCCAGACATTGCGGGACCTGGTCAGGCTCGATATCGCCAAGGAACTGACTTTCACCGGGCGGATTTTCGACGGCACAGAGGCCGAGTCCCTGGGGATCGTCACCCGGGTCAGTGATACGCCGCTCGAGTCGGCCATGGAGATGGCCGAGACCATCGCCGGCAAATCACCGAGCGCCATACGTCTCGGCAAGCAGTTGTTTGAGGAAACCTGGCGTGCAGACAGGGAAACGGGCCTCACGCTGGAAGCCTCGTTGCAGGGAAGGCTCATCGGCAAGGCCAATCAGGTCGAGGCGGTGAAATCCAACTTCGAAGAGCGTCCGCCTGCCTACGTTGACCCCGATTGAGTGACGCTAGGACCCCGCAGATGAAGATTCGACGGGTGGTCACCGGTCACGACCGGCACGGTAAGGCCATCTTCGTCAGTGACGAAATGGTTGAACCGACCAGCCTGCGTCAATTGCCCGGGCAATACCATGAACTCTGGAGTGCAGACGCGGCACCGTCATTTCCGGATGATGGACGGCAACATCCTGCAGCAAAATGGTTCCCACCGGTTGGCGGGTTTCGTTTCGCCACATTCAGTGTCGCCCCGCAGTCCACCAGACTCCCGGATGACTTTGATCGCGACACTGCCATGCAGGAGTTGGAAGAAACGCTGCCGGGTATGGTGACCCAGGCGCGTATGGAAGCTGATCATCCCGGCATGCATACCACCGACACGGTAGATTTCGAGTACGTCGTTTCAGGCGAAGTCTGGCTCGAACTGGACGACGGTAGGGAAGTTCATCTGAAGCCCGGCGATACGGTCGTTCAGAATGGTACCCGCCACGCCTGGCGCAACAAAGGTGACGTACCTTGCGTGATGGTGGTCTTTCTGACCGGTGCGCATCGCCAGACCTGAGAAGAACCGGTCTCGGCAGAAACCAGGTCAAAATCTGTGACGCTGACACACCGGGATTCCGTGTTTGACGATCATCTGTTGTTTGGTAAGCGCGTTGGGGCTTACGTTGTTTGTGCAGACGGGTCGAGTCGTGTCTTGAAACCGGTTCGATCAGGGCGGCTTCACATGGTCCCTGTGACAGCGTTCACGGTTTGGACCATTGACCAGTCGAGCCCGGGGGAAATGTGAATTGACGCACAGATCATCCGGAGCGGATCTCATTTAATGCAATTCAACCGGCACTTTCGCCGCCATGGAGAGCACAGCAATGAGTCACCAGCATCTTGAGGTCTACCTCGATTCCTACAACAGTGAGCCCATCATCAGGGAGCGTAGCGCCTCCATTTCAATTCGCATCGGCGATAAGATCACAAGAGAGGACTGGATCGAGATCCTCTCGGCCGACCATCCGGAGATCGAACTCAGCGTCAAGGTCGAGGATATCCGTCATTTGTTCTGGGACGCAGACAAGCTGGTTCACTCTCTTAGCATCAAAGTGGTTCCGGTTGAGTCATGATCGCGAACCGGCGCCGACCCACGGGCCTTTCATGGCAATTCCGGCTGCGCGCTGTGTCGTCCGGAAGACTCACCGGCACGACTACGGCGAGCGTGGCACGGGCACGCTCAGGGCTGCTACCGACGCAACAACACCAGATGGCAGGCGGGGAAACTGAAATGTCACGAGGGATTGGCGCCCCGCTGTTCAATCTAGTACTGATCCTTGTACTGATCCGCGAGTTCACGCTCCTGCTTTTCTTCTAGCGCCTGCATCCCCTTGATATGGGCCTCGATGAACTCCGCAACGGATCGATATCGAAACACCCGCCGGCCCCGGAACATGACCAGAACGCCCACCGGGTCCTTGGTGTAGAAGATGCCGGTTCTGCCCTTCTTCGTATCGCCTGCGTCGTTTGCCAGGTTGGATTACCACGTGATCGCCAAACCCACAGCGTATCATGGCTACCCATTCAATCAATGCTGGCGGGGCATCGGATTGATGTGTCGACGCGACAGGTCAGCTTTCCGCAATCGCGTCATGTGGTAGCATGGCGCTGTCGCCCCTGGAAGCCGCACAAAGACATGACCAAACTCTCTCAAAGGCCGAATCTGGCGGCCTTGCTGGCTGGCATTGCGCTGCTGGCCGGCACTGATTTGACTGTTGCCGATACCGTTGCCGAACGCACCATCGTGGTCGCGGGCCACGAGGCACCACTGCAATGGACGCCGCTCACCACCACGGTGATCAAGGGCGAAGAGATCGAGTCCACCTATCGACGCGATCTTGAGGACCTCGAAGGGCTCGCGCCCGGTCTGATCATCGACGGACTGAGTGGTACCCCCCGGGGCGCTGCCATCAGCATGAGAGGAATTGGCAGCGACCAGGTCAGCAGTGCGTTCGAACCGGCGGTCGCGCTCAGTATTGACGGCGTCTATGTGGGAACCCACTCCGGGCGCATGCAGACATTATTCGATTTCGAGCACGTGGACATCACCCGGGGTCCCAATGCAACGCTCGATCCCGCTCCCAATCTGGGCGGGAGCATCAATCTGGTTCGACGCAAGCCGACCGGCGAGCTGGGAGGAGAGGCTCGCGCGAGTTTTGGTGACTACGACCGTGGCGAGTTCGACGCGATACTCAATTTCCCACTGGGCACGACGCTGTCCGGCAAGCTGTCACTATCGTGGCTGGATGGTGGCGGCGCCTATATGACCAACAACTTCATGAACCGCGCTGAGAATCAGGAAGATCGAACAGCGGTGGCACTGTCGCTGCTCTGGCAGCCCACGAGCGCCAGTCAGCTACTCTACATCTACGACACCGTTGACGACAATGCCGACACACCGGCACTGCTGAACCTGAGTTCGACATCGGACCTGGTATGCAGTGCATCGATGGACAACGCCTCCTGTGCCGCTGGCGGCGGCTTCCCACAAACGCGGGACATCAGCCGCACGGCCCAGAACTTCAGCAATGCGCGAACTTACGACGGGGATCATCATACCCTGCAGTTTGATTTCGCTTACGCGGACTTCGATATCTCCCTCGTCACTGGCCTGCGCAATACCACTGAGGCCACTCACCAGGACCTGGACGCCACCCACACTGATTTGTATTCGGTGACCCGGCGACAGACCTATCGCCAGATCTCCCAGGAGATCACCTTTCGCCGGGATGAAGAAAGGCTGCACTACGCATTTGGGCTCTACTACCTGAACACTGACTACGATGTCCGTCAGGAGGCGTTTTACATCCTCAATACGCTGAACGACAACAATCTGACCTGTTGTTTTCTCGACAATGACGTGCGTTTGCTTGAATCGGGTCAGGAAGGTCAGTTGCAGTCGGCGTTCGCCCATGGGACCTACACTCTGACGGACCAATGGACGATTGATGCGGGCGTACGTTACGGCAAATATCGCAAGCAGTTCAGGCACGCGCCATTCGCCGTGGTTTCGGAGAACGTCACCATCCCCTCGACCCTGATCGCGGGCGAGCGGGCCTGGCAGGAGACCGCACCCACAGTCGGTATCAGCTACCGGGTTGATGATGAGGCGATGGTCTATGTCCGTTATGCCACGGGCTATCTGCCCGGGATTTTTGACGAGGATGCCCAGTCCATCGAAGCGGCACGGCCCGCCGCAAGCCAGTCAACCAAATCACTTGAGCTTGGACTCAAGAGCGAGTGGTATGAGGACCGCCTGCGCATCAATCTTGCCGTGTTTCGGGTCGATCTGAGCGACGGCGTGGACCGCTTCGCCCAGGTGGGGGCCTCGGGCAGGGTGGAGATGCAACGGGACAATATCTACGACCTGGAGTCTCGCGGTTACGAACTGGAATTCGAGGTGACGCCGCTCACAAACCTCAAGATCATGGGCGCATTCTCTCATCTGAATACCGGGTTTTCCCGGTTTTCCATTCCGGACCTGACAATGCCCGGCCAGTTCCAGGACCTTCGCGATCTGATCCCGGCACGTTCCCCGGCGGAGAGCCTCTACATCAGCGCCCACTATGCCATGCCATTGTGGCGAGGAACGTTGCGCACCCACGCCGGCTTTCGACTGAGCGACAGCTACTGGACCAATCCCAGAGCGACCCTCGGCAGGGTCAACAACTGGGACACTACGGATCTGTCAGTCGAATTCGAATGGAACGACTGGACGTTCCGCCTGTTCAGCCAGAATCTGCAGGACAAACGATATATCACAAACCCTCGCAGACTCACTGTGGCCGATGTGGTCACGCTTGATGGTTCAACCACCAGCGTACCTGGAATCGTCACCTATGGTGAGATGAGCCAACCCCGTTATACCGGTTTCGAGTTCATCTATCGGCCGGACCTTACCAGTCTGGCCGGGTCTCGCTAGAGCACCCCTGCGTGCAGCGGGTCTGGCTCCTCGTTTCACCACTCGCCCGCGGCGCGTATTTCGATGCCGTGCACGATGTCGCAGTTCGGGAACTCCATGCGTACTTTCCGGACTCGAAGGTCACGATCGAAACCCGTGGTCCTCTCAGCTTTCTGGTCACCGATGTGCCTCTGGACGCGTCACGTCAATTGGCCCGGTTGTCGTTCGTCCAGGCGGTCATGACTGAAAAGGGCGAGCGCTTTTCGATCGTGGACCAGCTGGCTGACTTCAACCTGCCTGAGTCACTGGTCACCGGTACCAAATATGCTGGCAAGACCAATGAACTGCTCACCCAGTTCGCCATCAACCTCGGCCTTGCTTTCCTCGAACCCGACGGCCAAACACCGCTGCGTCTGCTGGACCCAATGGCCGGCCGCGGCACCACCCTGCTCTGGGCACTTCGCTACGACATGGATGCGGTGGGCATCGAGATCGACAAACGGGCACTGGCTGGATTCCAGCAACATGTCAAAAAACAGACGAAGCTGCAGCGCATCAAGCACCGCCAGACCACCGGGTTCATCGGCAAATCGAACCGGGGCGACGATGGCCGATACATTCAGTACGAGTTCGGTGATCGCCAGGTGCGGCTGGTCATTGGCGACGCACGGGAACCGCGACGGCTCACTCAGCAGCGCCCTTTTCACCTGATCATTTCTGACCTGCCGTACGGCGTGGCGCACAGTGCCGTGGGCGGTGTGATGGATACCCTCAGTCAATGTGCCGGACAGTGGGCCAGGTGCCTGCGCAAGGGCGGCATCATGGTGCTGGCGTTCAATCAGTATCAGTCGCCTCGTGAGGCCATCATTGATTGTTTTGGCGCCCATGGGCTGGTTGCAAAAGACATCAGCGCGCCGCATCGTATGAGCGAATCGATTGTTCGGGACCTGCTGGTTATGGGGCGTCCGGCGGGTCCGACGGAGTCGCTCGAAGCGAGGCCAGTCGGCGGTGCTTCATCCACCGTTCTGCGCTAAACTTCCGATCATCGGCGGCAGAGAACAATTCATGGGACGTTTTATGAACGAAAGGGAATCAAGATAGTGGAGTGTCCGAAGTGCCTTGCCCAGTTGGAAGTGATTGATTTCAAGGGCATCGAAATCGAACGGTGCAGCAACTGCTTTGGCCTCTTTTTCGACCATCTTGAAAAGGAAGGATTGAAGGCGCTGCGGGGCGCAGAGTCCATTGACGTGGGCGATGAATTCGTCGGTGCAAGGTACAACGAAATCATGGATGTGGCCTGTCCGAAGTGCCGGATCAAGATGACTCACGTGTACCAGAAGGAACCGTTCGAGATCAAATTTGAATCCTGTCCCCAGTGTCACGGCGCTTTCTTCGATGCCGGCGAGTTTCGTGACTACATGGAAGAGGAAATCTTCGAACAATTTCAGGATGTGGTCGGCGGAATCGAGTAATACAATCCAGCCCACCGTGTCCCCTCAAGCGCTTTCCGCAGGCCCTTAATAGCATCCTCAAGCGACCCCATCATACTCTGGCAGTATTTCTTCGATGAACCGCCTGGTCTGGTACATCATTTCACTGTTGCCACGGGCTATTGGCAGCAGTACAAATTTTGAACAACCTGCTTGCCGATATTCGTCGACACGTTTGCTGATATCCTGCGCATTTCCCACCACCATGTATCGGTCCGGGTTCTGGACCCGGGTACTGAGTCCGCGGGCGGTTCCTTTCGCTGCCTCATCATCAGGCCGGCCGAATCGGAACGAGAACGTGGCACCGTAGTGGTCGTCATCGATGGACCGGCCGGTGTGTGCCAGTTCCCGCCGAATTCCGCGAACCATCTCGCCAGCCTGTTCGGGCGTATCAATCCCGCCCAGCCAGCCCGTCCCGAATCGAGCGGTCCGACGCATGGCCACTTCGCTTGACCCGCCTATCCATAGTGGAATATGGGGGTTAACGGGGCGGGGCGAAATCGTCGCGTTTTGATAGTTGAAGAATTCACCTTCAAAACAGATGTCCTCCTCAGACCAGAGCCGGGAAATCAGCGTCAGGGCTTCATCCGCCCGTTTGCCGCGCCGGCGGGTAGGCGTACCCGTCGCCTGATAATCCTGGCTGAAGGCGCTGCCCAGCCCGAAGGCAGGTAATACCCGACCATCGCTCAGAAGATCCACGGTAGCAAGCTGTTTGGCTGTCAACAATGGGTCGCGAAGGGCGATCGACGCCACATTCATGCCGAAGCGAATTCGCCGGGTAGCACCGGCCAGGGCCGCCATCGTGGCTATACACTCCAGCATCGGTTCTTTGGAAACCAGCCGGTCAGTCTGCCAGATGGAATCCACCCCACCGAGTTCACACAGCTCAACCCAGCGCCAGTAGCCTCGAACATCATCGAAGGGATAGCGAGACAGGCCAAGGCCAAGACCCACTGCCATGGTCTAACGCCCCGCCGGCGGGGAAGTCATGGTGTGGTCCAGCAGCAGACCTGCGGCCTGATCGAGACTACGGCGGTGACCCGCAATGTGTTGACACAGAGTTTCGGCATCTCGAAGCGCCCGGTCCACCGGGCCGCGGTCTACCCGGCGCAGGCCATCATATAGCAGCCGCGCCACCGACCGATACATCTGAAATGCATTCAATCTGGACAGCCAGGCCGCTGCACGGGCTCTGGACGACAGCGCACGGCCCTCGCTCAGTTGCTGCCATTGATCATCCAGCACACTGTAAACATAGGCGCGGGCACTTCCCAGTTGCATCTCGGCATCCGCGAGCGAGCGTTTGATGTCGCTCACATCCTGCAGCGGAATCCGAATCCCGCCATCCTCGCCTTCAATCAACCGGGTCACATGGTCGATGACGCCCCGGGCGGCACCCAGGGGGACGCCTGGCAACTTGCGAAACAGCGTTTCCCGACCATGCCAGGCCGGGCCGGCGCGGGTCGGCATTTCCAGACTGAAGGTATGGCTCTCCGGGACCACAAGGTATTTCGACAATGGCGTCATATCGTGACTGCCTGTTCCGGCGAGCCCAGTGGCATGCCAGTTGGACTCTACGCGCCAGTGCGACAGGGGGGCCATGGCAATCCTGATTTCCGGTCGGCCCCTGGAATCGACCGCAGGGGTGCCATTTTTGAATACCACACATCCTGCCGCGATCACGTCGGCATGGGTCACGCCAGAGCAGTGCGGCCATTGCCCGGAAATGCGCAACGCTCCATCAATCTCATCTGCCCGGCCCACACTCGCGACCGAACCGCCGGCAATGGTATCCAGATGGGGAAAGAGGTTCCGGGCGGCAACATCCTCCAGAAAGCCGACATAGACACCACTGTCCGACCCGGTCATGGCACACCAGGCAGCGGAGGTATCACCCCGCGCGATTTCTTCAAGAACCGCAACCTGCTGCATCGGCGAGAGCTCCGGGCCGCCCCAGTCCGCTGGCATGCTCATCCGAAAAACGCCGGACTCAATCAGATCCTCGACCACGTCGGGCGGAAGCTGCCCTCGCCTCTCAATCTCATCCGATCGGGCACCGAGTGCGTCACCTAACGCCCGGGCATTATCGACAATGTCTGCGAAGGTGTCCGGCTTACGCATGTCTCGAGTCACTCCTGCCCGTCGGACCACAGGGCCATCGGGTCATCGGTCATTTAAGGAGTGCCGATCATATGCCAAATGCCGAAGCGGGGAAACGGCGAAGGCATCAGATCGGTGGCAGAACAGAATCCACCCGGAATGCTCATTGCATGATGTCCGGGCACACTCGGCATGGGTCAGGTAATTCGACTCTGACCCTGATTTTGGAGGACTAATTCGACTCTGACCCCTGATTTTGGTGGCCATAAATGATTCTTTTTGACCATTAATCACCTTCACCCGGCACTCGATTCTTGTTAAATTTCGGGCCTTTCGACCTGAGACTCCCTGAACCATGGCAAAAATCACCTACATCCAATTCGACGGAACGAAGACCGAGATCGACGCCGAGAATGGCTCGACCGTGATGAATACCGCGATCGACAACCTTATACCGGGAATTGACGCCGACTGTGGCGGTGAGTGCTCCTGCGCAACCTGCCACGTACTGGTCGACCCCGCATGGATGGAGAAAGTCGGGGCACCCAGCGAGCAGGAAAATGCCATGCTCGACCTGAACCCGGACAGAGAGGAGAATTCCCGACTTTCCTGCCAAATCCCGGTGACCGATGAACTGGATGGGCTAATCGTAAATCTTCCTGAATTTCAGTATTAAGAAATCTCGGTACGAGATTTCAGTATTAAGAAATCTCGGTACGAGATTTCAGTATCAAGAAATCCCGGGACGTGATTTCAGTATCAAGAAATCCCGGGACGTGATTTCAGTATTAAGAACATGCGCCATCTCGATTCTTGACCCGTACCTATCAAGAGACACGTCAGACGAATCAAAACCAGAGAGGACCCGCCATGAGTGAAGTCGCCGCCAGCACCCCCTTCAATCCGGACCCCTACGCCATCCCCCTCGACAGCAAGTTCAACGTCGCCCAGGCCCGGCTGTTCCAGCAGGATGCCCACTGGGCCTGGTTCGACCGCTTGCGCAGCGAGTCACCAGTGCATTACTGTGATGAAAGTGAGTTCGGCCCCTACTGGTCGGTGACCAGGTACAACGACATCATGGAAGTCGACACCAACCACCAGATCTATTCATCAGAGGGCGGCATCGCCATCGTCGAGCAGGCGGAAGACTTTCGTCTGCCGATGTTTATCGCCATGGACCCACCGGTCCACGATGAGCAGCGCAAGGTCGTCAGCCCGGTGGTCGCACCCATGAACCTCAAGAAGCTGGAGTCCACAATCAGGGAACGTGCGGCGGGCCTGCTCGATGATCTGCCGACCGGCGAAGAGATCAACTGGGTTGATCGCATCTCCATCGAACTGACCACCCAGATGCTGGCAACCCTGTTCGACTTTCCATTCGAGGAGCGACGCAAGCTCACCCGCTGGTCAGACGTGGCGACCGCCAGCGAAGAATCCGGTGTCGTTGAATCCGAGGAACAGCGTCGTCAGGAACTGTTCGAATGCCTGCAGACCTTCACTGAGATCTTCCGGGAAAGGCAGGCCCGGCCGGGTAACAACGATCTGATCACCATGCTGGCCCATGGTGAATCCACCCGTGACCTGCTGGACCGACCAATGGAGTTTCTGGGCAACCTGATCCTGCTGATCGTCGGTGGCAACGACACCACCCGCAACTCCATCACCGGCGGTGTCCTCGCCCTCAATCAGTTCCCGGCAGAGTACGACAAGCTTCGCGCCAACCCGGGCCTGATCACCACGATGGTACCCGAAATCATCCGCTGGCAGACTCCCCTCGCCCACATGCGGCGACGTGCGCTGGTGGACGCCGAATTGGGCGGCCAGCAAATCAAGGCTGGTGACAAGGTCGTCATGTGGTACGTCAGCGGCAATCGTGATGAACAGGCGATCGAGAATCCCTACGAGTTCGCCATAGACCGGGCCCGTCCAAGGCAGCATCTCTCATTCGGTTTCGGCATCCACCGCTGCATGGGCAATCGGCTGGCCGAGATGCAACTGCGAATCATCTGGGAAGAAATCCTCAAACGCTTCGACAACATTGAAGTGGTCGGTGAACCAACCCGTATTCTATCCACCTTCGTCAAGGGCTACTCGGACCTGCCCGTGATACTTCATCCGAGGAAGTGATCATTGTTGGCCCAACCGGAAGGCCAAGCGCATTGCCATCCCATGGTCCGATAGACGTCATCGCATGAGTCTGTAGAAGATTCACCAACCGTGCCACGAACGGTTCCTCGACGGTCAACTTGGCCTGTGGAAAGTCTGATCAAGTGGATTAGTCGCGAAAACACTTCAATTTCGCGATGTTGATGTCGACGACTCCAATGCCGCTATCGTGGGAAACGACCTTGTAGAGTCCACGATTCGCATTGACGCCAAGGTATTAAGCACGACTGACAGGTGGCGTCGACCGAACCAAATGAGTCAATAAAACGTCAGGTATCATCACGATTCCCCAGGCACCCAGCAGCCGTGGGTGTGCCTGGGTCAAGCATGCTGCCGTCTGAACAGGTTAAGGATCCCGCGCCACAGAGTGTGGGGCCGGAACGTCCATGATCGTCAATCGAAGTCCTAAACGGTGGGGAAACCCGGGGTTTGCCTATATACTCGCGCATTCCAGCGATGCCTCTCTGCGACCCGAACCACATGGCGAAACAGCTTTATATTGTCACTGGCATGCACAGAGGTGGCACCAGCCTCGTGACCAAGATGCTCGAAGTCTTTGATATCGAGATACCCGGTGATCTGGTCGGCCCCGCGAAAGACAACGAAACCGGGTTCTGGGAGGATTCTCTGATTGTTTCCTGGAACGACGAGATCCTCAACAGACTCGGGCTCACCTGGGACAGTCTTGACGGTTTCTTTCTCGGCCCGGAAGCATTCAAGCATCCAGGATTCAACGCTCTCAAATCCAGGGCCAAAAAGCTGCTCGAACAACGATTCTCGGTCCATGATCGCTGGGCATTCAAGGACCCCAGGGTCTCCCGACTACATGGCTTCTGGCAGCCGTTGCTGGGCCAATTCGATGCGGATATCAGCTATGTGATCCCCGTTCGACACCCCCACGAGGTCGCCGGCTCGCTGGCCAAACGAAACGGTTTCGGGGATGAAAAATCACTCTATCTGTGGTTTCTGTATACCGCAGATGCACTACGATCTACCCATAACGAGCCGCGGGTCATCCTTCGATATGACCACCTCATCCGTGATCCGCGTGGGACCCTCGACAGCGTGGCCGACTCTTTTGCGTCCGGACGAGACATCAACCCGGCGAACGTGGCAAGGTTCAGTGATCAGTTCGTGTCAAAACGCCTGCAGCACAACAGCGACCACATGGTCGAACACGAAGTGGCGCTCACGGCAGCACTCCATGATCTGCTGATCTCCGGGCCTGATGACACCTCCCTTATCGAGGGGGTAAATCACCTTGTGACAGAGTTTTCTACAGACTCGGCTCTTCGCCAGGTACTGCGCTACGCGGACCGCCTGGAGCAGACTTCAAAAGCCAGCTATGTGGCGCTCGAACATGAGTACAGAGATTCCCAGAGTGCATTTCACACCGAAGAGGCCCGACTGACCCGAGAAGGCAAGGAAATGCGAACCGCGATTCGTCAGGAACGAGCCATGGCACGGCAACAGAATCAGAATGCGATTGAGGAACAAAGGCGCCTGACAACCTTACTCGAAGATGCCCACACCCGCCTGTTGGCGCTCAGTGAAGAGTACCGGCAGACCCAGCACGGCTTTCATGAGGAAGAGAAACACCTGATTCGCGACATGTCCGAGCTAAAACAGGCATTGGAGTCCACCACGTCTACCTACGAAGGCGAAGTCAGGGCCTTTCATCTTGAAGAATCGCGGCTCAACCAGTTGATCGAGACCCGGGACCGTGACCTGCAGGCGCATCAGCAACACCTGCAAACGCTGCAGCAGCAATTGCAGTCGACAGGCCGGGAACTCACGGCGATCCAGCGGGACTTCGAACAACAGCGACAGGTACTCGAACAGCAGGCGATGGAGATCAACGCGCAGCGAGCAGAACTTGACGCGCTGTCGGAGCAATCACGCGATGAACAGGAGCAACACCTCGAGATCACTCAGTCACAGATGCAGGAACTCGCATTACGGGCGGTCGAAGAACAACGTCTGGCGAGCGAAAACGACGCGCTGCTTGCAGAACTGCGTTCGGTGAAGGAGCTTCATCGGGGACTGAACGTCAACCTCAGTGAGGTCCGTGCGGAGGTCACCCGGCTGACCGAACATGCGGCAAACGAACATACCCGCCTGTGGGAGATCATAGAAAAATATCGAGAGGAAAGTGCCCGCAGGGAACAGGAATTGATCGCCATTGCCCGCACGCTGTCCTGGAGAATCACAGCGCCACTGCGGTGGACCAAGTACTGGCTCCTCAACAGCCCGCGCATCGTGGCGGGCGCGGTGTTCAGGTCCCTGCGCTGGTGTGTCTATCACCTCCCCATTGGGCGCACCCTGCGGGAAGCCATCATCCAGACCTACGTCCGAACACGCCTCGGACTGAAAGGCGAGATCGACAGCCATTCGCTGCGCGCCAGCCATCACCGCATCATCGCCAACCGAACGCGCATCCTGGGTGAAAAGCCACTGCTGGAGCCGGGCGATCTGCCTGTGATTGATATCTCGGTTGTCACCTATAACAGCAGTCGATGGCTGGACCAGTTTGCAGCAAGCCTGCGCGATCAGAACTACCCGCTTGGCCAGATCTGCCTGCACGTGACAGACAATGGTTCCAGCGACGACACCGTACAGCGATTTCAGCAGCTGGCAGAGTGCGAACTGTCCGGCCTTGCGGACTTCACACTGATTGAATCAGATAATGTCGGCTTTGGGGCCGGTCACGATCAGGGCATTGCCAGATCCAGCAGCGACCTTGTGCTGGTCACCAACGTTGACCTCGAATTCACGCCAGATTGTCTGCCGCTGGCGGTCAGCTTCGCCTTGCAGGATGACGATGACACTGCGAGCTGGGAATTCAGGCAGCATCCCTATGAACATCCGAAGTTCTATGATCCCGTGACGCTGGAGACTTCCTGGTCAGCGCACGCCTGCATTCTCATGCGGCGGGATGCCTACAAGGATGTCGGAGGCTACGAGAAGAAAATCTTCATGTACGGCGAGGATGTGGAACTGTCCTATCGGTACGTTGCAGCTGGCTACCGGCTTCGATACCTGCCCCAATGCGAGGTGATCCATCACACCTACGAAGTGGCTGGCGAGGTCAAGACGCTGCAGTTTGAGGGCAGCACTCTCGCCAATGCCTACATCCGGCTGCGTTACGGGTCTCTCATGGACATGTTCAGCATCCTCCCGATGTTCTCCCGACTACTCGCGGCCGATACCGGGGTGCCGAACAGTCGCGCCATCGTGCGTCGCAACATTACCAGAATTCTGACCAACGCCCTGTACTTCCTGCGCAAAAGACATCGCGGCGGACACCGGTTTGCCTTTCGCCAGTGGGACTATGATCTGACCCGGGACGGCGCCTTCTATATCAGGCCGGACATCAGCCCTGACGCCTGCCCTCTCGTCAGCGTGGTGACCCGGACCTATCGTGGCCGCCAGGCCCTGCTCCGGCAGGCGATACAGTCCGTCGTTCACCAGACCTGGCCCAATGTCGAACTGATCGTCGTGGAGGATGGCGGCGACGAGCAGGCGCCCGTGATCGACGAGATGAAAGCCGCCTATCCCCATGCCAACATCACCTATTACCCACTTGCCAAACTGGGCCGCTGCGAAGCAGGCAATGCGGGAATGAGGGCCGCTGGCGGACGCTATATCATGTTCCTGGATGACGACGACCTGCTCTTCTGCGATCACATCGAGACCTGTATCCGAGAACTGTTAGCCGACTCGAAAATGGGAGGGGCCTATGCCCTGTCATGGGAGATCGAAACAGATTTCACCAACGACCCTGATGAGCCATATCTTGAGATGAACCACGTGACCATTGACGGCATTCGTCAGGAATTCGATCAGGACGTCCTACGCCATCACAATTTCATCCCGATTCAATCGATGGTGTTCAAACGCGAATTATTTGAGCAATACGGCGGGCTGGACGCCGACCTCGACAACCTGGAGGACTGGAACATGTGGTCCCGCTATGCCAACCACTGCGAATTCAAGCTTATTAATAAGACGACCTCGATGTATCGAACCCCATGGGGCCTGGTTGAAAAAGCCCGACGACAGACGGTGCTGACCCAATACTATGAAATCGCCCAACAGAAGAACTCCCAATATGAGCAGGCCCTATGCCGTGATTAAATTCGCGTCAATGCTCAACATGACCAACTTCGATTCATCGTTGGATACCCCAAAAATCACTAACCGCGTCAGTTACGGTAAGCGGTTGCGGCTGGGAGCCAATACCTCAGTGCAACGGGAATGCGTCATAATAGCGGGATATGGCTTCGGACGCGTGATTGGCCAGTCTCACCCTTTGTGCCCAGGCTCTGACATCTGAGTCCTCGGCGTCAGCCTCATCCCCGGCGTAGGCGTGATTGGTCTGATAGATCAGCCCCTCCGCGCTCAGGTATTGAGTCGACAGGCCATGGGACAGACACAGAAGGGGCCAGTCTACGTCGTTGGCTGCGGTATCCTCGATACTGCTGTCGACGATGAGCCTTGCTGCTCGATGGGAGAACCCCCGCGCCGCCATCATCAGGTCCCACTCGAAACCAGTCAGGAGAAAGAACATGTGATTGACGACGGCCTCTGTCTCCTTCAGCCGACGTGGCAGTGCCTGCCAGGAATGCGGCCCCCGCCCGATCACTGTACAGTCATGATGATGACAGGCCCCAAGCACCCCATCCAGTTCGTCCGCGTCCTGCTCATACCAGCGCAGCAGGTGGTCTGCATCGAGATAGAACACGCGATCATCGCCCGATGCCAGGTTCAGCGCCAGTTCAAGGGCACGGCGACGATGGCGGCCAATGGCATCGAAGTCGGATGGAAACTGATCGATCACAACGCCGTGCTGAGTCAGAACCTGGACGATGGCCGCGTCCGTGTTGGATGTGACCTGGGCACCGACCCCGTCAAACCGTTCCAGCAACGCTGGCAGAATGGCGCTCAGCTTGTCCGTCAGGTGCCCGTGCGGGTCGGCGATGCTGGTGGCAAGATACCGCGAAGCAGCCTCCAATACCCTGTAACGGTTGAGACTGTTCGCGACTACGCGGCGATCAGTTCCCGCGCCTGATGATAGACCCGATGCTCTCTTCCAAGATGAACAATGGCAGCTGACTTGGCGGCTGACACCAGGTGCAGCCATCTGTGCCCAGGGCCGGTTGTGTAGTACTCATCAACGATCGCCTGAAAGTGCTTCAGGGCGTGCATCTCGGTGAAGTCATCGCGGCAGGCGATTTCCGCCAGGCGGTCGAAATAGACCTTGTCGTCATAACCTAGTTCAGCGTACTGCCTGGCGAGCGCAACCGTCTCCTTGACGCTGTCGGGTGCCACGGTCTGGGCGACGCCGATCTTGCGCCAGTCCAGCCACGGTTGCCCCTCAATACTCTCGACAATGGCATCCAGCAGTGCCGCCTGGCCCAGTTTTGGCAGGCGGGCCGTCACGTCACCGTCCAGGTTCTCCTGCCAGTTCAGGAGCCGTTCGGCGAGCAGGACTTCAGGGCCGGTGAAGCCCGTCAGCAGTCCCAGCAGCTTATTTTCCAGCGACACGTCCGGCAGGCTCAGCAGGTACCGGCGATTGTTGGTCCCGGTGTGCAGATGGGAATCCATCGGGTTGCCATAGCTCGTTGAGATGTACGCGGCGGCCGCGCCAATAGACAGTGCCTCCCCGGCACCCTGCAGGGACAGGCCATCAGCAAGTGCCCTCGCCATGGGTTCGATGTTGTCAAGATAGTTCTTGTTCCGGCCCATCAGCAGACCAAGGTCAGCGACTATCCCCGATTCGTCTCGCGTCGCCTGTTCGGGGACGCCCCGTTCGAGAAGCTTGTACTCCTTGATCAGTTCCTGGACATCATCGAAGTCATAGTTGTTACGCAGCAGCCTTGGCGCCCGGCGAGCCTGGCAGCGCACCGCAGGACGAAACAGGACATTCGCAAAATCCCAGCCGATGCAGTCCAGTGCTCTGGCCGTATAGACGGGAAACAGAAAGTTGTGATCGTCCAGACCATTTCTGCCAATCGCCAGCGGAAGAAGCTGGTCCAGTGCATCCGAGCGAGAGACGTTGTTCAGCAGCCAGAGAAAGTAGTGTTCGGCGGCCGGGGCCTGCATTGCCCGCAGGCTTCGATAGAACGCGCCCTTGGTGGCGTTGATGCCCTCGGACGCGTCCCGCTGCTCTGCCGACATCCCGTTGTCGAGCACCGCATCGCTGATGTGAAAACTGCCAATGTCTCCGGGTCGTCCAGGAAGCGGTTCGCATTCGGGCATCAGATACGGGCCCATCTGCATCGAGTGCACGTGATTGTTGCACAGCGCCACATGCTGAATGACCGGTAGAAAGGCCTCGTTACCGGACAGTCGGTCTGCAACATGGCGCACCGCATGGACACCACAAACAGGGTGTAGCGGCCCTCCATGATGCTGGGGAGGCACCTCCGTGGACCGCACCACTGCGAGCGTACTGGCCCGCAGCAAATCCAGATCAGGGATACCAGACCGTAGCTTTTGATAAGTCTGCGCGACGATGTGGTCCGGGTCAGATTCCTCGACAAAGCGAACCAGAGACTCAATTTCGTGATCGAATTGAACGGCCTTGAACATGATGCCCCTCCTCATCAGGTTTGAACGTACCAGGTCAGGCTCAATAAGCCATATTTAGCGCCGGTTTACAAATCACCTGGCGCATGATCCGCCCGGCAAAACCCGTCAGCATCGCCAGGGCCAGAGACCTCACTTCACTGACTTGCGCACGAGGTCAATCCGATTGGGGACCTCGAACACAAAGCCCTCGTCCGACTCACTGGCGAGGAATCGGCGCTTCACTTCCCTGTATGTTTCATCGGACAGCCTATGGTTGGTATGGGTCACACCCAGAATGCCTGATTCGTACTGTTCCCAGGACGTCATGCGAATTCGATTCCTGAAAAAATGTTCACGCTCCAGGGCAAACAATCCCTCATCCACTGCTGCTGCGATTGTCCTGAACGCTGCGGCACGGACCACTTCTTCATCGTGAAACAGCCGCATGATCTCGTTGAACGCCCCGGCGAATACCGGTTCAGAGAAGTATGCGAGCCCGCCCGGCTTGAGCACCCGGTGGATCTCCTGCATTGCTTTTGGCATCAGGGTTTGCGGCACATGGTGCAGTGACTTGAACATCAGCACAATATCAAAGGTCTCGTCTTCTGCCTCGATCGCCTCTGCACCAAAGGACTCGAATCGAACGTTACCCAGGCCATCGAGCCGCAGGTTCTTTTTGTGCTGAATCTGATCAACCTCCGCCGCGACAATCTCCTCCACGCCCAGGCGTGAGGCGATGTAACGGGTCTTGTCGGCCGCGCCGCAGCCGAGTTCAAGTACCCTTGCATTCTCCCAGGACAACATCTCCCGAAGGACTTCAGTTTCATCCGTAACAGGCTGCTTTTCTGGTCCACTCAACTGCATGATGCTCATTGCGCTACCTCGTGTGTTCTCACTACCCTGACTCAATCGCCGGGTCTTCCCTGATAAACAGGGCACGGAAATCATCCATGATGATATAGGCGCAGGGATTCAGCAACAACGTCAAGGTCGCGGCAATCAGAATGCCAAATGCGAGCGCGGTGGCCATCAGCGTCATCAGCGCCGTCGAAAGCCGGTCTCCGCCAACACGGGTGAGAGCCCATGAAAGTCGTCAGTCAGGTGAGCAGAATCGCTCTGAAACGAGCCATGCCTGCCTCCACCACTGCCTCGATGCTCAGCACCGGAAGGCCGACTTTGACTCGCAACTTCATCAATCCGGCCACTGACACAAGGAGACCAGGCGCCGCAGTACAGCACGCTGTTCATGGCACCTGACGGGGCGTCAACCTCCAGGAAAAACGGTCTTCGGGGCCTGCGATTACGTCTCTTGCACCCACCATGGATTTCTCACCATTGACGTAGAATGCCCAGAAACTGTCGCTGCCATCGGCAACCACACCGTTGATTGCGACCACAAATTCACCGAATGGGAGCGTCCGCGTCTCCACGTCCGCAAACCGCTGCAGAGTCACGAGCGCCGACTCACCCGGGTTGCCATGGTACTGAACGAGGTGACCATCGTCGACGGTTGTCAGGAAAGCGGGTGCAGGTGCCTCTGGTGCGGTGCTGCAACCGACGATCGTCACACCTGCAAGGGCCAGACAGAACAGTACAACCATTCGCTTCACGATATCGCTCCATGGATCGGTCGCCTCATGGTACGCGCAAATCCGGTCCGGCACATCAGTGGCGCTGTCCATGGCAGTTCACATCCAGGACCGGCTGGTCGACTCGACCCGATACAGCGCAAAATCTACCACCCGTTGCACAAACTGCTGCGGTAGCCAGGGCACGGTTGCATTGTACGAAGCGACCCACAGACGCAGGGTCGAGAGGCCCCTACGGCGCATCAACAGACTCTGGGTCATCGCGACCCGCTGCAGCTTGTATAACGGAATGATCGAATGATCCACGCCCACCACGCCGCGACGCACCACAACAAACTCGTCGGTTACAGCAATACCCCATCGGGACCAGCTCACCCACCGCAGCACGGCGTGCGTTACAAAGATCGGCAGGGCCAGCCCGACACCGAGCAGGGTGTCGTGCATCACTGACATCAGGGTCGCGGCGGGCCAGTACAACAACACCAGAATGCCCAGTTCCCGAAACAGGTAATGGCGGCTGACCGGCAAAAACTCCATTTCGTCGAGCGCCGGCGCTCCCAATGCGTCCGCCACCAGTCGGTCTGACTCAGCGGCAAGCAGCGACGGGACATATAGTTGACCGTCCGCGCTGCCGGAGAAGCGACCATGGATCTGACCCAGCAACACGTTCATTCGACCCAGTAACATGTCGAGCCAGTCGCGCCTGATTCGAATTGCCTGGATGCGGCTACGAAGGACATTGATCTCCCTGCGGTTGAACAGGCCAAACCTCGCCTGATAGCCCTCGTCGGACCGGAGCAATTCGAACCCCCAGTAACCCATGATGGCGCCCAGCACCGACAGGACCGCTGTAGCTGCCAGTGCCAGCAGCAAAGCACTGATGACAATGAGCGCCAGCCCGGGGAAACTGAGGTGCTCTATGAAACCGCCGGGGTCAAAGCCAAGGTCCTGTTCTGCGTACGGGATGGCCTGGTCGGCGAACTGACCAAAGAATGCGGCCGCACCGCCCAGAATGATCCAGGCCCGATTGTTGGTCAGCCCGTGGATCACAAGATCCGACAATGACCGGGTCAGGATACGCTGCGGATCATGAGTTGCCTGGTCACTGCCGGAATTCTCAGTCGCCTGGCCAGATGTTGCGGCAACATCTCCTCGCTTCGAGCTGATCTTTTCCCGGATCGCCCGTGCGGCCGCAATCGTCAGCGCAGACAGTACGATCTCCTCGGTCGAAGAGCCCGCACCTTCGACCTTGAGGCTCACCAGCCGGAACGGACGAAAGTAGACCGGTTGCTCGATGTTCAGGTTCTGAACCCGCCGGAACTCAAGGTCCAGATGACGTTTCGCGACAACGCCCTGCCTGACCTGGATGCTCGAATCGCCAATAAGGTATTGGAAGTTCCGGTATTTGAGTACCGCAACGCCGATGATCAGCGCAGTGCTGAAGGCGGCCACGGCACCAAGCCCCGCCAGCCCCACGCCCGAATACACCGCCACAACGGCCGGCAGCGCAGCCAGCAGATTGGTCGTTCTGCCTGCCACGGAACCGAGAGTATTGAACGAAAACGCAATAACGGACCAGACCGACAGCCTGGACCAGTCACCCGTGGTTCCGCTCATTGGTCCGAGTGTCGCAATACCAGTCGCCTCAGTCTGGAGGCCGTACGCAGCGACAAACCGGGAATCCGAAACGTGGCACCGGTAGAACCGGCACCGTAAAGCGACAGCCTGGCGAGACCCAGGCGCTTTTCCAGCGGGCCGCGGGTCAGTTCAACATGCTGCACGCGTCGAATGGGCTGTATGGTCTGATGTAACCAGAACACCCCAGAGCGCAGCGCGATATCCTGCTCACGCACGGCGTATCCCATTGCCCGGGCGGCGCGGTATCGGTACCAGGGGTAGGCGATGGTAATGCCTGTCAGGACCACGAGTCCAGCGAGAAAGAGGGGCCAGGCATCCCGACCCTGGATCATGAAAACAACAAGGCCCTCGGCGATATACAGCGCCAGCACCGCCAGCAAGGCCGACAGCGCAAGCCCTGCCCGGAGCCGAACGTATCGGGCTTCAAGCGGAGTGAAATCCAGTTCCTGCACATGCGGGAGTAGACTGACATCGATCTGCGAATTCTGGAACGTTGTCCCGTCAATCTGGCCGAGCACTTTCTGATCCGTCACAACCCTTTGGCACCCGCACCGGCATTGCATAGAATAGTCTTACATTCTACAGGACTCGCCCATGCTGGATACTCGTATCGCTGACAAGGCCATTGACCACGCCCTGGCACAAGGCGCGAACTTCGCGGAACTGTTCATCGAGCGTAATCACGTCAGCAATGTTGATACGCTCTCGAGTGAGGTCCAGGCCGTTCAGTCCGGTATCGATTTCGGGATTGGCATCCGGCTCGTGTACGGGGCCAAGGTTCTGTATGGCTATACGAACCGGACCGAAGAGGAGGAACTCAAGCGTATCATTACCGAACTGGCGGCCAAGGACCTGCGCGATCCGGTGAATTCCGCACGCAGCTTCGACTTCCGGGCGCCGGTCGAACACCATCCTGCGCAGAAGAGGCTGTCACTGGATCCCGAGATTGAAGGCAAGGTGGCCTATCTTCTGGCCGCCGACAGGACAGCCCGGGCCGCCAGCAACATGATCTCCCAGACCAGGGGCCACTGCCTGCAGCGGGAACAGTCCGTTGAGTTGTTCAACAGCGAAGGGCTGCACACCGCAGACACACGAAACTACGTGCGCGCCAGCCTCACGGCCTACGCCACCGATGGCGGCGAACAGGCGACCGGTTCATCCAATGAAGGCGGCTTGCTTGGCTGGGAAATCGAAGGCCGCATCAGTGCCGAGAAAACGGGTGGCGAGGCAGCGCGCCAGGCGCTCGTTAACCTCTCGGCAAGGCCGTGCCCATCCGGACGGATGCCGGTGGTCCTCGGTAATGGTTTCGGCGGGGTGATCTTTCATGAAGCCTGTGGCCACCTGCTCGAAACCACATCGGTCGCCAAGAAGGCGTCCGTATTTCACGACAAGATGGACCAGATGATTGCGAACCCGGTCGTCAGCGCCGTGGATGATGGCACGATCACCAATGAATGGGGATCGATCAACATTGACGATGAGGGGATGGAAACCCAGCGTACCCAGCTCATCAAGGACGGCAGGCTGACCCATTTTCTGGCTGACCGCCTGGGGGCAGAGAAGACGGGCTATGCCCGCACGGGATCCGGCCGGCGCCAGAACTATCGGTTTGCGCCCGCTTCCCGCATGCGTAACACGTTCATTGAGCCCGGCGATGCGGAACTCGATGACATGATCGGCTCAATCGATCGCGGCCTGTATGCATCGCACCTTGGCGGCGGTTCCGTGCAGCCCGGAACCGGTGAGTTCAACTTCGCAGTCCAGGAAGGCTATTACGTCGAGGACGGCAAGATTCGATATCCTGTCAAGGCAGCGACGCTGATCAGCACCGGCCCGGCCGTGTTGAAGACCATCTCCATGGTGGGCAGGGACTTTTCACTTGCCTGCGGCATGTGTGGTTCCATTTCCGGGGCCGTGCCGACCACTGTGGGCCAGGCCAGCCTGAAGGTCGATGACATCCTGGTTGGGGGGAATGCCTGAATGGACATAGACGATATCGCAGCTTCTGTACTGGCGCGCGTCCGCCAGGCAGGTGCCGAGGGCGACATCATCGTCGACGAGGGCCGGGCGCTGATGCTGCGCGCCCGGGACGGTGAACTCGAGGAACACAAGGTCAGTTCGAGCCGGGTCTTCGGGCTACGGGTCATCAAGGACGACCGGGTAGGCACCGCCTACAGCGAGGCCGCCGACGTCGACGCGCTCAATACAATGGTCGACCAGGCACTGCAGAACGCCAGCTTCGCCAAGCTCGAGCCGGACGAGAAGATCCTGCCCACCAGCGGCACACTGACCACGGATGACGCCATGCTCTGCCCCGCGGACAGTACACCGGTCGAAAGCAAGATTGAATTTGCACTGGCACTGGAGCGGGACCTCGCGGCCCGGAAGAACGTCAGGAACGTGCCCAGCAACGGCGTCCAGGACACCACGGTAGAACGCCGGGTCTATACCAGTGCTGGCCTGAGCGCCTCGTCCAGACAAAAGATGTGCATGGCCTCTGCCTACGCGCTGATGACCGAGGGCGAGGTCAACATCATGGAGGGCACCGGCCGGGCGTCTCGCCTGTTCTCTGATCTGCACCATGAAGAAATCGTTGACGAGGCCTGGGAACGATGCGTCGGGCTGCTCCACGGCAAACCCGTTGCAAGTGGCCACTATGACGTGATCTTTGACCGGGAATGCCAGGTCGACCTGTTTCACACCTTTACGATGATGTTCTCCGGGCAGTCCGCCAAGGACGGAGTGAACCCGATGCGTGACAAAGTGGGGGCCGTGATCGCTGATGAGAAGTTAAGACTCTCTGATGATCCACTGATCACCGAGGGATTTGGCTATTCAATGTTCGACTCGGAAGGAACCCCGACCCGTAAGCTACCACTGATCCACGACGGCAGGCTGGAAACGCTGATTCACAACAGTGCAACGGCGGCACACTTCGGGCTGGCGACAACCGGGCATGCCTATCGGGGCACCAAGTCCCGGCTTGGAGTTGGGCTGCATCAACTGACGATCGATCCGGGTTCATCGGGACCGGATGAACTCGGTGCCGGAGAGTATCTTGAAATAACCGATCTGACCGGGCTTCACTCCGGTGCCAATGCCGCCTCCGGCCAGTTCAGTTTCGGCGCGGCGGGATATCTCTGCAGGGACTCAAAGCGGGTCCAGCCCGTACGGCAGATCACGGTGGCCGGCAACTTCTATCAGATGCTGAAGAAAGTTGCCGCAATTGGCAACCAGCCCTACTGGAACCTGCAGCGAAGCGCCCTGATGCCAGCCATTCGTTTCGCCGATGTCGCCATTGCGGGCTAGTCAGGACGTTCTCATCCTCTAAAGGAGAGCCAGATCATGCCAACCTATGATTTCCTCATTTACGACATCCAGGATCGCATCTGCAGCATCACCTTCAACCGCCCGGACAAGCGCAACGCGCTCAATACCAGACTGCTTGAGGAACTCGATGATGCGCTTGATACCGCCGAGGCAGACGACGATGTACGGGTCGTCCTGTTCAAAGGCTCCGGTACTGCCTTTAGCGCCGGATACGATCTGCGGGATAACCCCTACACCACGCCACCGGATGGCCAGAAAAGCTGGCGACTGAATGATGCCGCTTCGGCCCTGCGCAAGATCAGCGATCGTTACCTGCGCATCTGGTACTACTCCAAGCCCACGGTTGCCCAGGTGCAGGGCCCGGCCATCGCCACTGGCTGCTACTTTCAGATGCTCTGCGACATCGCCTTTGCCGCCGACACCGCCACCTTTGGCCATCAGGCTCAACGGGTGGGCGGCGTCACCAGCCTGCCGCTGTGGGTGTGGATGCTCGGCATGCGGCAGGCGAAATACCTGCTGCTGTCCGGGCGGCTGATCACGGCCAAGGAGGCGCAGAAGATCGGGCTGGTGACCCGCGTGTTTCCTCCTGATGAACTCGAGGCCGAAGTACAACGCCTGTGCCTTGACCTTGCACAACACAATCCACTGGGGACCACCTGGCTCAAGGATGCGATGAACGCTGACTATGACATGATGGGGTTACGAGCATCCTTCCCCATGCATCATTCCATGAATGCGGCGATGCGAATGAGCGAACGCGGGGCCGGGGAGTTGTCCCTTACCGACATCGTCTTTGGTGGTAACCGCCAGGAAAGACCGGAGGGTGAACCCTGAACCGACCTTCAGGCCAGCAGCCTTGAGCGCGCACGGGTTGGAACGCCGTAGTCGTGCCGGGAAGTTTTCCGGTCAGCACAGCGTACGGCCAGAATTTCCATGAAAGTGCCCTGGGCCAGCACTTTCAGTCAATCTGTACCTTGTGCTCTGCTTCCACGGTTATTCTTGTCAGCGCCACATCATGCCAGCGGGACAGCAGCACCAGCGCGGTCGTTGCACCAAACAACGCCCAGGCCATATCTGACTGGGTGTCCCAGACATAGCCCTGGGTTCCGAGGAATGACTCTGCTGCCTCGTCGGAAATGAGTGCGACACCCCATTCAATGAGTTCATACAACGCACTGAAGGCAAGGCACACGGAGATCACAAACAACACCATCCAGGGTCGCGATTTCGTGACCTGGAGACGGATGAGGATTTCCCGGGCCAGAATAGCGGGCATGAAACCCTGCATGAAGTGTCCCAGCTTGTCGTAGTTGTTTCTCTCGAAACCAAAGACCGACTTCAGGTCATTGAACAACGGGACCTCGGCGTAGGTATAGTGCCCACCTACCATCAGTACCAGGCAATGCAGCAGGATCAGTACATACAACAGTGTCGTCAGCCTGAATCGCTGCCAGGTCCAGACCAGGATCACCAGCCCGATCATCGCCGGGCTAACCTCAAGCCACCAGGTGATCCGGTCCTTTGGCTCGATGGCCGACCAGAGCAGAACAATGCCGTAAACCAGCAGCCACAGGCAAATCCCAATTCGATCTTTCGTCACCATTGAATCAATCTGCCCCCATCCTGCCGGACCCGCCCTGACGTCAAACCGTCGACCGGATCTCAAACGACCGGTGATCGTTCTCATAGGCCACGTCGAGGACATCAACCGAATCGACCCGGGCGAACGCCGGGCCCTGGTGGCAGGCACTGACCATGTCGTCCACATCCGCCGATGGCCCATGAAATTCAGCCTCTACCGCACCATCGGAACGGTTCCGAACGTACCCGGCCAGCCTCCTTGCCTGTGCCTCGCCACTTGCCCAGTAGCGGTAGGATACGCCCTGGACTCGCCCTTTTATCACCAACCTGACTGCTTTGTTCATAGATTCTAAAGCGTCGCGTCCTCAATTTGTGACCGATAGCGATCCCTGAATTTTTCAACGATGGCGTCACTCCTGGTATCTGCGAGTCCCTGAGCTGACAGTACCAGCCTTCCCAGTTCAATGCTCGCTTCCACGTTTTCAGAGACCGCGCCGGAGGCCCCCAACCGGCGCAACGTCAGACACTGGGACAGACTGTGGCCGCGCACAAAAATGGTTTTGTCCGGGTATTGCTCACGCAGGGTCGACAGCAGGACCTCGGTGGCCTCAATGTCATTGAGCGTGAGGATGATCACGTTTGCATTCGCCGCGCCAGCCGATGTCAGCACCTCCGGTTTGCTGACATCACCAAAAAAGACGGGCAGCCCCTCCCGACGACCACGGTCGACAACGCCGGGGTTCGCATCCAGGGCCACGTAGGGCTGTTCTGCCATCGTCAGGATGTCACCGATGCGTCGCCCCACGCGCCCAAAGCCCGCCACGACAACCGGCGCATCGTCCGGGATCTTCTCCGGCGGCGGAGAAGCGACGCCCCGGGGCACCAGCAGCTGCGCCAGCCACGCCAGCACCGGCGTCAATAACATGCTCATGATCGCGATGGCCAGCACCTGCTGATACACCCCGCTGGCCAACAGATCGGACTGATATGCCAGCGCCAGCAGAACCAGTGCAAATTCACCACTCTCGGCCAGCAGCAATGAAACTGCCAGGGCATTGCGGGGCGTCATGCCGAACATCAGCGCAAGAGGGATCATACCGATGGTCTTGATCACCAGCAGACCCAGGACGCCGCCCGCAATAAGCAGCGGCGCCGCGACCAGGGCATCTATAGACAGAGCCATGCCCATGGTCATGAAGAACAGCCCCAATAGCAGCCCCCGAAATGGTGCAATCTCTGCCTGCACCTGATGACGATAGGTAGAATCTGCCATCAGCAGACCGGCCATGAAGGCGCCCATCGCCATCGACAGCCCCACGCTCTGGGTCAACAGCGATACGCCCAGAACCAGCAGCACCGCCGAAGCGGTAAAGACTTCCGGCAACCCGGTCATCGCGATGCGCCTCAAGACAGGGTCGAGCAGATAGCGGCCAGCCACGACCACTGCCACCACCAGGGCGACTGATTTGAGCACCGCAAGTGCTGGTACGGTGTCCACACCCGTATCGGCCGCCGCCATCATCTGGACCAGCGCCAGCAGGGGAACCACTGCAAGGTCCTGAAGCAACAGCACCGAAACCGCCGCGCGGCCGTAGATGGTGGTCATGAGCCGCTGACTGGACAGTATCTGCAACACGAACGCGGTCGAGGACAAGGCCATGGCAGCACCAATCAGCAAGGCTGCTTCCCAGGACAGATCGAAAAACCATCCCGATATCACCATCAGCAGGGCGCCCACAACCAACACCTGCGCCAGGCCAAGGCCGAACACATAGCGCCTCATCTGCCACAGTCTCGCCGGTTTCAGCTGCATGCCGATGAAGAACATCAGGAATACCACGCCGATTTCCGCCAGATGGTGAATCTCGGTGAGGTTCCCGATCAGGCCCAGTCCGGCCGGGCCGATGAGGACGCCGGCAAGGACAAAACCCGGTACCGCACCCAGACGTACCACCTGCGCCAGCGGCACCACGATGACCGCAGCCAGCAGCAGATAGATCGTGTCGATCAGATAGCTTGAAGGCACTGCTTACACCCGGATCACGCGCCCCGGTCCTCGAACCGGTTGCCCTGGTGCTTCAGAGGGCGAACGAGATGCTCCAGGCCGTTGACTCTGATCTCCAGCATCAGTCCCATCAGTTCTCCCAGTTTGCCAGCAGGGAAGCCACGTTTCGAAAACCAGAGCAGATACTCCTCCGGGACGTCTACCAGACACCTGCCCTTGAACTTCCCGAATGGCATCTGCTGATTGGCCAACCTGATCAGGTCATCAGGGCCCGTTTCAGACATCGCCAGTCTACTGGCTCACGCTGCGAGGCGTTGGCACGATTCGCGTGACATTGATTCCGGTGGTATCCATCATGGACGGAATCTTTGGACCAATGTCGTTCTTCCAGGTATCGCTCTGATAGACAGCTTCATAGAGGGCCTTGCGTGATGCTTCGCTCTCGAACCGCCTGGTCCAGTAGTAGGCGGTATCGTCTTCCTCATCGCGATAGCTTCCCGTGATGATCATACCCTTGCTGACCTGAAACGGGATGATGACTTCCTCCATGAAGGCGATCCAGTCATCCATCTTGCCGGGCAGTATCCGGTATTGACGCAGTTCATAAAATGCCATGTTCATCACTCCATGCAAAAATCGAAATCATAAAGAACCGGACTCACATTAACCATGAGTCTGATCAGGTTTCAACCGGTAGTCCGGCCATTGCAGGGCCCGGTACGTGATGATGCGGGCCCGTTCTTTGCTGGCTTCAGGACATGATCAATGAACGACTCTTGATTCCCCAGCGTCCATCGACCAGAGTCACGAGCACAAGCGCCTCAACGATTCGTTCTCCAAACGTGGCATCCAGCAACACGTTCACACCGGTCGGGCCCGCCTGGATTGTCTCAACATTGGTGACCATCATGGCACTGCCAGGCAGGCCGGCGGCAAGGTCATCGGGCGTGTCGATACTCTCGATATCACCCGGATTGACCACGATGTGGGGATAGTGGAAAAAGTGTGCCGCGCGCGGATTGTCGGTGCCCATGAGTTCAAAGGCGGTCTTCACGGTGTGAGCTGCGGACGTGTCATCGGCTGCCACGTCATCGCCAGGGTCGATGCCAAAACGGGACTGGATACCCCAGTGGCCATCGACCAGGGTAATGATGTAGGTCACCCTGTTCTTTAGAATAGCCTGGCCAGTCTCATTAAATCGTGTCCAGCCACCGCTGATGTGCACCTTGTGGGGTGACACCTGCTCGACTTCCGGTTCAGCGCCCACCGAATGATGCCAGCCGGAGGCCAGAATGCGCCCATAGTTCATGCTGGCGGCGTGGGCATCCGCATCTGGCAGAATTGCGGCCGGGCCCCGTGCCGATACCCGCACATGGGGGAAGTTCAGGGCTGAACCGAAGACCCGGGAATCACGCGAATTGAACGTCTCAAAGAATTTCCAGTATGCCTCAATGGCGCCGTCCTCTGGCTCCACCATGCTTGCTCCTCAATCCCACCAGACACCTTTGCACTGTAATCCGAATAGGCAACCCGGTAAAGGTCCCGGGTAGCTCCCGGAGACTAGCACGGCGCGTCAGATCGGAGCAGCCTAGACCTGGATTCCCGCGGCACGCCGCCGGGTCTCAAGCCAGAATCGTTGCCAGGCATTTCGTATGTCGTCAAACAGCACATAGATCAGGGGAAGGATGAGCAACGTGATGACGGTAGAGAACAGCAATCCTCCAATCAACGTTCTGGCCATCGGGAAATAGGCTGGACCCTCACCACCCACCCGGACTTCACCAACCGCCAGCGGCAACATGCCTGCCGTGGTGGTGCATACGGTCATCAGGATCGGCCGCAGCCGATGGCGCCCGCTCTCTACAATCGCCGTCAGCCGGTCAACGCCTGAGTTGCGTAACTGAAGGATCCGGTTCAGCAGGACGATGCCATTGTTCACGACGATCCCCGCCAGCAGCAACATTCCGGTCAGCGCCATGGAAGTCAGCGTCGTGCCTGTCAGGTACAGCGTCCAACAGGCCCCCACCACGGAAAAGACAATAGCGATGATCACTGTTGTCGGGAACAGCAAGGACTCAAACAGCGCAGCCATGAGCATGTAGATGAGCAACACGGCAATCGCAATGTTGATGGCCATATCCGAGAACATGTCCTGATCGAACCGATAGCCCCTTCCGAATTCCCAGCGGTACCCTGGTGGCAGTTCATAGTTCTCCATGACCCCTTCAACGATGCCACGAGACATCATGGGTGGCCCTTCGGCAGTGGCGAAATTCACATTAATGGAGGTCTCGCGATTCTCACGGCGAACCACGCTGATGCTGGAATCAAACACGATATCCGCAACCGTTTCGAGTGGTACCGTCCCACCCTGGGGCAGGAAGATCGGTAGATTCCGGATGGTGTTGATGTTGGCCTCGTCCTTGCCTTCAAGCTCTACGAAGATCTGGGTTTCCCGGCCATCTTCGATGAAGCCACGGCGCAGACTGCGGCCACCAATGGCCACCGAGATCGCCTGAGACACGGTGTTGGCATCCACACCCAACGCCCCCGCCTGTTCGGGACGCAGCCGAATCTGCACCTCTTCCCGGCTCGATTCGCCATCATGCTGAACATTCTTGAGCACGGGGTTGCGCTCCAGCAGGCTGACAATGTCATCACCAATCCGGACCAGTTCAGCGGTGGATGAACCGACCAGGCGCATACTGAGACCACGGTCGTCACCGCCACCACCCCAGCCTCGCCGCTTGTTTGAAAAACGAAGGCGGATCTTTGGTAACTCCGGTATGTTGGCCATGATCATTTCTTCCACCCGGCCCGGCGCGAGCTTGCCACCCTCGATCAGATTGATGATCGTCTTGCCACGATCCGTGTCGTATTCCGTGAAAATGTTCTCGATCTCGAACTTCTCCTTGTTGCCGAGCAGGTACGCTTCCACCCTGCCGACAAATTCTTCCATGAATTCGATCTCCATGGTGCCGCGGATATAGTAGGACAGCTCAAGCCGTGAAGACTCCTGTTCCGGGTTCATGTCCACCTCAAGCTGCTGATACGCATACCAGCCACTCGCACCGATCCCGATCACCACGATCAGGCTGGCCAGCCTGTGGGCGAGGGAGAACCGAACCCCTCGCTCATAGACATCACTTAACTTCTCGATCAGCGGATGGCGCCGTTCCACGAGGGGCATCGGCATCCGCGCCATGACTGTGGGCACCAGGGTCTGGGCGACCAGAAGCGAGCCAATCAGCGCCGTACAGAGCGGGATCGCGATGTTCGTCTGCATGACCTTGATCTGCTGCATGTCCGACATGAACGAGGGAATGAACACAATCACCGTGGTCAGCGTCCCGGCCACGATGGCCATACCTACCTCAGAGACACCGCGGTCGGCTGCTTCCCTCGGGCTGATGCCATGGTCGCGCCGACGCATAGCAATGGCCTCAGACACCACGACGCTGTTGTCCACCAGCAGACCAATGGTCAGCATCAAGCCGACCAGCGACAGGGTATTGAGCGTCATGTCCAGGAAATACATCAACCCCAGGGTGGCACACAGGGCCAGCGGCACCGTTGAGGCAATCAGAATCGACACCCTGGCGTCCCGAAGAAACAGAAACAAGACCATCACGGAAAGCAGGCCACCGATGAAGCCGCTGTCCCGAAGGTCCTTCAGAGACCGGATGATCGTCTCGGCCTGGCTGTCCAGCGAGTGAAACTGGGTATTGGCAAAGATCTCATTGCCTTTGATCCGTTGCATGGCCGCCTCGATTGCGCGGCTGACCTCAACGAGATTGGCCTCCGGGCGTTTGAACACCGAGACGCCAAGGGAGTTCACACCGTTGACCCGACGCCGATCAAAGTCATCATCGGGCACCTGCACCACTTCGGCAATGTCACTGATCTTCAGGCCATTGCTGTTGATTGGCAGGTTTCGGATGTCATCGAGGGTCTCAAACTGACCCAGCGGCCTGACCCGGAACTCACGGCGCTCGGTCTCAAACTTGCCGGCGGAGACGAAGAAATTCTCTGACTGGAGTCGGGCCTGGATGTCCCGATAGTCCAGATCGTAAGCCGCGACCCGCCCCGGGTCGAGCAGGATCCGGACATAGTTCTGCAGGATGCCATACAGATTGACCGTCTGGACGCCCGGTAGGCGCTCGAGTTCTGCCCGCACGTTGACATCGAGCACGTCAAATGCGTGGTCCATGTCCAGACCTTCTGGCACGATCAGCACGTTGTAGACCGGCGTGGTATTGGGATCGTACTGTCTGAGCTGAATCTGCCTGACATCATCCGGCAACCGGTGCCGGATACCCTCGATCAGGTCCTTGGCCTCGATCCCCTTACCCATCACGTCGCCGTCCATGTTGAGCTGGACATTGAAATGCACTGCGCCAGGGCGGGTAAACGTGAACATCCGCTCTACCCCGGACATGGTCGAGAGCACTTCCTCAACCGGCCTCGTGACGTTCTGCTCCAGTTCGGCGCTGCTGGTACCGGCAAGGTTGATGCCGAGGCTCACATAGGGTGTTTCCTGCTCGGGGAACTGTTCAACTGCCAGCTTGAAGGCAGAAAAGATGCCGATGATGGCAAGGCCGATAAAGAACATCACAACCGTTACCGGTCGCCGGATTGCTGCGTGAGATAGAACCATCAGACCACCTCCAGGTTGTCTCTGACAGAGTCCGCATCAACGTTCACTACTTTTCGATCCACAAGATCATACACCACCGGAATCACAATCAGCGTCAAAAATGTAGAGACCAGCAGGCCGCCAATGACGGTAATCGCCATCGGCGTGCGTAACTCCGAGGCCTCCCCCAGCCCGATGGCCATCGGCAGCAAACCGAGCACCGTGGTGAGGGTGGTCATCAGAATCGGGCGCAGCCGCTGACCGGCCCCCTGCTCTATGGCTTCCCGTTTGGCAAGCCCTGCCAGCCGCAGCTGATTGACCCGGTCAATCAGGACGATGGCGTTGTTGACCACAATACCAACCAGCAGGATCAGCCCGATGAAGACCACCACGGATACGCTGGTGCCCGTCAGCGCAAGTGCCATAATCGCACCGACGGCCGCCAGCGGAATCGTGAACATGATGATGAACGGGTGCAGCAGCGACTCAAACAGGGACGCCATCACCAGGTAAACCATGATCAGCGCCAGCACGAGCGCAAACTGCAGAGACCTGTAGGACGCCTCCATTTCCTCATTCTGCCCGCCCACCGAACTCTTGACGCCGGACGGATGGGGGATCCCCGCCAGTAGCTGGCGCACCTCGGTGGCGGCCCCGCCGAGGTCCCCATCGGTGACACCGGCACTGACGATCGCGACCCGCTGCTGGTCAATCCGCTGAATGTCGGCCGGACCGACACCGACAAACACCCGGGCAACGCTGGACAGCCTGATAGGACGTGGACTCGCCGGATTGATAACAATGTCTTCGATGTCCGCAACGGAGTTCCGTTTGTCCTCCGCAAGCCGGACCCGGATATCAATCTTTCGATCCTGCCAGGTGAATTCCGTCGGGACATCTCCCTTGACCTTGCGCACAACGAGGTTGGCTACCTCTGGTACCGACAGGCCAAGAGCGGCAGCCCGGTCCTGGTCGAACTCGATCTGGATCTCGGGATATCCGGCGCGCATGGATGACTCAACGTCGGAGAATGTCGTGGATTCTGCCATCTGCCGCACCAGTTCATCGGCAACCATCCCGATATCGTCTAGGCTGGTGCTACTGATTTCGATCTCAAGGGGTGTGGAGAACGTGAACAACTGTGGCCGTGACAGCGTGTACTGTGCATCCGGCACATCCTCCAGCACCTGACGCACCACAAACATGGCATCTTGTTCGTCCTCACTGGTCGCGTCCCTGGCAAGCACCACGTTCAGCCCACCAATGTTCTCGCCACCACTGACCGCAGAGGCGTCAAGTCGCCCACCGGTACCCGCCACCGAATACGTCTTGTCGATGACACCCAGTTCGGCCAGGTGTTCAGAAACACTGTTGAGCGTAGCGTCCGTCAGCGCCAGACGCGTTCCCGGGGACAGCTCAAAGTCCACCTTGAACTCACCCTGCGCCAGGGGTGGAATCAGTTGGAATGACATCAGCGGAATGACTGCCAGGCTGCCGAGCAGAGCGACCAGCGCCGCCGCAATCACCGTGAGGCGAAAGTCGAGTGCCAGCGAGAGCAACCGTGCGTAGCCCCGGGCGGCGTGTTGGTAGACCAGATCAAACCCATCCAAAAAGGGTGTGAGAACCGTCCGCAGCAGCCCGACCACGATCCTCAAGAGCCGCAGAATCAGCACCAGAACCAGACGCGGCCCCTCCACGAACAGCCATACGAGCGGCAACAGCCAGATTCGTCGTGGCTGGTCAGAAGTGTCGCCGACCGGGGCATCTGCTGCCTGGCCTTCAATCGAAGACAACATCGGTATCAGCGTGAACGCCAGGATCAGCGAGGCCACCAGTGCAAACGCCACCGTCAAAGCCTGATCCTCAAACAACTGGCCCGCAATCCCTTCGATGAACGCCAGTGGCAGAAAGACAGCGATCGTCGTCAGCGTGGACGCCATGACCGCGCCTCCGACCTCGGATGCACCGAGGCGCGCGGCCTCCTTGATGCTTCGACCCTCGGACCTGTGCCGTGAGATGTTCTCCAGTACGACGATGGCATTGTCCATCAGCATCCCCACCGCGAGCGCAATGCCGCCGAGGCTCATGACGTTGAGACTGATTCCATTGAGATCCATCATGCCGAACGTCACCATCACCGATGCGGGAATGGTGGCGGTCACAATCAACGTACTGCGCAGATCACGCAGAAACAGGAACAGCACCAGAATCGCCAGAACCGCGCCCATCAGCGCTGCGGTCCTGACCTCATCTATCGCCGCACTGATGAAGGTGGACTGATCGTAGATCGTCACCAGTTCGAAGTTGGGTGGCAACACTTCCTGTATCTCTGTCAGTCGCTGACGGATGTTTTCGGCCACCGAGACGGTGTTACCATCACCCTCCTTGTAGATCGAGATTTCAATCGCCTCGCGTCCGTTGACCCGCATGATGGAGTCACGTTCCTTCTGACCCTCGGTGACATGGGCGACATCTCGAAGACGCAGGATTCGACCCTCGTTCTGAAAGATGATCGTGTCCCGGATGGCTTCAATAGAAGTGAACTGATTGACCGTACGGATCAGAAATTCCTGCGTGCCATCAGTCAGTCTGCCACCGGACAGGTTGACATTGGTGTTGCTGAGGCGCTGTCCCAGCGCTGAAATGGTGATGCCCAGCTGGGCCAGTTTCTCCTGGTCCACGCTGACGGAGACCTCGTCCTCGTAGCCACCCCCGATGATGACCGCAGCCACGCCGGAGACCGGGTCAAGGCGCCGCTTCAGAAAGTCGTCCGCAAACCGGCGCAACGTCTGAAGATCATAGACGGGATCACGAAGTGGCTCCTTGCGGGTCAGCGCCAGGCGAAAGATGGGGTCCAGGTTTGGATTGAGGCGCAGGATCGAGGGCCGTTCCACATCCAGCGGCAGGGATACGAGATCGAGTTTCTCGCGAACTTCGATGGCCGCAATGTCCATGTCCGAGCCCCAGACGAATTCCAGCACGACGTCCGACCGCTCGGCAGCAGAAATGGAATGCATCTTGCGGACGCCGCTGATCACGCCGAGCCGCTGCTCAAGGCGGCGGGTGATCTGTTCCTCGACTTCCGCCGGCGCCGCCCCCTCGAACTCGGTCCTGACCGTCAGGGTGGGGTACGTCAGTTCGGGCAGCAGGTTGAGACCGAGATTATCCAGTGACAGCGCCCCAAAAAGCACCGCGGCCAATGTGGCCATCGCCACCGTCACGGGCCTCGCAATTGAACCAGCGACCACGCCCACCGGGATTACAGGGGTACGACGCGCACGGAGGCGCCGTCTCGTAAACCGCCCTGGCCGGTGATGACCACCTGCTCGCCTTCGCCCACGCCGTCCAGGAGCTCCACCTGACTGTCCATTTCGTAGCCGGTGCGCACGATCTGGCGTGTCGCAATACCGCCACGCACGACGAACACAGCGCTTTCATCTTTCTGGGTCACAACGGCTTCCCGGGCGACCAGCAGGGTGTTGTCGTTCGAGTCGTAACGAACGCTTACCCTGGCAAACATACCTGGCTTCAACACACGGTCTGGGTTGTCCAACGCGACCGTCACTCGAAACGTGCCTGAGGTTGGATCCACTTCCGGGGCCACCCTCTTCACAACCCCTTCAAACTCCCGTTCATTAAGCGCATCGATGCTCACCCGGGCCAGCTGCCCTCTACTGATCTTGACCAGTTCCTTTTCAGGCACATTCAAAATGGCCTCGATGGTGTCGGCACGCTTGATCTCGAACGCCGCGGAATTGGGCGCCAGGGTATTGCCAAGCTTGATCAGGCGGCGGGTGATGACACCATCAATAGGGGCACGAATGGTGGCTTCTTCCAGTTGGTAAAGCTGCAGCGCCAGCGTCGCCTTTTCTCTGTCCAGGTTGTATCGCGCCTGATCGTAGGCTTCCGGGGAGATCATCCTGGTCTCACGAAGCTGACTGGCACGCTGATAGGCCCGCTCAAAGCTCTCAACGTTGGTGCGCGTCCTGGCCACCTCAAGTTCCAGCATATCGGTATCGAGTTGTGCCAGCGGGGTCTCGGCATCGACGAAATCGCCTTCTTCGACAAAGATGGCTTCTACAACGCCCTGGGTTCTGGCAACGATAGAGGCTTCTTCCTCAGCCGTCAGCGATGCCGTGGTAGAGTAGAACGCATCGACTCGGCCACGTTCGACGGTGGTGACCGCCACCGGAACCGGACGATCCTTGAACTGGGCCATTCGTTCCTGAATCTGCCGGGCTCGTTCTTCGCGGCTGACATCTGCTCCATCGGCAGCAGCACCGGGTCTCTGACCCCGTTCACCGGCTCCGGTACGCCGCTCACCTGGTTCGGCCGTGCCGGTCTTGCCGGGCCGCTGCGCCTGCTCCGTGGCGTTCTCCGATGACCTGGCGCCCGACTTGCCTTCATCCTGCGACCCGGGCGCAACTTCGTCACCGCCGCAACCATACAGACTGACCGCGATCAGCAACAGTATTCCTATGATTCGATTCATCAATAGTCCAGACTCAAGAAGGTCAATGGCAAACAGCCCGGGGCTGGCTGCCCCCTATTATACGGCCGCTGTGGCCCCTTGGACGTCAAGAAGCTGTCAGCATCCATGAATTGATCCGAGAAGGCGATGCCTTGTACGGATGGACAGCAGATCTCCGTCGCCGGGCGCGCCAACGGATCGACTATCGCTTGCGGGTGTCCTGTTCGAGCTTGCGGGCTTTTTTTTCACGGTACATGGCGGCATCGGCCTCCATCAGCAGATCATCAATCTTCTGATGCTTGGTCGGGTCGAAGGCCACCGTCCCCACGCTGTAACCAATATCGTAGGGAACGTTCATGTTCTCCTCGTGAATCGCCGATTGAAGGTTGGCCAGTGGTTTCTCGATATGTTCAGCATTGGTACCTGTCAGCAACACGCAGAATTCATCACCGCCCAGCCGCGCCACCACATCTGAATTTCGAAATTCCCGCAGCAGTATCTGGCCGATATCACGAAGCACCTTGTCCCCCTCGGCATGCCCGAAGTTATCGTTGACAGCCTTGAACCCATCCAGATCAAAGAACATCAGGGTGGCCGACTTGTCCATGCGACGACACAATGAAATGCCATGCTGGGCGATGGCCCGAAAGCCACGTCGGTTCGAAAGGCCGGTAAGTTCGTCCGTGGTCGCCATACTATGAGCCATGAACTCCTGTTCGATCATCCCTGCCAGGTCCTTCAGGATCTCACGATCCTCGAACGACAACGAACGCACCTTGGTATCCATGATACAAAGGGTGCCAATCGCCAGTTCGTCACGCACCAGCAGCCTGACGCCTGCATAGAAGCGAATATAAGGCGGCGAGATCACAACCGGATTGTCACGAAAGCGACGATCCTCGGTGAGATCGCTGACGACGACGATGTTGTCATTCAATATCGTATGGCTGCAGAAGGAGACATCACGGGGGGTCTGTTCGATATCGACACCCTGGATCGACTTGAACCATTGAACGTCTTCATCAATCAGACTGATGTAGGCAATCGGTACATCGAACAGTCGTTGGGCGAACCTGGTAAACCGGTCGAAGCGTTCTTCCCGTGGCGTATTCAACAGGCCCAGCGACTGAAGCACTTCGAGCCTTCTGGCTTCGTTTTCTGGTTTTGGTGCTATTTCCACATTTGTCCCACCTTTCCTACGCCGGGGCAGAATATCAGAACTGAGATAAAGGTTCCTTTCTGATTGATCAACCTGCTCTGTTTGGCCAGCCGTTGGTCATCAAAGGTCCGGCTCCTGGCTGTCGAGCCGGCCCTGCCAGAATCCCACGTCGATCCAACGCCCAAATTTCAATCCAATTCGATCGAGCTGGCCGGCCTTTCGCAGCCCGAGTTTCTCGTGGAGTGCGACACTGGCATCGTTGGGCAATGCGATGACACCGATCACCGTCTTGATATCCCGTTGCCGGAGCGCAGTAAACAACGCTCTGTAGAGCAGAGTACCCGTCCCCTGCCCCATGGCCCTGTGGTCCAGATAGATGCTGACCTCAATCGCATGGCGATAGGCGGACCGACCATGCCAGGGGGCGCCGTAGGCGTAGCCAGCGAATTCTCCATCGATCTCCGCAATCAACCAGGGTAACCCCGCCTCCTGTATCCGAGCGATGCGGGATGTCATCCCTGGCGCATCAACGGGCTCTTCCTCAAAGGTTGCAGTCGACTGCAGCACGTACTGGTTATACAGTTCAACAATCAAGCCCGCATCTGCGCCTGACGCCTGCCTGACCGTGGCAGCGGCACCGATCATTTCACGCCGCAATCTGCATCCCGAACAACCCTGAGCGTACCCGTGTCAGGCACGCGGTCGTAGTGCACGAAGGTCTGCCCGGGGTAGAGTGTCGGAACCGCACTTCCATGAAAATGTGACGTATCAACCCTTCATCCGCATCTTGCCGATGAAGTCCCGCTTGCCGATGGGTACACCTTTCGAGCGTAGGATGTCGTAGGTCGTCGTGGCATGGAAATAGAAGTTGGGCATCGAGAAAGAGCTGACGAAATCTTCAGTCGTAAAGGCGAGTGAATTGCCGCCGATCTTGAACAGAATCTCGCCACCCTCATGAGCATTGACGGCGTCCGGGGTCAGCGCCTGAATCTCCGCCTGTGCCTCCTTGATCAGATCCTCAAGCCCCTGGTAGTCCAGGTGCGGCATGCTCGATGGTGGCGCAAATTCGCCAGAGGCCATCGCTCGCGTGGTCCCAAGGGAGTGATGGGCGGTTGAGACGACCTGAAATCGAAGCGGCAGCATATCGTCAAAAATACGGGTCTCGACCAATTCGTCCAGGCTGAGCTGGTTCGCCTCAAAGTGTTCCCTGCCCCTGGCCAGAAAACCGGATGCCGCGCCCAGAATCTGCAGGTAATTCGGAACGCTGATGTCGTAGAGTGTAATGGCCATGTCGGTCACTCCCTGTTGGTGGATTAATCTGAACACAGTTGGTGTCCGGTGGATAGGCGGTCAACCCTGCCAGGGACAGACCGGTGATTCAGCACCCAGTCTATCTCAGCCAGCCATCAACCACATCTGGTATCCGTACGTTCAATAGACATCGTCGAAAGCGCCTCAATAGATGTTCCTCCCGGACAGTTCCTCGAGAACCCTGGTGCAGCTTTGTTCAATCGTCATGGCCGCCGTATCAACGACGATGCGCTCCTGGTCCCATGGGTGATATTCCCGGTCCAGCACATTCTGCCACGTCGGAAGCGCAAGGCCGGAAATACCCACCTGCCGATGTTCGACTCGATACCGATGTTCCGTCGGGTCGGAACAGATCACCTCTACATTGATGCAGCCAGCGTCCTCAGCGGCCGCAACGGACCGCCACTCGGTTCGCGTCAGGGCAATGGGGTTGCAGGAATCCGCGATGACGTTCCGTCCCGCTCGGAGATTGTCCCGGGCCAGTCGATAGGCCAGCCGGTATCCCTCGCCTTGCACCTCAATGCCACAAAGGTCCCTGAGCGCCTGCTCGATCGTATCAATTCTGAGCCATGCCGCATTCAGTGGTGCCGCCAGACGCTCCGACAGTGTGGACTTGCCGGTCCCGGGCAGTCCGGAGAAGATCAGTAAGAACGCGCGCATGTCCGGGGTCTATCCACGCCACAGGCCATAAAGGTGATCCGGGTGATCGTAGCCAGGCAACATGATCTGTTTCAAGAAGACCATCCCGAGCCTCTCGGCGACGCGAATGGATGCCAGATTATCCGGATCTATCAGCGCAACGAGTCGGGTCTTGCCCAGCGTCGAGAATGCGTAGTCGCGAACCGCGATCGCCGATTCTGTGCCATACCCACGCCCCCAGGCATCACGACGCAGACGATAACCAATCTCTGGCAACTCTTCTCCGTCTATATCTGGCGTATCGGTCACACCGCAGTAACCGATGGCGGAACCGCCAGAACGCAGCGTGACCGCAAAGATGCGACTTCCCGTATCCCTGGGATCTTCTGTCAGCCGGGCACTCAGCCATTGCCCGACGTCCTCAACTGACTTCGTCCCCATGCTGTACTGCATGACCTTCGGGTCCATGAAAACCTGCCGCATCGATGGCTCATCGAAGGGTTTGAACCGTCTCAGCAGCAGTCGTTCGGTTTCGATCCAGCCCATATCAGATCTACCGCCCTGGCCCGGACTGTTCCAGATCACACAAGACTGTCATGGAAATTCACTCATACGAGGGAACCTCTGATTAAAGTCTTTTTCCAATCAATCAGGGCTTCCCTGGGTGCCAGCGAGAGTACTTACTTGCACGACCACCGCGTGCCTGGGACGGGCACACTCAAGGCTGTCATCTGAAACTCCGTGACAAGTCGTATCTCATTGACTGGGTCTGCAATACCGAACCGGGCCGTAGCGGCGCTGGTTCACCGACTGGCAGCAGACCCGCAGCCTCATAGAGCCTTCGAGCGGGCCGGTCACCACTGGTGACATCAAGTACCAGGGCATCACATCCTCGTCCGCGAGCCCAGTTGAGCGCGGCATCAAGAAGCATCCTGCCCATGCCAAGCCCACGAACATCGGGGGCAACCCACATTTGATAGAGATGAGTCATGTTGCGCTGATCCTTATGGATGGTTGCCCAGGCCATACCGAAGAGCGAGGCATCGTGCAGTCCGGCTAGGGGCAGGTCGAATTCAGGGTCTGCGCGTGCAAGCCGCTCACGCCAGGCATCATCGGGGATCAGGCTGCTGTCCTCATAGGTGCTGGCAAAGGCGTCCGGCGAATCCCGCAGCGCCTGCAGGCGAAGGTCCCGGTATTGCTGCCACTCACCGGGCACGAAGGGTCTGACGATGATCTGCTTCATGGCACCGGACGCTACCCGCTCAAAACCAATAGTCCGCAACGCACTTTCCATCTCGTGGAAGATCATCAAAGCTGACGAGCCCATCAAAGTGATCGATCGCGACCTGCGCGATCTCGTCAGGTTCAGTCAGACGGAGATTGACCGCAATACGACGCCGATTCCCTTCCTCGGCGATCAGTGATCGCCAGTAGGCGATGCAGCCACAGGATCCGCAGAAGTGAAACCCGATCATCCTGCCTCGGGAATAAACCGTCGTTGGGCCCGACACGGTGATCCCCTCGCCCTCGAAATCATAGGCCCAAAGCGCACCGTAACGACGGCACACCGTGCAGTTGCACGCCGTGGCCGAATCGGGCACCGCGTCAAGCCGCCAGTGAACCTCACCACAGTGACAGGCTCCTTCGATCATTGTTCTGCTCCCGGTTCAGGTCAATCGTCCGATGAATCATCATCGGCCTTCATGGAAGTTCCGGGCGGCTCTCTGGGGGCCGGAAGCTTCCCGGCAGGACGTCGACTGCCTGCCTATACGCCAGGGCTCTACCATGCGCCAAGCGCTTTACTCGCCAAGGGCTTGACTCGCCAAGGGCTTTCACCATCAGCTTACCGAACCAGCACCGCGTCTGTCGATGACTGGTCGTGTTCCGGGACGCATCGATTCTCGCGTCTTGTGTGCGCCTGCGGGTCATGCTTTGATGACGGAAATACTCAAAAGCACGGTACAAGACATGAAGCTGGGCGCAGTCTTTCCACAGATCGAAATTGGCGCTGATCCTGACCGGATAGCCGCCTTTGCCGCCACCGCCGAATCCACGGGATACGATCACCTGATCGTGTATGACCATGTGCTTGGCGCGAGTACAAAAAACCGCCCCGACTGGTCCGGACCATACACGTCCAGCAGCATGTTCCATGAGCCTTTTGTATTGTTCGGCTACCTCGCCGGGCTGACTGAAACGCTGGAACTCGTTACGGCCGTCATTATTCTGCCCCAGCGTCAAACCGCCCTCGTGGCAAAGCAGGCCGCGAGTCTGGATGTCCTGTCCCGGGGCCGGCTAAGACTCGGAGTCGGTACGGGCTGGAATGCCGTCGAGTATGAAGCCCTGTCCGAGGACTTCCACAACCGTGGGGTGCGCTCGGAGGAGCAGATTGATGTCATGCGAAAACTGTGGGCCAACGAGGTCATTTCCTACGATGGTCGCTGGCACAAGATCAGCGAGGCCGGCCTGAACCCACTCCCGGCCAGGCGTCACATTCCGGTGTGGCTCGGAGGCATGGCACCCCAGGTCATCGATCGGGTTGGCCGGATCGCCGATGGCTGGTTCCCGTTCTACAATGAGAATCTGAAAGCGCAGATCGACGCCATGCAGCAGGTAGCGCAAGATCACGGCCGCAACCCGGATGAGATTGGCATCGAGGTCATGGTGGGCCTGGGGGATGCCGGCCCCAAACAACTTGACCAGTTGAAACGCCTGCGCGACATGGGCGTCACCCATGCGGCCGTCGTCACCATGAACGCCGGGCTGGCGCCGGATGAGCACATCGATTCACTTCAACGATTCTATGATGCCGCAGGGAGCATTGGCGGTTGATCAACCCGTGCAGGGCTTTGGATCACGCCGGATCAGCATCGTAAAGTCGCGATGAGGACTTCATGAAGCGCAGCATCATTCTCATGGTCGCGACCGGGTCGCCTCCGGGAACGTATGCAGTGGTATCAAACCACAGGTATTCGGTCTTGGGGCTCTGACCAACACAGATCACCTCGCTCTCAAGATGGTAATCCCGGTTCAATACCATGGGGCCGCTGACCTGGCCGACCTCAATCGCCCCAAACAGGCCCACCACATCTCCAAGATGCGGGCGCAGCCCTGCCATGGGAATACCCCAGAGCTGTTGCACGATCGTCGAGGGGCAGGCAATCACATCGCCCCAATGAGAACCCGTTCGATAAAAATCCAGCGGATCGCTGATCAACAGTGCATCGAATAACTCGAACTGTCGGTCTGGCGTGACCCGCACATCATAGCTCCCGAGGGACATCCCGGGAGTCACCCGGGCGAGCACCTTGAGTTCGGCAGGATCGCAGGGGCGAAGGTCCCGGACGCGCAGTGCCGATGTCGAGTGATCTCCCATGGCCGCTGTACCCTCACAGACCAGCATACCGTCGTCCCGCTCCATCCAGACCCGGGTCTGTCGAATACCAGCCCCGGGCTTTTCAGCAAACACCTGGACCGTCTCCATGTCCACTGTGGCATTCCTGAAGGTCAGCGACAGGTTGCCCTGCTCGAACCATCGGAAGCCGAACACCTGCAACAGTACGGGCACAAACTGATTCATGTGGACGTCGCCCGCTACCGTGCCACCTCGGAACCCCAGGGAGGAAGCGGTGGCGTCATCGTGGATGCTGCCCTCGCCCGCATCAATGGACCAGTTTCTGGCCTCCCACTGGGGCCCTTCAATGATCTCCGCCATTTGTGTGCCTGCAAAAACCGTTGCGATCAGGTGATAATACACCCACATCTGTCAGCCGGATCAATCAATGGAAGTCTATGACGCCATGCGGACCGCATTTGCAGCCAGGGAATATGTGGACGAAGCCGTGGATGACGCGACCCTGTACCGAATTCTGGACCATGCCCGATTTGCACCCAGCGGTGGAAACCGTCAGGGCTGGAGGGTCCTCGTTGTAAGAGACGCTGACATCCGACGGGAAATGAAGGCGCTTATGCAGCCGACTGTCCGCCAGTACAAGGCCCAGATGGCCGCCGGCGAGACCCCCTTTAATACGATCAAACCGAGCCGCGTCACAGAGCAGACGGTTCGTGAAACCTCGCCACGGCTGCCACTTGTCGACAATCTTGAAGACGCGCCGCTGCTACTGGTCGTTTGTGTCGATCTGTCGCTGGTCACTTCATTCGATGCCGGTTTGAACCGGGTAGGTGTCATTTCCGGCGCGTCCATCTACCCATTCGTCTGGAACGTGTTGTTGGGGGCGCGAAATGAGGGCCTCGGCGGCGTACTGACCACCTTCCTTGCCCATCAGGAGCCGGCCGCGAAGGCACTGCTGCATATCCCGGAGGACTTTGCCATCGCCGCCATGGTCGCCATCGGCAAGCCCGTCAAACAACTGACGCGATTGCGCCGGGCACCGGTTGCGTCGTTTACATGGGTCGATACCTTCGATGGGGAGCCTTTCCAGCCATGAGTTCCGAAGGGCCCATCGTCGTCTGTGCGTTCTATCACTTCGTCCACCTGAAAGATCTTCCAGGTCTGCGCCGGAAACTTCTCGGCGCACTGCTCGATCAGCAGGTTCGAGGCACGATTTTGCTGGCGCCGGAAGGCATCAACGGGACCATAGCCGGGTCCAGAAATGGAATTGACCGAACCCTTGCCAGACTACGCTCTGACCCCCGGTTTTCAGGCTTGAGACACAAGGAGTCCACGACGGACAGGCCGCCCTTTCATCGCACCAAGGTCAAGCTGCGCAAGGAGATCGTGACCATGGGCGCCCCGGACATTGATCCGTTGGCCATTTCCGGGACATACGTCAAACCGCAGGACTGGAATGCACTGATTTCCGACCCTGCCGTCACCGTGATCGACACCCGCAATGAATATGAAGTCGCCATCGGGACGTTTCGCAACGCGGTCAATCCACATACCAGGAGCTTCCGTGAGTTTCCCGACTACGCCCGGGACCGGATGAACCTCGGCAAGGGTCAGAAGGTGGCCATGTTCTGTACCGGCGGCATCCGCTGCGAGAAATCCACCGCCTTGCTCAAGTCCCTCGGCTATGAGGACGTGTATCACCTTGAAGGTGGCATTCTCAAGTATCTGGAGGAGGTGCCGGAAGAAGATTCCCTGTGGGAAGGTGAGTGCTTCGTGTTCGATGACCGGGTCACAGTGAACCATCAATTGCAGACCGGCCACTACGAGCAGTGCCACGCCTGCCGCATGCCCATCAACGCCGCAGACAAGGCCTCACCCGACTACGAACCCGGAGTGAGTTGCCCGCACTGCATTACCGGGGTCACCGAGGAGCGGCGCTTGCGCCTGCTGGAACGAGAAAAACAGATGCAACTCGCGGAGCAGCGGGGCCAGCCACACATCGGTGGCGATGCGGCACGCTCACAGGCCCGAAGCCGGCAGGCAAAGAAACTGCGCAAGCAGCGCCAGCGGGGCCAATAGCCACCCGACCCTTTGCTGAATTCAGATGCCCGGCAATGCCGCGATATCGGGGTTTGCATCCATTGTTCAAGATTGTAAAGATGGGCTCATGAACGAAGAAGCCAGAGAAAGATTCGCCCAGATTGCCAGCCTTCCGGATGAGGACATTCACCTTGATGAAGCGGCTCTGCTGATCGCCGCTGAAACCCGGTCCCAGTTGGACGTCGGGCACTACCTGACACTGCTCAACAACCTCGCTGACAAGTTCGAGAGTACCCAGGCTGGCAATGTACCGCTTGGGGTTTCGGTCAACGGGCTGATTGAGTTTATCCACATCTCCGAGGGGTTCAGTGGCAACGTCCGGGACTACTACGATCCAGACAACAGCTATCTGAATCGGGTCCTTGATACCCGCAACGGCATACCTATTACGCTCGCCCTGCTGCACATCTCACTCGGCGCCCGACTCGACATTGCCGTGAAGGGCATCGCCTTTCCGGGGCATTTTCTGGTCAGCTATGGCAGCGATCAGAACGTGATCGTAGACCCCTTTTCCGGGCGGATTCTAAGCAGGCCGGACTGCGCGACGCTGCTCAAACAACTGGCCGGGCCGCGCGCCGTGCTACAGGACGAATATTTCGCAACCGCCGGCAACAAGGACATTCTGATTCGCATTCTGGACAACCTGAAGCAGATCTTCTGGCAGAAAAAGGCCTGGGATGAGAGCAAGGCTTGCATTGACCGGCAGCTGCTGTTGCTGCCGGGGCGGCCAGAGTTCAACATCCAACTGGGCGCTGTCTACGAAATGCAGGGCAACGTCAGCCTGGCGCAGCACACCTACACCCAGGTACTACAGCACTCTGACGACGACAAACTGCGGCAGGTTGTAAGCCAGCGCCTGCTGGCACTGGAAACCCGCGGGACTACCCTGCACTAGCCCGGCAACGATGCAGGCAAACCCGTTATTGCGGTTGTTCTCTTGCCCTGCTGCTGACCCCAGCGCCTCACCGAAAAAGACCCTGATCGGAGGTTCTCCAGATCCTGATGAGCCACTGCATTTTGGCTGTGTCACCTGCGAAACCAAAGCGTTCAGCCAAAAATGGAGGAATGCTGAATTGTTTCCGCGGGAACCTGGCGGTTTCCTGTTTCAGGTCACTGGCGTCGCCACCGGATATGGCCTGCACTGGATTGTACTCGGGGTGGGGATAACGCTTGTCTCCGTAGGGCTATCCTGGAGTCTGTTACGGAGCGGGGGCCACAATTGACCGTACGCCAGAAGGATCAAGATAGGAACGTCCCAAAAACTACGGCCTGGTCGCTTCGAAGCTACCATCAATCGCGCAAACATCCTGCGGTAGGCGCAACGACGGCGTGCCCGACCCGGGCACGCTGAGGGCTCCCCGGAGAATCAGGGGCCATCTCTCTTTTTCAACGCTGGTTCCACCAGGCCCAGCTCAATGAACGTCTCTGCTGTGGTTCTGATGGTGTCTTCCACAGGGTGAGTCTTCAGACCCAGTTCCGTTCGAGCCTTGTCGCAGTGGGCCCGGGGTGCATCATAGGGCTTGCCGTATTTTTCGATCATCGCATCGTATTCCGGTGGTGGGCCACCGACAGCAATATGTGGCAACTGCTTCTGCAGGTGTTCCTGCAATTGTTTGACGGTGATTTCGCCGGACTCGTCGGTAGCACTCAACTGAAATCGGTCACCGTTCTTGCAGGTCGCGCTCTCGGCAATCAGCACATGCGCCTCAGCGACGTCGCGCACATCAACGATATTCCACAATGCCTGCCAGCCGCGTGGATTGTTCTTCCCCGTGAGGGTGCGGCCGAGCGCATATTGCCACGAGCCAACACACTCGTGCACCACACTCAGCAATGGGCCGAGCACCACAATCGGGCAAACCGAGATCGCATCGAAGCTGCCATCTTCTGCAGCCAGGCGGTTGACCAGATGTTCGCCTTCGACCTTGCCGTAGGCATAGCCGACTTCACCCTTGTCATTAAGGTCTTTGGTATTCCAGTTGGCATCGTTTTCACGGTTATCGGAAGCCCAGTCCGCTTCCGTGTACCGATACCCGGGGGGAGCGGGATGGCCAATCGCCGCAAACGAACTGGTATAGACCAGCCGCTTGACTGAACCAGACCGTTTGATGGAACCAACAACGTTGTTGATGCCGCCAATCATGCCATCATAGACCTGCTGCGGCCTGTTGGCTCCGCCATAGCCCATCGGTGTACCCACATGCAGAACGGCACTGCATCCGGCAAAAATCTCATCATAGCTGCCATCCTCGAGCAGATTGGCCTGATGCAGGGTGACATTACCGGGATGTTCATCATTGAGTTTCAGCAGAAACCCGGTCTTGTCAGGATTGCTGGTATCGGTTACGCAGCCACGAACGTCATAGCCCCGCTTCATCAGTTGGATGACGGTATGAGCACCGATAAAGCCGGAAGCGCCGGTAACCGCAACGGGACCGTCGGATGAGGTAACAGAAGGCATGGAATCTCCCAGGTTGATTCGTCAAATTGTCAGGAAGCGGCAGTGTACGTTCAAACGCCGCTGGTGTAAAAGCCAGCTGGCGGCTTGTCCGGCAGCAGCCCGATACAGGTCAGGCCGGATACAGGTCAAGAAAGTTGCGATGGAAAAACAGATCGCGATCCGTTGCCGACAGCGATGCGGTGCTCCGGGAAAACCGCCCTATCGGGTCCCGACCACCTTCAGCGTGCGGATAATCTGACGAAAACAGATACAACTCCGGATAGGACTCCCCTACCAGCTTTGCCACATCTTCAAAGGGATAGGGCGTGAATCTCATCTGCTGGCGAATCTGCTCCGACGGCCGGCGCTTCATCTGGGCCAGGTGAGGCTCTGACCTGGCCCAGATCTCTGCGGCATAGTCCAGTCGTCGGATCATGTCAGGAACCCAGCCCGCACCGATTTCAATCACCCCGCCTCTTAACCCGGGGAACCGATCCAGGACCCCATCAAGCACCAGCGTGGATATGAACCTCGCCGAGGCGTGGTGAATGACCGTCAGGTCTTTGGAGCCGATAACCTCGGCACCGCCCCTGGCCGTCACCCGGTCCGGGTAGCCGTCGTTCATCCACGGCGCCTCGATCGATAGCGGCGCACTGCCAACATGCAGAATAAACGGCACCCTCGCCTCCTGCAGCCTGGCCCAGATGGCATCATGGGACGGATGTCCGGGCGATCGACCGCCGGGCGCGTCGGCACTGATCCAGACGGCCCCAAGACCGTCATGCAGACACTGTTCGATTTCAGCGAGTGCTCGCTGCGGGTCATCAAGCGGTACCATCGCGACTCCGATCAGGCGATCGTCGTCGCTGACAAAATCCCGCATTGCACGGTTCTGCGCCGTGGCGGCGCCATAGCTGACCTGTGCATCGTCTGCCCCGAAAATCAGGCGGGCGCAGAAAGTGGAGAATATGACCTGCCTTTTGAACCCGAGTAAATCCAGCGCCATACTTCGTTCGCTGCCGCTGAACGCACCAAGGGCATCATGCCATTTTGGCCCCCGTGTCAGGTTGTCACCCAGCGCAAGCAACGTTGCCATGGTTTCCGGATCATGGCCACGTTTGCCTCGGTGAGCACCCGGGTCAAATACGCTGGTGGTCGCGGCACCAATTTCCGGCAGCTGTGCACGCACGTCAGCGTCGGCGTTTGCTGTCAGATAATCCGGTAGCTCCATAAGATGACTGTCGGCGTCATAGACCACCCTATCTCCTGCATAGCTCATATCTGCTTCTCCACGTTACAGCGATCTGCCGCGACTGTTTACGGTTCGCTCTTGCCCGAGACAACGATACCAGCAGTCGTCAGACGAACAATTTCGTCTTCGCCAAGGCCCAGTTCTGTCAGTACCGCGGTATTGTGCTGACCAATGCCAGGCGCTGGCGTGGGTGTACGGTGAGGCGCCTGATCCACGCTGATGGGGTTGGCCACTGTCCACTGATAATCGGGATCATCCGACCCGGTCGCAACCAGCACACCGTTCTCGATCAGATGGGCATCACGGACCACGTCCGAGATGGTCTCGATCACTTCATAGGTGAGATCCTGATCATCCAGTGCCGGGCACAGATCAGCCAGATTGCGCGATCCAATCACGTCTGTCAGCCTGTCGCGGAGTTCATCGCGATGCGCGACGGCCGTCGCGCCATCAGCAAACCGGGGCTCGGAAAGCCAGTTCGTATGCCCCAGGGCTGCTGCCAGCCGCGGCCACTCCTTGCCGGGATTGGCAATCACCAGCACGATGTATCGGGCGTCCCGGGTTTGATAGACCGACGCAAACGGGCTGCGCAGCCCCTTTCGTTCTACCAGTGCCTGACTGAGATCAAACCCCGCAATGGCGCCCTGCAGATGCATGCCATTGGCATAGCAGCCATTCGCCACCAGAGAGGTGGACACCTTCTTTCCCTCGCCGGTTCGTTCCCGATGATATAGCGCCATCATAATGGCGGCGAGCAGGCTCATGGACGTGGCATGGTCACCTACCCCACCCGGTGGAAAGACCGGCGCCCGGCCAAAGGCTTTCATCAGATCCATGATGCCGGTTCGAGCCCACCAGGCATTGATGTCGAAGCCTCGCTTGTTCCGGTCCGGGCCACGAGTACCGTAGCCGGTCAGCAGGGCATAGATCAGGCGCGGGTTGGTTGCCCGCAGCCGATCGTAGTCGAGTTCGAACTCCCTGATCTGATCCTCCCTGAAGTTCAGCAGCAGCACATCCGCATCATCAATGAGGCGATGCAGGATCCGACGCGCCTCCGGCTTATTGAGGTCAAGCCCGATGCCACGCTTGTTTCGAGAGGTCAGCTGCCAGTTGTAATCGATCGGATAGACGCCATGGAGCAGTCGATAGCCGTCCCCCCCGGGCGGTTCGACCTTGATCACATCGGCCCCGAAGTCCGCCATGGTGGTGGCGGCGGCCGGTGCGGCCAGATAGCTGGCCGCATCAATCACTCGCAGGCCTTCAAGCAGCATCAGCCACGCCTGCTCGTATGTCGGGTGCGAAATGACTTCCCCGGGCTACTTGTCCGGGGGCCAAAATCGGTGCGCGGAACCAGATGAACCTTGCCGTTGCCAATCAGGTCGCTCCGGCCCATTCGTTTGAGCGCCGTCCGCAGCATCGACCAGTTGTCCGGGTCGTGATAACGAAGAAACGCCTTGTGAAGACGACGCTGCCGGCCCCCCCGCACGCTTGGCACATCACCGCCGTCCCGATGCACAGCCCGGAGGGAGTTCTTGCCCGAGTGGTACATGGCAGTCGCTGTGGCCATGGGCGACGGATAGAAATTCTGTACCTGGTCAGCCCGAAAGCCATTCCGTTTCAGCCACAATGCCAGATTGAGCATGTCCTCGTCGCTCGTGCCGGGATGCCCGGCAATGAAATAGGGAATCAGATACTGCTCCTTGCCTGCTTCCTTTGAATACTGGTCAAACAGGGCCTTGAACTCATCATATGTGCCCATCCCCGGCTTCATCATCTTCGACAGAGGGCCCTCTTCGGTGTGTTCGGGAGCGATCTTCAAATAGCCGCCAACGTGCTCGGTCACCAGTTCGCGAACGTACTCAGGCGTCCTCACCGCCAGGTCGTAGCGAAGCCCGGACGCGATCAGGACCTTTTTGACGCCGTCGACAGAACGGGCATTGCGATACAGGGAGATCAGTGGCGTCTGGTCGGTATTGAGGTTCTTGCAGATGGTGGGGTAGACGCAGGACGGGCGCCTGCAGGCTGCCTCGGTTTCCCGGTCCTTGCAGGCGAGACGCCACATGTTGGCCGTTGGCCCCCCAAGATCGGAAATCACGCCCGTAAAACCCGGTGTCCGGTCTCTGATCTCGCCAATCTCCGCCAGAATGGATTCCTCAGACCGGCTCTGGATGATGCGGCCCTCATGCTCGGTAATGGAGCAGAACGTACAACCGCCGAAGCAGCCACGCATGATGTTCACCGAGAACCGGATCATCTCATAGGCAGGAATCTTTGCCTGCCCGTAAGCAGGATGGGGGACTCGCTGGTAAGGCAATCCGAACACCCAGTCCATCTCCGCGGTACTCAGTGGTTTCGGCGGAGGATTCAGCCAGACCTCCCGGTCACCGTGAGCCTGGACGAGGGCCCTGGCGTTGTAGGGGTTGGTTTCCCGATGCAGAATCCGCGACGCCTGAGCGTACAGGACCCGATCTTCCCGCACCGCCTCATAGGATGGTAGCCGCACCGCTTCGCGGCGCCCCGGGTCAATCAGCGACACCGGCGTGGCACCATCGCCTCGGTCCTCACGCAGGCTGGACTCATCGATCAGCGAGAACTCCGACATTGGCGGGCTAGAAACATCGGGCATAGCAAATACGGAACCTCGCAGGTCCCGAATGTGTTCAATCCGTTCGCC
>JAQBUI010000113.1 GCA_027624035.1 Pseudomonadota bacterium | reverse complement strand
CCTATGAAATTTGCCATCGTGGTCTATGGCGCGCCGTACTCGGACCAGGCGTCCCGGTCAGCGTATCTGTTTACGAGGGCAGTCCTCGACGAAGGACATGACGTCTATCGGGTATTCTTCTATCACGACGGAGTCTATGCGGCCAATCGCCTCACCGTTGCGCCCCAGGATGAGGCCGATATCCAGCAGGACTGGTCGAAGCTCGGCGCGGTTCACGGTCTGGACCTGGTCATCTGCATCGCCTCGGCACTCAGACGTGGGATGCTGGACGAAACAGAGGCCCGACGATATGAACGCGAAGGCGTCAGCGTGGACCCTAGGTTTACGATATCCGGTCTCGGCCAGCTCGTTGATGCGGCACTCAATGCCGATCAAGTCATGACTTTTGGGGCCTGATCATGGGCGATGTGCTGTTTGTCATGAGCCGTGGGCCCGGCGGCATCAATGCCCAGGAAGGATTCGACGCACTGCTCACAGGCTCGGCATTCACACGATGCTCGGTATTGTTCCTTGGTGACGGGTTGTTCCAACTGATAAGAGGTCAGGATCCGGATGCCCTTGGCAGCCGCAATTTCACAATGGGATTCGGAGCGCTTATGGACTATGGCGTCGAGCAAATCTATTGTAGTGCGACTGAACTGGAGACGGCCGGGCTTGCGTCCGCCGACCTCATCCTGGATGCCGAAGCCCTTGCAGACGATGCCGTGCGGGCGCTGTTTCTCAGCCACTCTGCCATCCTGAGTTTCTGACATGTTGCATACCTTCAACAAGGCCCGCCTGGTGGATCAGAATATGCGTTTCGTCGCCGCCGAGGATACCGTGGTTCTGATTGAGGATGGCGTCTACGCGTTGTTGTCTGACCCGGAGCTGGCCCAACGCCCCAGGACAGTTGCCGTCGAAGCAGATCTCGCGGCACGGGGTCTGACTCACCGAACGGAATGTGAAACGATCGACTACCGCGGGCTGGTGAAACTCTGTATGGATACTGACCGGATCAGGAACTGGTTTTGAACGGGTCCGAAACTGAATCGGGCCGACGACCTGAACCAGAGACTTCGCCGGATTCTGAAAAGGCGCTATCGGTTGATCCCGAGGGGTTTCTGCAACTGCTCACGGATTGGACGCCCGATGCCGCGGCAAGGCTTGCATCGGATGTCGATATTATACTGACTCCGGATCACTGGTATGTGATCGACCTGGTGCGGGATTACTATTCAGCTCACCGTGTGTCACCGCCGGCGAGGGTCATAGTCAGGTTGATCAGGAACAAACTGGGTAAAGAGAAAGGCACCAGCCTCTATCTGATGAAGTTATTCGGCGGCCGACCGGCGAGAGAAGTCAACAAGATCGCCGGCCTTCCAAAGCCGACCAACTGCGACTGAACGGACCCGCCGCGCCAGAGAACAGGACGAAGTCAGCGCCCCGATCTGTTGAGGCTTGATCGCGACGTAACGCAATTGTGCAGTCCGTCAATCGTCGCCAATCGTCCCGGATTGACGACGAAGATCGACCACGCTTCCCACAATGATCAGGGTTGGCGTATCGATCTGCATTCTGGCCACCAGTCCGCCGATGGTCTCCAGATTTCCGCGCACCACCTTCTGTTCAGGCGTCGTGCCCTTCGATACGATGGCGACCGGCGTTCCTGCAGACAGGCCATGGGACATCAGGTTCTGGCAAATCGCACCCAGTCCGCCGAGGCCCATGTAGAACACCAGTGTCTGGCCCGGCGAGACCAGCTCTCTCCAGGGCAGGTCCACCCGGCCGTCTTTCGGATGCCCGGTGAGGAAACGAACTGACTGGGCATGGTCACGGTGAGTCAAAGGAATGCCCGCATAGGCGGCGCATCCGCTGGCCGCCGTAATCCCCGGAATCACCTGAAACGGGACACCACCTGCAATCAGCGCTTCCGTTTCCTCTCCTCCTCGGCCAAAGATGAATGGGTCTCCACCCTTGAGGCGTACGACCCGATGACCCTGCCCGGCCAGTTGTATCAGCCGCTCGTTGATGTCTTTCTGGTCAGTGGCACGCCCGCCACCCAGCTTGCCGACGTATTCCTTGCGGGCGTCACGACGGGCTCGATTCAGGACACCGGTCGAGACAAGGTTGTCATGGAGAATGACGTCAGCCTGCTGGAGTGCCTGAAGGGCCTTCAGGGTCAGTAAATCAGGGTCACCCGGCCCCGCTCCCACGATGAAAACCTCACCGGCCACCACCGCATCACCTGGTGGCTGCAGATAGCGGTCGGCGGCTTCAAACTGACCCGCTGTAGCGAGTTCCCGGCCCGGAGACGCCAGAAAGCGCTCCGTGACTCTCCGCCTGAGATCCACGTTCTGATAGGTCTTTTTGAGCCAAGGTCGTTTCCCCTCCAGGTAGTGTGCCAGCCGGTTGATCCCTTCCGGAAGCAGCCCTTCGATCAGCGTTCTGATGTAGCGAGCCAGCACCGGGGAAGTACCACTGCTGCCAATAGACAGCAATAGCGGCGAACGATCAACGATGGCGGGAAAGATGACCGTACACAGGGCCGGGGCATCGACCACATTCACGGGAATATGTAGCCGCCGGGCATCTGCAGACACCCGCTCATTCAGTTCTGGGTCATCAGTGGCCGCAATCACAAGGCTCACGCCCTCAATGTCAGCGGCCTGGTACCCACGAGCCATGATTTCGTGACCGGACAGCCGCTCCCGAAGGCCGGGGCTGACAACCGGCGCGACCAGGCGGACGCCCGCGTTGGCCCGCAGCAACAGGTCCACCTTGCGTTCGGCCACTGCACCGCCGCCGACCACCAGGACCGTTTGGTCCTGGAGCCTGAAATGGAGCGGCAGATAGTCCATGGTCGTTAGAGACTCCCAAAAGCCATTGGCGTGCCCGTGTCAGGCATGCTCAGGGTGCCAGCACCGCGTCCCCTCCGATGTAGGACTGCAGGATCTGGGGAACGCGAATCCTGCCGTCGGCAAGCTGATAGTTCTCCAGAACCGCCACCAGGGTTCTGCCGATCGCGAGCCCGGAACCATTGAGGGTGTGCAGCAGTTCTGGTTTGCCCGTATCCGGGTTGCGCCATCGGGCCTGCATCCGACGTGCCTGAAAGTCGAGAAAGTTACTGCATGAGGAGATCTCGCGAAAGGCCTGTTGCCCCGGCAACCAGACCTCAAGGTCATAGGTTTTCGCGGCCGAGAAGCCGAGATCGCCGCCGCACAGGTTCATTACCCGATACGGCAGACCGAGCTTTTGCAGGATCATCTCGGCATGGCCGGTCAGGGCCTCCAGTGCAGCCCAGGAATCCTCAGGCGGTACCATCTGAACCAGTTCGACCTTCTCGAACTGATGCTGCCGAATCATTCCCCTGGTGTCCTTGCCATAGCTGCCCGCCTCGCTGCGAAAACAAGGGGTGTGGCATACAAAGCGCAGCGGCATCTGTTCTGCTTCGACAATGCAGTCGCGGACGATGTTGGTCACCGGCACCTCTGCCGTCGGCGCGAGATAGAATTCCCTTTCATCAGTGAGCTTGAAGAGATCCGATTCGAACTTCGGCAACTGTCCAGTCCCCATCAGTGACTCGCGATTCACCACATAGGGCACGTACAGTTCCTGGTAGCCATGTTCCCGGGTATGGACATCCAGCATGAACTGGATCAGTGCCCGATGCAGTCGGGCGACCGCACCACGCAGCACCACAAAACGGCTGCCGGCAATCTTGACCCCGGCGTCGAAATCCATCAGGCCACCCTCCCGGGTCAGGTCCACATGATCCAGCGGCGTGAAGTCGAAGGCCGTGGGATCACCCCAGCTGCGCACCACCTGATTGTCATCCTCGTCTCCGCCCTCCGGGACGGACTCATCGGGCAGATTCGGCAGGCTCATCATCAGGTCCGTCAGCTGCTCCTGGATCTCCAGAAGATTCTGCTTCCTGTCATCCAACTGTGCACCGAGGTCAGCAACATCCTTCAGCAGGGGCTTGATGTCCTGCCCGGTGGCCTTGGCTTTACCAATGTGCCTTGAACGGGCATTGCGTTCCGCCTGAAGTGACTCCGTGTCGACTTGCAGGGCCTTGCGCTTCGTCTCCAGGGACTCAAACAGCTCTACATCAAGGGTATAGCCCTTGATCTGGAGTCTTTTGGCCACGCTGGCCGGGTCGCTTCTGAGCAGACGGGGGTCAATCATTGTGGTGTCGGGTGCAAGCGTTGGGACGGGCGCTGATATTAACAGTCCTCAGTTCAGCATTCGAGCGATGTAAACACCCAGTGTCACACCAGCCATACAGAGCAATACCGAGCCAAATACATAGGCCAGCGCCGCGATCAGGCGTCCCGCCTCGATCAGGCCCAGGGTTTGCAGCGAGAAAGTAGAGAAGGTGGTAAACGCACCCAGCAGGCCCACCATGACAAAGGACCGCACAGCGCCGTGTGCCTCGGTTCTCTCCACCAGTACCACGAAGGCAATGCCGATCAGCAGCGAACCGATGACGTTGACGATCAGTATCCCATAGGGAAACCCGGCACCGAGCAATCCGGTGATGAAGTTTGTGCTCCAGAATCGGGCCAGCGCCCCGAGCGCGCCGCCAACGGCAATCGCCAACAACTCACTCATGGCTGTTTCGCGGCTTGCCCGGCGGCTTTGCCTTGCTGTAACGCTGAAACTCGCTGACCGCATTTCGCTGTCGCAGTTTTGCCAGCTTCTCGCCGATCTGAATCTCAAGCCCTCTCGCGGGTGGATGATAGAACTCTGTGCCGTGCAATGCTTCCGGGAAATACGACTCCCCCGACGCAAAGGCATCGTCGAAATCGTGGGCATACCGATACTCCTGCCCGTACCCCATCTCCTCCATCATCCGGGTGGGTGCGTTTCTAAGATGCATCGGAACCTCATAGGACGGGTGCTGACCCACGGCCCCGAGCGCCGCACCGTAGCCCACATAAACAGCATTACTCTTGGCCGCAGTAGCCAGAAACACGATGGCCTGGGCAATGGCGAGTTCCCCTTCGGGACTCCCCAGACGTTGCTGAACGTCCCAAGCGGCGAGCGCAAGCTGCAGGGCACGCGGGTCTGCATTGCCGATGTCTTCCGACGCCATTCGAACCACCCGGCGGGCAATGTAGAACGGATCGCAGCCGCCATCGATCATCCTGGCAAACCAGTACAGCGCGGCGTCCGGGGAAGAGCCACGAACCGCCTTGTGCAGCGCCGAGATCTGTTCGTAAAAGATATCACCGCCCTTGTCAAAGCGGCGAACGTCATTTCCCAGGACCTCTTCGAGTACCCCACGGTCCAGCGCCTGATCAGCCAGATCTACCGCAATTTCCAACAAATTGAGCGCCCGCCTGGCATCGCCATCGGCTGCGGCTGCAATGGCATCGAGAGCGCCCTCGGCAATCGTGAGCCGACGCTCGGACAAGACCGGATCACGCTCGAGGGCATGCTCGAGCACCGTCAACAGGTGGGTCTCATCCAGCGCCTTGAGCCGATACACCCGTGCCCGGGACAGCAGGGCATTGTTGAGTTCGAAGGACGGGTTCTCGGTGGTCGCGCCTACCAGAATGATGGTGCCATCCTCGACGTGGGGCAGAAAGGCATCCTGCTGGGATTTGTTGAACCGGTGGACTTCGTCCACAAACAGCAGCGTGCGCCTGCCATTGCCTGCCCGCAGCTGTGCTGCCATCGCGATGGCTGCCCGAATCTCCTTTACACCGGCGAGGACCGCAGAAACGGCCTCAAAATGGACGTCACAGACTTCTGCCATCATGCGAGCCAGCGTCGTCTTTCCCACTCCGGGAGGCCCCCAGAACACCATGGAGTGCAGTGCCGATGATTCTATGGCTTCCCGCAATGGCTTGCCGGGAGCCAGCAGATGTTCCTGACCCACGAAATCATCGACCCGGCGCGGACGCATTCGCGCCGCGAGGGGGTCGTGAGCATTGGAATTGTCGAACAGTGACATGGTCAATCCGGTGTGTTGCCGGGCAGTTGCAGATCCGTCACGAGCGGCTACGGGACCAGGCCCGGCGCGGGCGAGCGCTGGTCGACCACATCCACTGCAACGGGGATCTCCAGCTCGAATCTGGCTTCACTGATATTTTCGTTACCAATCACCTCGTGGAACTGCACCTCGGTACGCAGATCGGTGGCATCGACGATGATCAGACTGCTGGGGAGGCCATCCTGCCACACCAGGGTCATGGCGCGGAACAGGTTGGTCCCGGCCCTTGGCTGCAGCACATACCAGGTGGCGGTTCCGTCTTCGAAGTGTTCAACGCTGAACGCCTCCTCCAGTTCCGCCCGGGTACTGGAAAACAACAGAATCGGCAGTTGTCGAAGGTCCCGATCCAGGTCGTCAACAATCACCTGCTCGAGGTCCAGATCATAGTTCCAGAACACATGGCCATTGGAAACCAGGGTCTGCCGCCAGGGCTCGCTGATCTCTATACGAAAACGGTCAGGCTTCGACATCCAGAGGTGACCCCGCTGGGGTTCCGTCGCTTGTGAAGTCTGCGTGAAGTCGGCTTGAAGCGTATTGATGGTCGAGAGCGCCTCATGCAGCGCAAGCGGCTCGGCCACAAGCATCAGCGGTAGCACGGCCATGGCGACTCCGAGGCAACCTCTCATCATATCAATCTATTCATGGGGAGCATTGACCAGGACTTCCCTCGACCCATTGGTGTTCATTTCGCTGACCACGCCAGCGCTTTCCATCGCTTCAATCATTCGTGCCGCCCGGTTGTATCCGATTCGGAGTTTGCGTTGGACAGCCGAGATTGAGGCGCGCCGTGACTCAATCACGAACTGGACTGCTTCGTCATACAGCGCGTCAGATTCCGGGTCTTCCTCGCCATTGGCCGCCTGGGCACCCGCGACGCCAGGAAGTATCTCTGCATCAGTACGATGGTCCAGAATCTCCTCGACGTAGTTCGGCTCACCCAGCGATTTCCAGCTCTGCACGACCCGATGTACCTCATCGTCGTCCACAAAGGCACCGTGAACCCGCATCGGCAGTGGTGAACCGGCAGGCAGATAGAGCATATCACCGTGTCCCAGGAGCTGTTCCGCACCTCCCTGATCCAGTATCGTGCGGGAATCCACCTTGGATGAGACCTGAAAACCTACGCGGGTGGGAATGTTTGCCTTGATCAGACCTGTGATGACATCCACCGACGGCCGCTGGGTCGCAAGAATCAGGTGAATTCCTGCCGCCCTCGCCTTCTGGGCAATGCGGGCGATGAGTTGCTCGACCTTTTTGCCTACGATCATCATCATATCCGCGAGTTCGTCGATGACCACAACGATGTATGGCAGTGTCTCCAGCGGTGGTGCACTCTGATCCTCGTCACCAAACAGCGGGTCCGGCTGCCACAGGGGGTCCAGTATGGGCTCTCCGGCCTTTGCGGCATCCCGCACCTTGCGATTGAACCCTGCCATGTTTCGGACGCCCAGGGCGGCCATCAACCGGTATCGACGTTCCATTTCGGCGACACACCACCGAAGTGCGTTGCTGGCCTCGTTCATGTCGGTGACCACCGGTGTGAGCAGATGCGGGATGTCGTCGTACACCGCCAGTTCCAGCATCTTCGGGTCTACCATGATCAGCCGGACCTCCTCCGGGGAGGCCTTGAACAGGATCGACAGAATCATCGCGTTCAATGCAACGGATTTGCCGGACCCGGTCGTGCCCGCCACCAGTAAGTGCGGCATCTTCGCCAGATCTACCACGATGGGCTGACCGGAAATATCATGCCCGAGGGCCAGGCTGAGCACCGAACCGGACTGATCGTACGCCTTGGAAGTCAGCACCTCGCTCAGCTTGACAATCTCCCGATCGACATTGGGAATCTCGATGCCCACCACCGATTTTCCGGGAATGACCTCGACCACCCGCACACTGATGACAGCTAGTGACCTCGCAAGGTCCTTCGCAAGCCCCGATATGCGCGACACCTTGATCCCCGCAGCAGGCTGAATCTCAAAGCGGGTGATGACGGGTCCAGGCAGAACAGAAACGACCTCGGCATCAATCCCGTAGTCCTTGAGCTTGAGTTCCAGCCGGCGTGACAGTGCCTGCAGATCATCCTCCGAATACCCACGGTCGCTTGCCGGGTCCGCAGCATCGAGCAGATGCAGCGCCGGAAGCCCATTGATGGCCTCGGTCTTGAACAGATTGCCCTGGCTTTCACGCACGACCCGCTTGCTGACCTCCCGACGGGGCTCAGCAGGCGGTTCGATGACGACCTCAGGTCTGTGGGAAATGGCCTCCACGTGCTTCTCGATGGCCTTCTTGCGGCTCATGGTCACCTGCTTGAGTTCACTCTGTTCGCGCCGTCGTGCCCTCGTCTGTTGCACAGTTGTGTTGAGCCATCGGGTACCCCGCAGAACCAGCAGGCCAGTCGTGTCCATCAGGCCCAGCCAGGACAAACCCGTCAGCGCGGTGACACCGAACAGAAATAAAGCCAGAAAAATCAAAGTACTACCGACATAACTGAATCTGGGCACCATCCATTCAGTGACCCCGGCACCGATGACACCGCCGCTGCCTCCCCGCAGATGTAGCCCCAGGTCATAGAAATGGAGCGCCGCCAGTGCCGCCCCGGTGACCAGCGTGAGCCCAAACCCGAAACTGCGAAACAGGAAAACCGGCCAGGCAAAACCCGGGGCTTCGCGCTCCCGGAACATTTGCCAGGACTGAAACGCGAGTATCATCGGAAACACAAATGCCAGATAACCGAACACCAGCAGCGCAACATCAGCGACCCAGGCACCTGTGAGCCCGACCAGGTTCTGTACGTCGGCATCGGTACCCGTATAGGTCCAGCCCGGATCATGGGGGTCGAAACTGAACAGTGCGAGGCTTAGATACACACAGACCGCCACGAGACCGATCAGTGCCCCTTCCCGAATTCGAGTCCCGACCAGTCCGGCTGCCGACGGTGTTTTGGTTTCTGCCAAGAGCGCTCTCGAATATTCTTAATAATCAGACCTTTACATCATATATCGAGAAACGAAATAAATAAATGATCAACTGGTGCAATTTCACTTCGGGCCTGCTTATTCGGACTCGGCAACGTTCCGTCTGTCCCGGCTCTCATGTATCATGTGCCGTTTTCTCAAGGCAGGTAACGGATATGGCGGGTCCTACTCAACCACAGGTCACCGATGAGGTCTGGGACGACGAACGGGTGAAGAGTTTTCTCTACCTCGTTCCATCTTCCGCCCCCGCTGCCGACTTCAACGTCCTGCTCAAGGCCTATCGGGGAATGCGTGCCGGGGACTTCGAGCGCTTTCTCACGTTCTATGTCAATGACGGACGCGATCTCAATGCGCCGGACCCTCGAGGCAGAACCCTTTGGGACATCATCGGCCAGCATCGCCTGGCAGGTCCCTTTCTGGCTGCCCGTGATCGTGTCCTGAACAACAAGTGAGCTGAACACATGGACGAACAGCATCACAAACTGATCATTCTGGGTTCCGGGCCGGCCGGATTCTCTGCTGCCATCTACGCCGCAAGGGCGAACCTCAACCCGGTGGTCATCACCGGCATTGAAGTCGGTGGCCAGCTCACCACCACCACCGATGTCGACAACTGGCCCGGTGACGTGGAAGGCTTGCAGGGCCCCGACCTGATGGTGCGAATGGAGCAGCATGCGGCACGTTTCGATACTGCAATCGTTAACGACCACATCCACACCACAGAATTGTCTGAACGGCCGTTTCGACTGCACGGTGACAACGCCACCTACACCTGCGATGCGTTGATCATCGCAACCGGCGCTTCTGCGCGCTATCTGGGTCTGCCATCGGAGGAAGCCTACAAGGGAAGAGGTGTCAGCGCCTGCGCCACATGCGACGGGTTCTTCTACAAGAAACAAAAGGTAGCCGTCATTGGCGGTGGTAATACCGCACTCGAAGAGGCCCTGTATCTGTCTAACCTCGCCTCCGAAGTGACCCTTGTGCATCGTCGCGATGAATTTCGGGGCGAGAAGATTCTGCAGAACCGGGTCCTCGAAAAAGACAACATTCAGGTCAAGTGGAATCATGTGCTCGACGAGGTGTTGGGTGACGAAATGGGGGTCACCGGAATGCGCCTGCAGGATGTCAAGAGCGGCAAACTCACCGACCAGGAACTGCGGGGTGTATTCATCGCCATCGGCCACACCCCCAATACCGAAATGTTCGCCGGGCAACTGGACATGGACAATGGGTACATTCGAGTCAGATCGGGGCTTGCCGGAGACGTGACCGCCACCAGCGTACCGGGTGTATTTGCCGCCGGCGACGTCGCCGATCAGATCTACCGTCAGGCCGTGACGTCGGCAGGGTTTGGCTGCATGGCGGCGCTGGATGCCGAAAAATACCTGGAAGCCCAGGCGCACTGATACGAAACATGGATCAGATCGCCATACTCTCCCGCGACAGTCTGGCTTTTCCTCCGCTTCATCACGCCCTGCGGAACCCCGACGGGTTGCTCGCGGCGGGCGGCGACCTCTCTGTTGAACGTCTTGAGCAGGCCTACGCTCACGGCATCTTCCCCTGGTATGAGGACGGTCAGCCAATTCTCTGGTGGTCACCGGACCCACGTTATGTGATCTTTCCCGGGTCATTCCGGATATCCCGCAGCCTTCGCAAGGAACTGCGACAGAACCGGTTTGAGGTCACCCTTGACACTGACTTCGAAGGGGTCATCCGCGCCTGCAGTCGCCCCCGCGCCAATGCCGACGGCACCTGGATCACAGAAGACATGATCAGAGCCTATGTTGCGTTGCATCACGCGGGTCTGGCACATTCGGTCGAATGCTATCGGGACGGGCGGTTGGCTGGCGGTCTCTATGGCGTTGGCATGGGCAGGCTGTTCTTTGGTGAGTCAATGTTCCACAGCCAGACCAACGCGTCCAAGGTGGCGTTCTCATTTCTGGTCCGGATGCTTGCCGCCAGCGGATGCCCGTTGATCGACTGTCAAGTCGGTAATCCGCACCTCGAATCCCTTGGCGCCGAACCCATCACCAGGCAGGACTTTGCCGGGTATCTGCAGCGTCGTGATGGCGAAATCGACTGGTCAAGCCTGCCAACACGGCTGTCTCCATGGTAACGTATTACTGATACCGGATGCCGATCCAGGAACCTTTCCCCGGCCAACACAAGCACGGTGCCAAGTGACTTCCCTGTCTGAGCTTCGCTTCTTTACAACGCCCGAACACGACTGCAGCTACCTTGATGGCCGCCGCGCAACGACGTTGTTTGCCGACCCTGCGGCCAACATCGACACGGCGCTGTATTCGACGCTGTCCGCGGTCGGATTCAGGCGCAGTGGTGCGCACATCTACCGCCCGTATTGTGAGGCGTGTACAGCCTGTGTACCGGTGCGAGTTCCAGTCGCCAGCTTCAAGTTGCGCCGTCGACACAAGAGAGTTCAGGCACGGAACCAGGATGTTGTCGTCGTTCAGGCAGCCCCTTCACTGAAGCCGGAGTATTTCGAACTGTATCAGCACTACATCAACACGAGGCATGCCGATGGCGACATGTTCCCCGCCAACCTGAACCAGTTCGAGTCATTTCTGGTCAACGGTCGTCCTGAGGCCACATTCTACGAGTTTCGGGAGCAACAACACCTGCTGGCGGTGGCGGTGGCGGATCAGCTTGCGGACGGCCTGTCCGCGATCTATACCTTCTTTGACCCTGACGACACCGGACGAAGCCTCGGGGTCTATGCGGTGCTCTGGTTAATCGAAGAAACGAGGCGCAGGGAATTCGACCATCTCTATCTCGGCTACTGGATCAAGGAGTGCCAGAAGATGAGCTACAAGATGGACTACAAGCCACTGGAACTGTTCGTGAATAACCGCTGGATTCCATTGTCGCGCTGACTTTTCGCACCCTTTGGTACTGACGGACGGGTTTCGAGGCATTGCGGGCAGTATTTTCCAATTCTAAAATGAGTCTAAAGGGACCGGATCTTTAGCCTTTTAGCCAGCCGCCTTGTTT
>JAQBUI010000021.1 GCA_027624035.1 Pseudomonadota bacterium | reverse complement strand
CCGGCCGCCGAGTCAACGCCGAACCCGCGCTGACGCGCTCCCTGTTCGGCTTCGGCGGCGTAAATCGCCTTTGGCGATTTACCCATCGTAGAAGCCTTTTGGATGCAGGCCAATCAGGGTCTTCATTCTGGGTTCCGAGGCACGTGCCTGCGCTGCCTCGGACAAATGGTTGACCGCCGAGGTCGGCCGTATGCGCTGCGCGATGTCACGCCGTGCATAGTGAACCTGGAGGAAGAACCTGCCCTGATCCTCGTCGCCGCAGGGCATTCGACGATGCCAGACATCAGACACGAACAGGGCGACGTCACCAGCGCTGGCAAGCAGACGCACCGGACCAACCCCGTTGTACTGCAGATCATCATCCAGGAGTTGCTTGCCCGGAGGAAACCGACCAGAGAGGTGGCTGCCGGGAATGACCCCGGTGGGGCCATCGTCAACCCCGCAGTCCTGCAGGAAGATGTGTGCACCGATCGCAAAAACCGGATGCGGCACCTGCTCCGGCCAGGCAACCCCTTTCGGTAATGGCACATGTGGTCCACCGTCCACGTGCCAGGCCTGGCCACCATGGGTCGCCGGATGATGAGCCGGATTACGCCAGGCGGTATTGGCTATGATGTGACAGTCTTCACCCAGCAAGGGTTCGATGACGGACAGGATCCGGGGATTCGCGACCGCCTGCTGGCAGACCTCGCTGCGATTGAACATCTCGTAACGAAACATGTCATCTTCATCTGGAGGCAACCCGGCATTGCGCCCATCGGCTGGGAGTTCTTCAAATACACGGGTTACGTCCCGATGCAGCGCGTCGACCTCTGCAGCGGAAAAGGCGGCTTCCAGCAGCACAAATCCATCGCGTTCCAGCGACAGACTCGGCCCTGGAGCGTCAGCAGGATTCCGGGCGGTCAGGTTTCCGTAGACTCGTTTCAACATTTCAGGCTCCAGATTCGACAGGGCGGCATACCCCTGGTGAATTCCATAATAGGGGCCAATCAGGCTGGCGCCAAGGGCATCATCAAATCGTGAATGCGGCCGTCCGCTCAATGAACCAGTAGGCTGAAATGATGCCCACGATGTATCCGGTCGTGACCTGTCCATGGACCAGAAACCAGGACCATCGACGAAGCAAAGCCAGCAGCGCCACCACCACGAGGGCAAATCCGACCTGCCCGATCTCCACGCCAATGTTGAAAAAGACGAGACCGGTCACAAGCTCGAGTTGAGGCAGGCCAATCTCACTCAAAACCGCCGCAAACCCCAGACCGTGCAGCAACCCGAAGGAAGTCGATACAGCCACTGGATATCGCCAGGTCAGGTTACTTCGTCTGCCCCGGGTAATCTCGGTCGCCAGAAACAAAACGCTTAGCGCAATCACGGCCTCAATGGGTGGTACGGGCAGTGTGACCACCTCCATGGCGGCCAGCACCAGGGTCACGGAGTGGGCCAGTGTGAACCCGGTAATGGTGACCAGTATTCGGCGCCATTGCCCCGCGATCCAGATCAGACATAGCACGAACAGCAGGTGATCAAAGCCAATCCAGATGTGCTCCATGCCGAGCCAGGTGTATTGTGCAGCGACGCCAGCCACGTCTTCTCGAGACGGCACGACGAAGCGCTGCACGCCGGACGAGAGTGTCATGGTATGGACCTGCCCAGTGACAAACCGCATTCTGACCACGGTCGAATTGGGGGGCGTGTACGCAGGATAACGAATCAGCAGGTTCTGCCCTGCAATGTCGGCCCGACAGACCTGCACGTTGCCCCGCCCAGGGTCACCCTGACAGAACTCTGGAAAGACTATCTCCGGCGCGTTGCCAGGCTGGACCGTTGGCGGCAACTTGACCCGCACCAGATACTGCTCGTCAGCCTGTTCAACAATTTCAACATACAATGGCCGAAAATCGTCCGCCGCGACGAAACCAGGTACGAACCAGAGCAGTACCAGGACAGTCCGCCAGATCATCACGAGTCGTCCGGGTCGGGCCCGGCCACGACGTTCACGGTGTACCGACCGAGCGCCTGCTGATAGACGTCTTCCATGGCCTGCGCTACCCGCTGCTGGGCCAGATCATCCGCTACCCGTGCCCGAACCTCTTCAAGGCCCGGGATATAGGCCGGCTTGAGGCTGGTCACCATGACCAGATGTACGCCATAGGCAGACGTAAACGGCCCCTGCCACTGCGGCTGGGCTTCAAGCTCGAAAACGCGGTCGGCAAACCCTGTGCCAAAGTGCGAAGCCACCTCCTCCCGGTTCTTGTTGACGTAGTTGCGGTGATACAGGAAATGATCGCCCCGGCTGGCGGCACGATGGAAAGCAATGGCCTGCGCGTTCAGGGTCTGCAGCTCCGATGCTGCCGAATCCAGAGCGCCCTGCTGTCCGAGCCGGTCAGCACTGAAATACACATGGGTGAACGTGATTTGTGAAGCAACGCGGTACCGTTCCTGGTTTTCGAGATAGAAGTCAGCCAGATCCTGTTCATCGAGTTGCAGGGAATCGTAGATAAAGCCCTGATTGATGTACTCCAGTTGGGTAATCAACCTCCGCCTGGCTGAATAATTGTTGTCGTCCAGCCCCAGTTCAACGGCTTCCCGGTAAAGCACTTCCTCGCGCACAAAATCGTCTACCAGTCTCCTTCGGTCTTCTGGTGACATTCCGTCCAGATACTCCTGTGCGGCCACCGGACCCACACGGGGGTTGCGGTAGCCAAGCAGCGCCACCAACCCGTTATCATCGACCACAATCTGCCGGGCACCCGCCTGGTCGCTGCCGGCCAGCCAGTCAAAAAGTGCAAACAGCAACATCCCGGCCGCCAGAAAGTGCAGCAGTGGCTCTCGCAGAAGATTGAACAAACCGTGATCCCTGAGAAAATGTGGCCCGAGAAGGTAGCATATTTTAGCTTGGCCTTCGTATCACAATCGCCTAAAGTAGAAGGCTTCCTAAAACGCGCTGGCGATCCCCCCTATGATCATCATTATGCACAGCAGCCAGGCCAACTAGCCGCGCGTCCCTGTACAGGGTCCGCGCCCGATGCGGACCACTGAAAAATCTGACCAAATGCCGAGTGAGCCATCTCTCAAAACGCTCACTGAAACTCGAAGCAGCCGCAGTGACCCGCAGATCCTTATGAACTTTGGGGCATTGTCGTGAACACAAAAGAACACCAGCACGGACACTACCAGGAACTCTGGGCACTGACCCATGGCCAGCGGCTGCGCTACGGCGGTGCCATCGCGGCCATGTTTGTTGGCATCGGATTTACCTATGCCATGCCACTGATCGTGAAATGGTGCATCGACGGCATCATGGCAGGCGAATTCGCCGGCCTGTCCGGATTTCCGCCACTTGAGGGACACCACGCGTATGTCTATCTTGTCGGAGCGGCATTGGCGGTCGTGGTCTGCACCGCGATCGGTGGTTTGCTGACCTATCTCAGAAGCCGCTGGGCGGCGGTGGCCTCTCAGCACATCATAAGGCGCGTCCGGGACCGCCTGTATACCCACCTTGAGCACTTGCCAACCCGATTTCATGACACCTCAGAGACCGGGGACCTGATTCAGCGCTGCTCGTCAGACGTCGAGACGATTCGTACCTTTCTGGCCGGGCAGATCATTCAGATCGGGCGGACTCTGCTCATGGTGCTGACGGTCGCGCCCGTGCTGTTCTGGATGGACTTCAAGCTGGCGCTGGTTTCCCTCTCATTGATGCCGCTACTGTTCTTTTTTGCGTTCCAGTTTTTCAATCGGGTGAAGGACCTGTTTCAGAAGCGGGACGAAGCAGAGGCCGCGATGTCTGCCCAATTGCAGGAGAATCTGACCGGCATTCGGGTGGTACGGGCTTTCGCGCGTCAGGCACACGAGATTGACGAATTCGCAGACAAGAACCGGGCTTTCCGGGATCAGGATCAGAAGCTGAACGTGGTAATGGCTTTCTACTGGACCCTGTCTGACATACTGAGCATGCTGCAGATGGGGCTGGTGCTGGTGGCCGGTGCCTACTGGCTGATGGCCGGTGACATCGGGGTGGGAACGCTGTTCGCGTTCTACACTTACGTTGGGATGGTGATCTGGCCGATTCGGCACCTCGGGCGGGTCCTGCAGGACGTTGGCAAGGCGATGGTCTCCCTTGGGCGCCTGAACCACATTCTTGCCGAAACTGAGGAGTCATTCGACGAACCGGAACCCTCACACCCCATTGCCGGCGACATCCGGATCAGGGACCTCAGCTTTGCATTCGAGCCCGGCAAGGATGTTCTGAAACACATTGACCTCAACATCAGCGAGGGCGAGACCCTCGCTATTCTGGGCCCGCCAGGGAGCGGCAAGTCTGCACTGATCCAGGTGCTGATGCGGCTGTACGACTATGACCGGGGGAGTATCACCGTGGGCGGGACTGAACTTCGTGAACTGCCCAGAAAATCAGTCCGGGCGGCAATGGGCGTCGTGCTGCAGGAACCGTTCCTGTATTCCCGCAGCATTCGAGACAACCTGAGGGTCGGGCGGGACGGCGCGACCGACGAGGAACTGCTGGCAGCAGCCAGCGAGGCTGCCGTTGCCGACTCCATCTCTTCATTCCGAAACGGTATGCAGTCTATGGTGGGGGAACGGGGCGTCACCCTGTCCGGCGGGCAGCGGCAACGACTTGCCCTGGCCCGAGCACTGGTGCGGGACCCGGCAGTGCTGATCATGGACGATTCATTATCGGCGGTGGATACCGGCACCGAGAAGCGGATTCTCGAGGCACTTCGAGCCCGCAAGGGGCGGGCCACCACCATCGTGATCGCGCACCGGCTGTCGAGCATCAATGATGCAGACCGCATCATCGTGATGGACGACGGCCACATCGTGCAGTCCGGTCCGCATTCGAAACTGATCGATGAAGACGGACCCTACAGGCGTCTCTGCCAGCTTCAATCTTCCCTCGAGTCGTCACTCAAAAGAGACCTCGAATCATCAAAGGAGCCGACCCGTGTCTGACAGCAGCTATGACGACGAACTCTATGATGATGGCCTGAACGAGGAGCAGTTTGCCGAGCGGGTCGACCTTGAACTCTGGAAGAAACTGTTTGTGTTCACCCGTCCCTATCGGCGGGAACTCACCATGCTGATTTCCTGCGGTATCGCGACGGCCATCTTCGAGGCCTCTTTCCCGCTGATTACTCGTGAGGTCATCGATGATGTCGCCGCGAACGGGTCGCAAGTCAATCTGTGGTACTACGCCGGCATCTACCTCGGGGTCATCGTTCTGCTTGGCATGTCGACCCTGGGCTTTATCTACATGGCCGGCAAGATTCACACCTACGCCAGCCACGACATCCGCCGGGCAGGTTTTGCCAATCTTCAGCGGCTCTCGTTCTCCTACTACGATTACCGCCCCGTGGGCTGGCTCATGGCTCGCATGACTTCTGACTGCGAACGCCTGACCGACATTCTGGCCTGGGGCATTCTCGATCTGTTCTGGGGAACATCGATCATGCTCGCCATCTGTATCGCCATGCTGATCATGGATCCGCTGCTGGGCTGCGTGGTGATGCTCGTGGTGCCCCTCCTGTGGTGGGTCTCCAAGTATTTCCAGCGCGAGATTCTGTTCAGTTCCCGTCAGATTCGGCGCGTGAATTCAGAGATGACGGGCGCCTACAACGAAAGCATCATGGGGGTACGGACCACCAAGGCCTTCGTCCGGGAGTCTCACAATGCCCGTGACTTCGGTCGCCTGACGGGGCGCATGTACCAGTTTTCACTGCGCAACGCGCTGCAGAGCGCGGTCTATCTCCCCCTGATCATGACGCTCGGCAGCCTCGCCACCGGGCTGGCACTGGTCATCGGTGGCATGAACATGATCGCAGGAACCCTCACGGCAGGAACGCTGATCGCCTTTATCAACTACACGCGCCAGTTCTTCGACCCCGTCGAAGTTCTTGCCAGTTGGCTGGCCGAAATGCAGATGGCCCAGGCGTCCGCGGAGCGGGTCATTTCCCTGATCGAGGCGAAACCCGACATTGAGGACAGTGAAGCGGTTCTCGCCGGGATTGCCAGTCATCACCCCGTTGCCCGGGACAGTGAACTCGCCGTGGATGGCATGGAAGAGCGGATCAGAGAGATCGAACTGCGCAACGTGCACTTCGCCTACGACCCTGCGGAACCCGTTCTGAAGGGCATCAACCTCAAGGTGTCTCAGGGCGAGACGATCGCCATCGTCGGGCCAACCGGCGGCGGCAAGAGTACCCTCGTCAACATCATCTGCCGATTTTACGAACCCACTTCAGGTGAGGTGCTGATCAACGGCTATGACTACCGCGGCCGCAGCCTGCACTGGCTGCAGTCCAGCCTGGGGATGGTGTTGCAGAGTGCGCACATCTTCAGCGGGACCATCAGGGAAAATATCCGTTACGGCCGTCTCAACGCAACTGATGAAGAAATCGAACAGGCGGCCCGGGTGGCCGGTGCTCACGATATCATCATGGCAAAGGAGCATGGTTACGATGCGACCCTCGGAGAAGGCGGCCAACAATTGTCCTCGGGTGAGAAGCAACTGGTCTCGTTTGCCCGGGCAATCCTGGCCGACCCCCAGATCCTGGTGATGGACGAAGCCACTTCATCGGTCGACACCGTCACCGAGGCCCGTATTCAGAAGGGGCTATCCCACGTCCTGGCAGGGCGAATCGCCTTTGTGATTGCCCACCGGCTGTCCACCATTCGCGCTGCGGACAGAATCCTCGTGATCGACGGTGGCGAGATCATCGAACAAGGGGACCACGCGACGCTGCTTGGCCATAAGGGGCACTACTATGAACTGTATACCCAGCAACGCATCGGGACTACCACTGATCGTGACAGCGGCTGGATGCCCGGCTGATCGGCTATCTTCTTGACTTGCTGGCGAGCGCCAGATTGTCGATCTCCTGACGCAGATTCAGCAGTTCCTGACTGCGCATCTTCAGATCGTTGCTCACCACCTTGTATTCGGCCTCGAGCCTGTGACGTTCAGGGCTGTCCCCGTCGAGCACCATGATCTGTGCGTAGAGTTGCTCTGACCTGTGTTCAAATTCTGGAATGACGCGCCCTTCCAACTCCTCCAATCGTTTTTGCAGCCGCGCCAATTCCTGATCAATCATATCCACTATGCAGCCCTGGAATTCCTGCCTGGGCCAATTCTACACCGCCCGATCACATCGGGCGATGTCTTGTGGCGTGGTCAGGATCAGTTGGATATCTCGCGCCAGACGAAGAAACGCGCTGCCAGCACCAGGCACAGCGCCGTCCAGGCAGCCATTCCCGCCAGGCTCGGCAGGATGGCGACAATTCCGGCGGCGTCGATGGCGACGTCCCGCATGGCGTTCACCAGGAAAGTGAGCGGAAGCAGCGAGGCGACCGGCTGCAGCCACCCGGGCATCGCCTCGATCGGAAAAAATACGCCACTCAAAAACATCTGGGGGAGTATCGCCAGGTTGCCGATCATGCCTACGCTTTCCTGAGTGCCCGATAGTCCCGCAATCATGAATCCCATGCACAGGAACACGATGCAGCCAAGGATGGCGAGCAGAAACAACAGTACCAGACTGCCATCAATCTGAGCGCCCAACAGAAACACGCCCACGAGTATCACAACAGTCACCTGTGCCAGCACCAGAATGATCCGGGATGCACACATTGAAACGACGAAATCCATCGCACTGATCGGCGTCACAAACAGGCGCTTCAGGATGCCCTTGCGACGATATTCAACGATATTGAATGCAGACCCCGCAAGAGAGGTCTGCATCAGGCCGAGCGCCAGCAGCCCCGGCAGCAGAAAGTCCAGATAACCTGGCGCGCCGCCGGACTGCACATCCTGCAGCCTGAGCGTAAACATGGGCACCGAATTGCGCAGGTCCCGTTCAATGTCCACCAGCGCCTGTTGCAACCTGGGAACAGCCATCGCCACCAGGGCGATTCTGCCTCCATCGAACATCACCGGCAGTTCCAACCCCTGATTCTGGTCCGAAAAGGCACTGGAGATAATGACAACCAGCACCAGATCCCCCCTCTTGATCCCTTCTTTCAGAGTGGCCTCGTCTCCTGTCGAGATGACGAACCCGGGGGTCTCCTGCAGTGACTGGATGAAACGCACTGATAGCGCGTTATCAGCGAGGTCAACGACGCCAATCTCGATGACACTGGCCGACCGTCGTTCATAAATCGTCCCGAGCAGTGCCAGCAGAAACAGGGGCAGGAACAGCCCAAGGATCAGTGACTGACGATCTCTCGAAAAGACCTTCAGGAACACCAGTCCCAGTTCAAGCTGTGCCCGGTTCATGGATCAGTCCCGCAGTCCGTGGCCGGTCAGGGCCAGAAAAACATCCTCGATGTTACCGTGAGCCGGGACTTCCCTCGGCCGGGGGGCATGGGCCATGATCAGATTGTCCGGTGTATCCTCTGCGATGATGATGCCATGATCCATGATTGCAATTCGCCCGCACAATGTCTCAGCCTCTTCCATGTAGTGGGTCGTCAGTACGATGGTGATGCCCTGGGCATTCAGGCGCTCGACCAGGTGCCAGAGATTATGTCGTGCCTGGGGGTCAAGCCCCGTCGTGGGTTCATCCAGAAAGAGTACTCGCGGCTGATTGACCAGCGCACAGGCAATAGTGAACCGCTGCCGCTGGCCGCCGGACAGCGAAGCGGGCCGGGCCCTGGCTTTCTCCTCAAGGTTGACTTCGCGGAGCAATGCCAATGGATCGAAATCATGGACACCATAGAGGTGTGCGAACAACTTCAATAGCTCGACCAGAGACAACCGGTCGAAATACTCACTGGACTGCAATTGCACACCGATTCGTTTCTTGACCTCCGTGGGGTGCTTCGACACATCGATCCCGTCGACCCTGGCCAGACCCTCGTCGATTTCCGTCAGGCCTTCCAGCATCTCAAGAGTCGTGGTCTTACCCGCCCCGTTAGGCCCGAGGATGCCGTAGACCTCACCCTCCTCAATCACCAGAGAGACATGGTCCACCGCCAGGAACGATTGGGACGGGTCATTCGCCAGCGGATACGACTTCGCAATCCCATCGGCTTCAATGATTGGCATGGCGTCGGACACTACAGTTCACATACCCCACCTTAACGCCAATCCGATAGGCAATCGAGCGCTAAGCGCCATCATCATCTGCGTCAGACGGTCGCTGCTCTCCTGCCAGGGCACCCAGCAATTCTTCGACGGCACGACTGTCCTGAAACTGAAGTTCATGCAGCGTGTAGTAAATGCCACCCCGCGCCATCAGTTCTTCGTGGGTGCCGTACTCCTGAACCACACCATGGTGCAAAACCAGAATGTGGTCGCAGTCCTGAATCGTCGCCAGACGATGGGCAATGACGATGGACGTTCTGCCCGACATCAGCACATGCAACGCTTCCTGGATGATCAGCTCCGTCGCCGTATCGATGTTGGCCGTGGCCTCGTCCAGCACCAGAATCTCCGGGTCTGCAGCCAGCACCCGGGCGAACGCCAGCAACTGACGCTGCCCCTGGGACAGATTCTGGCCACGCTCAGACAGGTAGGTGTCATACCCATCCGGCAGTTGCTCTATAAACAGATGGGCATGGACGCGTCGGGCTGCCTGCTTCGCCTGCGCATCAGAAATCGAAGGATTGTTCAGGGTAATGTTGTCCAGCACCGTACCCGAAAAGATGTGAAAGTCCTGCAGCACCACACCCACACGGGCCCGAAGGTCCCGGGTACGGATACGATTGACGTCGATACCGTCCAGAAAAATCATGCCGTCATCGAAGTCATAGAACCGCGCCAACAGCCTGATCATTGTGCTCTTGCCCGACCCGGTCGCGCCAACAATCGCGAGCTTCCTGCCCGCCTCGACCTTGACGGACACGTCGTGCAGAATCTCCTCGTCATCATAGTAGCCAAAGTTGACGTGGCGGAATTCGATCTCACCCCTGACCGTCTCTGGAAGCATAACGGGATCGTCAGGTTCCTTGACCCGTTCCTGCCAATCCAGAGCCTGAAAAATCCGCTCACCTGATGCCATTGACCGGAACAGCGTATTGAACTGCTCGCTCAGCATCACCACCGGGTTGATCATCATGCCGATCAACTGGGTAAACAGCACAACACTCCCCAACGTGATCGTCTGTTCCACCACGAGCCCACCTCCCACATAGATGATGCAGGCGATGACGAGATTGCCGAGGCTGTTGTTAAAGGCTCCAAACACGGTTTCGTAGTTGGTCGCCTTGTACTGCAGTCTACGGTTGGTCTTGTTCAACTCACCGAAGCGGGCCTCATTGCGTTCCTCCCGCCCCGAGAGCTGCACCACTTCCATGCCGATCAACGATTCCTGCATGTACTGATTGAGGTTCGAAACGGAGTTCCTCACCCGTCGGAACGTGTCGCTCATCAGGCGCCGGAAAATCGTCACCGCGCCCCCCACGAGAGGCAGGATCAGCAACACGATCAGGGTCAGATCCGGCGAGATATTCCACATCAGAAACAGCGCCAGAAAGAACGGCACGAACTCACCCGCCAGATTGCCGACGCTGGACAGCAGTTCGAACAGGTTACTGACATCGTTGGTCACCCGGGTCATGACCCTGCCCACCGAAACGTGATCGTAGAACGAGGCCGGCTTGTCCTCCAGGCGTTCAAACAGATCATTGCGCAGATCTCGCAGCGCCCTCAACACGGCACTGCTGAGCGTCAGCCGATGGATGTAGCGGGCCACAGCACTGCCGAGGGTCAGCCCGAGCCAGACACCCGTCGCAGCCCACAGCAGATGCACGTCCAGGCCGGATGCAATGCCCTCGGTCAGATCCACCATGCCGTAGTCGGGCAGATGACCCAGTTCCGGCCTCGGTAACATGATCGTATCAATCACCACCCGGCCGGTCACAATGGGGATCATCACGCTGATCACGGCCGCAATCACGATGAAGACAATGCTCACCAGCATCGGTAGCCAGTAGGGCTTGATCCAACCCAGCAGGCGGACGAACATCCGGTAGTTAAGGGCCTTGCCGGTAAGGTCCGCGTCAAACGCCGAATAGCGGCTCTTTTTTGGGCTCCTGGTGACGACGTTCATTTGTCTACCACCTCGTTTCCCGCTTCCGGGACCTCGATGTCCAGCATGCTGAGCAGTTCCAGCTTCCTGGCCCGGTCCTTCTCCTGATTGCTCTGCACATGGGCAAGATTGCTGTAGAAGCCGCCCCGGTCGAGCAGTTCCTGATGGGTGCCCTGCTCCACGATGCGACCTGCCTCAATGACGAACACCCGATCTGCGTGCCGGGCGGTCGACACCCGGTGAGAAATCAGAAAGGTCGTCTTGCCCTGACGCAGTGATTTCAAGCCGGAGAGGATGCGCTCCTCGGTCCTCGTATCCACCGCCGCAAAGCAATCATCCATCGCCAGCACACACGCCTCCCGGATCAGGCCACGAGACAGGGTTGCCCGCTGCTTTTGTCCACCGGAGAGCGTGATGCCTCGCTCGCCCACCATGGTCTCGAGTTCCTGAGGAAATTCACGGATGGAATCTGCCAGTTGTGCCGCCTCTGCGGCGTCCCACACCGGCGCATCTTCCCGGGTCGGGTCGTCATACGTGATGTTGTCGCGAATGGAATCCGAGAACAGGAAAGCGTCCTGGGGAATAAACGCGACCTGGCTCCGCAGTTGCTTCAGTGAATAGTCGGCCACATCGAACCCGTCGATCATGACCGACCCCGGTGGCGGATCAATCAGGCGTGCCAGCGCCTTCAGGATGGTCGATTTTCCGGAACCCACTCTGCCAATGAAGGCGATGGTCTCACCCGGTGAAATCTCGATACTGATGTCAGAGATGGCATCTTCTGGGGCATCCGGGTACCGATAACTGAAATCCTTGAATTCGACCTTGCCTTCAATCCTGGCTGGCACATCATCGCGACCCCGATCAGCGATTTCCGGGTCGCGATCAATGATGTCGAATACCCGCTGCGCACTGGCGGCGGAACTGGAGAACTGGGCCAGGATGCCTCCGATCTGCCCGATCTGCCCGGTGACCATCGCCATGTAGGCGAAAAACGCAGTAAAAATCCCGACGGTGAGTTCGCCTTCCAGGACCAGAAAGCCTCCGTAGGAGAAGATGATGAGCGGCGATAGCGACGTAAAGAAAGGAATGATCAGGTTCATCATTGCCCGGTATTTGGTAGACCGATAGTTCAGGCTCGCATAGCGGGTGCTGATTTGACCAAAGCGTGCGACCTCACGGCCTTCCTGCGCCATCGCCTGCACCGTGCGAATACCGTTGAAATTCTCCTGCACGAACGATGTGACATCCGCCATCGCTTCACGCTGGTCTCTAACCAGTGGAAACAGGCGACGGGACATTCTGGCACCCACAATGGCAACGATCGGCGTTGGAATGAGACACGCCAGTGCCAGTTCCGGTGACAGCGCAAACATGAAGATCAGGCCAGTGGCAAGCGTAAACACAAACGTCAGAAGGGTCATAAAGGCGAAGGACACCACACCGCGAATACTGTTGATGTCCCCCGAGGCTCGTGACATTACATCCCCGGTGTCAAACTCGCCGTAAAACGCGGGACCCTGGCGCAGCACACAACTAAAGATGCGCTTGCGAAGATCATAGGCTGTGGCAATCGCAATTCGACGCAACAGACGTCTGGCAAAAATGAAAATGAAAAAGCGGGCCACCACAACACCGGCAATCCCCACGGCTGGCCACAGAAGATTGGGCGGGCCCTGCCCCTCTACCAGGCTGTCGATGGCGGTGGCCAGCATGAGCGGCACCAGCGCTTCCATGAACCGTGCGGCCAACATCCCGACCACAGCGGCAATCAGATAGATGCGGTAACGGACGAAGTACGGATACAGCCGCTTGAGGTGGCCGAGGTTTTCAAAAGACGGCAGCGCCCGCTTACGCCTGGGGCGCTGGTACAGAGGTTCTGTGTATTGTCCGAAACGTGGCAAACAGTCCGCGATGGCGGCCCAATTCGAGCCAGCACCTTCTCCTGGAAAACGCGCCAGTATAAACGCATTTTGCGGTCGTTGTCCCGGACACATCGCCCGGGAATCAGCCGCTATGCACCCTCAAGTTCCCTTGAGTTCAAGCTGATTTCCTTCCGGGTCCTTCAGGTAAATCGACGGACCCATGCCGGCGGCACCATAGCGATGTTCAATTCTGCCCCTCTCTACCTGATGGGAGCGGAGATGCCCCAGAATGGCATCACTGTCCCAGGGACGCACCTGAAAACAGACATGATCCATGTTGGGCGCCCCATGGTCCGGTGGGTTGCCGCCCTGTTTCCCCAGCGGACCATTGACATCCACGAGGTCCAGCAGAGAACTGCCAGCACGCAATTGCGCAAGGCCAATGTCACCAGGGCCCCGTTCAAGGCGAAAGCCCAGGACGTCAACGTAGAACCTGATCATCAAGTCAACTTGTTCAACCCGCAACACCACATGATCGATATGCGTGACGTTGACAGGATTTGCTCGTTCCATTTGTTTGCTCCAGTTTCGACCAGACACATGTACGCCAGCATTGTACTGGACCGAAACGACAGAAAAGAATGTTCGCCGTACCCAGCCATCCATGGGCGCGATAGCCAGGGAACCTCGGGTCAAAGTCTTTTTCCGCGATCGCTGCGTTGGCGTCGCCCTCGAACACCGCGAAACTGAAGCGTTCCTGCAATTTTCTGCGGGCGCCTCCGCCGTGCTCTCACGAAAAAATCCATTGCAGAGTGGTCGTTCTTGTCGATCCCCACATGACGCCGAAATTGGTTTATGCTTGGCCGGTTCAAAAAGACCCACAGACGAGGACGAGGGCCCCATGACATTCCGAGAAACGACCCGCGACTGGCTTGAAGAGAATTGTCCGCAGAGTATGCGTACCCCGGGTGGCAGCACGGACGGTGGACGACGGGCGACCTTTCCCAATCCGGATACCAAAGTGTGGCTGGACCGGATGGCCGAACAGGGCTGGACAGCACCCGCCTGGCCCAGGGAGTACGGCGGAGCGGGTCTCGACCGGGAGCAACTGCAGATCCTCAATGAGGAACTGCGTCAAATCAATGCCAGAGCGCCGTTGGTGGGCCATGGGCTGACCATGATCGGTCCGGCCCTGCTGGAATTCGGCACTGACGAGCAATGTCGGGAGCATCTGCCCAGGATCGCCCGGGGTGAAATCAAGTGGTGCCAGGGATACAGCGAACCTGGTGCCGGGTCTGACCTCGCCAGTCTACAGTGCCGCGCAGTGGCCGAGGGAGATGACTACATCATCAACGGATCAAAGATCTGGACCTCCGGCGCAGACCGGGCGGACTGGATCTTCTGCCTGGTTCGTACTGACTTTACGGCGTCAAAACATGATGGCATCTCGTTTCTCATCTTCGACATGCAGACGCCGGGCGTGACGGTTTCACCCATCAATCTGATCAGTGGTTCATCGGAATTCTGCCAGACATTCTTTGATGACGTCCGGGTGCCACGCCGTAACCTGGTGAGCAACCCCGGCAACGGCTGGACCGTAGGCAAGCGGCTGCTTCAGTATGAGCGCACGTCCATCGGCGGTATCGGCGGCAGCAACCAGAAGGTCACCACCATCGACGAACACGCCAAGGCGTACGTGGGCGAGTCCGGGGGGAAAATTGCAGATCCTGCCATTCGGGACGATGTGGTCGCCCTGCGCATGGATGAGCGTGCCTATCAACTCACCACGCGACGGTCAGCAGAGGAGGCGGCAACGCCCAACAAGGCGCCAACCTTCATGTCGTCCCTTTTCAAGATCATGGGAACCGAGCAGAACAAGACCCGAACCGAATTGATGGTTCGCATTATGGGAACTCAGGGCCTCGGATGGAGCGGCGATGGATTTGACGGCCAGGAACTCGGCGCGACCCGCGGCTGGCTGCGCGCCAAGGCGAACTCCATCGAGGGAGGCACCACCGAGGTCATGCTCAACATCATTGCCAAACGAATTCTGGCACTCCCGGACTAGGGGCCGCGGCTGAGCAATAAGCGCCTAGCCCGCAGCCTCTTCCTCGTCATCCTCTCCTGTTGAAACCACCACCAATGTCTGGCCATTGGCCACCTGATCTCCCTTGGCTACCGGCAACTCCCTGACCACGCCGGCTTCCGGGGCAGTGATCCGGTGCTCCATTTTCATGCCTTCCAAAATCAGCAGCAGTTGGCCTTCTTTGACTTCATCACCCACTGAGACGTAGGTCTCTACCACATTGCCGGGCATGGGCGCCGTGAGTGCACCTTTGAGGCCGGCACGCTCAAGGTCCGGGAACCGTGGCAATTCGATCAGTTCGATCTGACCCGCCGGGCCGTGAGTGATCCAGCGATTGAGATCAGCGGTCACCGTATAGGGTACGCGGCGACCGTCGATCTCAAGGTCAATGTCACGGCCGACTACGGAAATCACCCGCACTGGCAGGGTGAGTTCATCCACCATGGCGTGGAACGTTCCGTCCCGCTGTGATTGATACTCGAGCGTCAGCGCTTCCTCGCCGATCATGAATTCGATGATTTCGGGCGGCATCACAGAATTTCGCCAACCGCTGCGAATGCGTGGCAGCACCCTGGCCCTGGCTCGTCGCTCATGCTGGGCCAGCATGGCGGCGGCGATCGCCGCACCGATCATCTCGCCGCGGTTCGCAGTTCTGGATCTGGCCGGATTGATTCGTTCAATGAAATCCGTCGTGGTATCGCCGGCCAGGAATGCGTCATGACGCAGTACCGACACCAGGAAGTCCCGGTTGGTCACGAGGCCCTGAATACGGGTCGTCTCCAGTACACGCGCCAGACGTAGCGCGGCTTCTGTCCGGGTCGGCGCGTGTACGATGACTTTGGCCAGCATGGGATCGAATTCGATACCCACCCGACTGCCCGTCTCGATGCCGGCATCATACCGGGCTTGCGCCAGCCTGGATCGTTCAAACAGCAGCACGTCGCCGGCCGTTGGCAGAAAATCACTGGCCGGGTCCTCGCCGTAGATCCGGGCCTCGATAGCGTGGCCATTGATGCCCAATTCGTCCTGGGTAAAGCCGAGAGGCTCTCCCTGGGCAATCAGAATCTGTTCCCGCACCAGGTCCAGGCCGGTGATCTCCTCCGTGATGGGATGTTCTACCTGGAGCCTGGTATTCATTTCCAGAAACCAGAACTCTTCCCCGTCCAGCAGGAATTCCACGGTTCCTGCCGAGGTATAGCCAATGGCTTTGGCAGCAGCGACCGCCGCCGCGCCCATCTTCTCACGGATCGCCGGAGTGACCGCAGGCGACGGCGCCTCTTCAATGATTTTCTGATGGCGCCGCTGAATCGAACACTCCCGTTCGAAACAATGAACCGCGTTGCCAGCGTTATCGCCCAGCACCTGGATCTCCACATGACGGGAAGTCGCCAGCCAGCGCTCCAGGAAGATGGTGTCATCGCCAAACGCGGCACCTGCCTCCCGACGTGCGCCATCCACGGCGTCCGCCAGTTCTGATTCTTTCTCGACGACCCGCATGCCTTTACCACCACCACCGGCGGAGGCCTTGACCAGCAGCGGATATCCGATGTCCTTCGCGAGCGCCACCGCATCGGCGCCGGCCGCTACCTCAGCAGAAGGCAGAGTCGGCACATTGGCCTTTGTCATCAGGTTCTTGGACGACAGCTTGTCACCCATCTGGGCAATGGCCTCGGCCGTCGGGCCGATCCAGATCAGTCCTGCATCGGCTACCGCTTTGGCAAAGGTGGTGTTCTCCGACAGGAAGCCATAGCCCGGATGAACCGCATCCGCACCGGTCCGCTTCGCTGCCGCCAGCACCTTGGCCTGATCCAGATAGGTCTCAAGAGAACTGGTACCACCCAGCGCCACGGCCTGGTCTGCCTCTTTGACAAAGGGCTCATTGGCATCACCGTCTGAGTAAATAGCGACCGTGCTGATCCCCATGTTGTTTGCCGTTCGCATGATGCGCCGGGCAATTTCGCCGCGATTGACGACGAGCAGTCTTTGAATTCGCTTGGCCATGATTACATCCGCCACACGCCGAAGCCGCGAGCGCCTTCGACTTTGTTGTTATGACACGCCGACAGTGAGATCGAGATATGCGCCCGGGTATCCCGGGGGTCGATCAGACCGTCATCGGAGATCGCCGCCGTTGCCAGCAGTGCCAGCGAGCCCTCCTCTGCCGAGGCTTCCACGGCCGCAGCCCGAATGCGATCGGCCTCCTCATCAAACTCCAGCCCGCGGCGCTCCGCTGCCTGCCGGCCGACAATGGTCATGACGCCCGCCATCTGCTTTGGCCCCATGACGGCAATCTTTGCTGTCGGCCAGATGAATGTGAAACGAGTCCCATAGGCGCGCCCGCTCATGCCATAGTTGCCGGCACCATAGGATGCGGCAGGTATGACAGAGATGTGCGGCACCGTGGAGTTGGCGACCGCGTTGATCATCTTCGAGCCGTTCTTGGTGATACCACCCTGTTCAAAGTCAGTGCCCACGATGTAGCCTGTGATGTTGTGTAAAAACAGCAGCGGCACATCGATCTGATTACAAAGCTGAATGAACTGGGTTGCCTTCTCGGCAGACTCCGACATCAGCGGGCCGTTGTTTCCAAGAATACCAATGGGGTAGCCATCCACCGATGCCCATCCTGTCACCAGCGTTGGGCCGTACAACGCCTTGAATTCCTCAAAACGTGAGCCATCAACGATGCGTGCGATCACCTCGCGCATGTCAAAGGGCTTGCCCAGATCCTTGTTGACGATACCGAGCAGTTCTTCCTCGTCGTAGACCGGTGGATCCGGCGGCAGGCTGGGACCCGGGCCCCACTTGCGCCAGTTGAGGTGAGACACCGCCTCCCTGCACATACGAATGCCATCGTGCTCGTCTTCTGCCAGGTAATCCCCCAGGCCTGAAATCTGGGTATGCATTTCCGCACCACCGAGTTCCTCATCATTGGCATCCTCTCCGGTGGCCATCTTGACCAGCGGCGGACTGCCCAGAAACACCTTGGACTGCTTCTTGATAAAGATATTGTAATCGCTCATCCCCGGCTGATACGCGCCGCCTGCGGCAGATGCACCAAACACCACGGAGATCGTGGGAATCCGCTTCTGGGACAGCTCGGTGATTTCATAGAACAGCCGCCCGGACTCTGCAAAATGCGAGGTGCCGGAACGAGTCCTGATTCGGGGTGGCGGACCCTGATCCTGGCCGCCACCGCCGCCTCCTCCTCCACCGGAATTGCCCCGAAGATCCGCGCCGGCAGATTCAACAAACTGCACATAGGGCATCCGGTTCACCCGGGCGATTTCCAGCCCGCGCATGAGCTTCTTGCTGTTCCAGGCATTGAAGGCACCGGCCCGCACCGAAGGGTCGTGGCCGAGAATGACGCATTCGGTATCGTTAATGATGCCGATTCCCACAATGAACCCGGAACCGATCTTGACGCCGGAATTGTATGCGGCCAGCGGGCTGACTTCGAAAAACGGCGAGTCCCGATCCAGCACCAGCGAGATTCTCTTTCGCAGTGGCAGCTTGTTGCGCTGCTTCAGGCGCTCCATGGCTTCCTCACCACCCCCCTGGGCGGCCTCAACATGGAGCGTCTGGATGTACTCCAACTCCTCGAGCATTTCTTCGCGGTTTCTCTGATACTCCTCGGAGCGGGTATCCAGTCTGGATCTGATTATCTGCATGAGCGTCCCATGGTTGATGTGCTTGTACTTGCCGGGCCTGCCGATGGTATCGTTGTCCGCGAGCAGTGACAATCCCACTGCGACTTAAATTCAAGTAGCCGAGGCGCACAGAACGTATTCGAGGAGCAGGACCCGGCCCTGGTGATCCCCAACGGCCATGGAGCCTGCTGACTACATGTAAAAATAGGTCGCCAGCCCCAGAAATGACATGAAGCCGACGACATCGGTAACGGTCGTCAGAACAACGGTACCGGCAATCGCCGGGTCAATCCCCATCGACTTCAGCACACCAGGCAACAGCACGCCAGTCAGTGCTGCCACAATCATGTTGATGACCAGCGCAATGGCGATGATCAGCCCAAGCAACGGATCGTTGAAGACCAGCGCTGCCACCACCGCCACCACCAGTGCCCAGAAGACCCCGTTCAATGCACCGACTGCCAGTTCACGATTGAGCAACCAGCGCTTGTTGCCTTCCATCACGTGACCAAGCGCCATGTTTCTGATCACCAGTGTCAGCGTCTGACTTCCGGCGACGCCGCCCATACTGGCGACAATGGGCATCAGCACCGCCAGCGCCACCACTTTGGCAATGGTGCCCTCAAACAGGTTGATGACGGCGGAGGCGATGAACGCCGTCACGAGGTTCGTTCCAAGCCAGAACGCACGACTTCTGGCCGTTTTCATGATCGGCGCAAAGGTATCCTCGTCCTGTGCAAGCCCCGCCATGGCAAGGATCGAGTGGTCTGCTTGCTCAATGATGACATCGACCACGTCGTCAACGGTAATGCGGCCGAGAAGCTTGCCCTGCTCATCGACCACCGGCGCCGACACCAGATCGAAGCGCTCGAACAACCCGGCAATCTCATCCTCTGGCATGGTGTCGACGATGGGTTCGACATCGATGGACATGACATCACGTACGGTCGTATTCGGATCGGCCACCAGGAGTGAGGACAGGGGCAGGCTTCCCACCAGGATGTCATGACGATTGACCACAAAGATGCTGTCCGTCATTGGGGGCAGTTCAGTGTGCCGGCGCAGATACCGGAGGACCACGTCAACCGTCACGGCGGCACGTACCGAGATGATGTCCGTCGACATCAGCCCGCCGGCGGTGTCATCGGGATAGCTGAGCAGGGTTTCGACCCGTTCCCGGTCCTGCTCCCGCATCGAGCGCAGCACCTCGACCATGATCACATCCGGCAGTTGCTGCAGGATATCGGTGACATCGTCGTCAGAGTCCACGTGTTCGAGCACGTTGGCGATCTCAATGGGCGTCTTGCTTTCCAGCAGGTCAGAGACGATGTCCTCATCCACGTACTGGATGATGTCGCTCTGTTGTTCCTCGCTGAAGAGATTCCACAGCAGCATCCGTTGCCGGGGCGGCGATGCGGTGATCAGATGGCCAATATCCGGTGTCTTCAGGATTTCCAACAGATCAAGAATCTTGTGGTGATCTTCCTGATCAATCAGTACCTGAAGCTGCTGCTCGACCCCCTCGGGCTCCTGTTCAGACTCGCTCATTGCCGCTTAACCCAACTGCACGACACTATCTTATCGGTTTTCCAATCAGGCTTTCATTCAAGTTCACTAATACGAGGAATACGAGGTGCCAGCGTGAGCATTTTCCTGCACCACTACCACATGCCTGAGGCGGGTACGTGCAAGGCTGCGAGCGTCCTCGCCCCGGCCGGACGGGGGCTACTGCAGCTCAACAGTGGCTTTCTCGATGACCAGCCGTTCGGTAGGCTTGCCGCTCATGCTACCGCGGGCCTCGAAGGCATCCAGGGTCTCCTTGCCAGCGACCAGGACTCCGAAGATGGTATGCCGGCCATCCAGATGAGGTGTTGGTTTGAAGGTGATGAAGAACTGACTTCCGTCGGTGCCAGGGCCGGCGTTCGCCATACTGAGCAGACCAGCACGGTCATGAGAACGGCCGCCCTCAAATTCGCCCCCATAGACATATCCCGGCCCGCCCCGACCGGTCCCGGTCGGGTCACCTCCCTGGGCCATGAAGCCGGGGATGACCCGATGAAACACCACATCATCATAGAAACCGAGGCGAGTGAGATAAATGGTACTGGTGGTGTGCATGGGCGCGGTATCCGGAAACAGCCGAAAGCGCATCGTCCCAAGATTGGTGGACAGCACCCAGAAGTATTCCTGCCCCGGCTCAAACGCCATCAGGGAAGGCGCATCCAGCTTTCGCTTCCAGTTTGGATCGGACCGGTCCGGTCCATCGGCTGCAGCGGGACTCATCTTCGGTTCAGCCATCGCCGCAACGGGCCTGGAATCGGCTTCGGCCGCATCCAGTTCGGCTCCCGTCGTCGCGGATTCAGGCGCTTGATCAGGGTCGCCACCACATCCCGCCAGCAGGACTGACAGGAGTGCGATCGGTAAAAACTTCGACATGGATATGTTCCTCATAGTTCCAGTTGCTGTCCGGAAACTCTACACCGTGGCGGTGAGTTCCTTCCAACCTATTGATTTTCAGACCAACAACATTGGAATGTCACCGCGACAGCGCCCACCAGGGTACCTGGTGATGGCCATCAGATTTGCTCCGCACGGCTTCTATTGCCGGGTCAGTGCCTCGATTCGCTGCTCAATTCGAGCCATCAACTCATCGAGCTCAGCCAGTTCCTGACGGCGCTGCCGGTTCAGGTGCTGGGTACGTGCCGCCAGCAGATTCAGCTGGTCTGTGGTGGTATGCTCGCTGTGCACCAGTTCCTTGATCTCTTCGGCAGACAGTTTCTCCGGGTCGAATCGCTCCTGAGACATTTCAACTCCTGATAGGTGTGCAAGGTAATTACCTGCTTGGGCAACGATCTGCGACGAGGGTTCATGGTGCCATCCTGGCCGCACAATCGCGAGCAAAAAAGAGGTAGACATGACCACAATCCGCGCCATTCGTTGCCACACCCTTAACGACGACATCACCACCATCAGCCTTGATCAGCTTGATCTGCCGCCGCCTGCAGATGACGAGATCCAGGTCCGGCTCAAGGCGTGTGCCGTCAACTTCCCTGATATCCTGATGATACAGGGCAAATACCAGCGCAAACCACCCCTGCCCTTCTCACCCGGCGGAGAGGCTGCAGGTGATGTAGTGGCGATCGGCCGGAATGTGACCGGGTACCGGCAGGGCGACGCGGTGATCGTCGGCTGCGGCTATGGCGGTTTCGCGGAGGCCATGAACGTCACAGCGGCCTCCGTGTCCCCCATGCCACCCGGCATGGACTACGCCGAGGCGGCCTCCTTCCAGACCGCCTATCTCACGGCATGGGTTGCGCTCACCCGCCGTGGCCATCTTGCCCCGGGAGAGACCCTGCTGGTGCACGGTGCGACCGGGGGCGTCGGCATGGCCGCAGTGGACCTTGGCAAGTACCTGGGCGCAACAGTGATCGCAACCGGTGGCACGGATGAAAAACTGGCCGTGGTCAAATCCCGGGGGGCGGACCATGTGATCAACTATACCCTGCCGGACGGTGGCATCGGCGGTTTCCGGGATGCGGTCAAAGCACTCACCGATGGCCGTGGTGCCGACGTGGTGTACGACCCGGTCGGGGGCGGCGCATTTGATGAGTCCATGCGTTGCATCAATGTCGACGGCCGGATTCTGGTCATTGGTTTTACCAGCGGCACCTGGCCCCAGGCACCCGTCAATCTGGTCCTGATCAAACAGCTCTCGGTGATCGGTGTTCGAGCCGGCGAGTACGGCCGTACCTATCCTGAGAAGGGCGCAGAAAACCGGCGCGCCATCTACGATCTGGCGGCCAGTGGTGAAATCAAGCCCTATGTCTGTGCCGCGTTTGCCCTTGAAGACGCGGTGAGCGCCATGCAAATGCTCGAAAACCGGAATGTCATCGGCAAATGTGTCGTGACCATGAACGGCTATCGGTATAATCCCGGCCACTAACCAAGGAGACCACTTATGCCAGACCTGGACGCCGACCTGTTCAACCTCGCAATGTCCGAACGGGCCCAACCGCTCATGGATGCGGTGACCAAGCACATCGCAGAAAACGTCGAGCCGATCACTGAAGAGTTCTTTGCACTGAACGAGGGCAAGAAAGATCGCTGGAGCTGGCACCCACGGCAGCTTGAACTGCTTGAAAGCGCCAAGGACAAAGCCAAGGAGGCAGGATTGTGGAATTTCTTTCTGCCGAACAGCGAGATTGGCGAAGGTCTGACCAATCTGGACTATGCCTACATCGCGGTGGAACTCGGCAAATCTCCGCTCGCTTCGGAGTCCCTGAACTGCAGTGCACCCGATACCGGCAACATGGAAGTTCTGGAACGTGTCGGGACACCGGAACAGAAAGAACAATGGCTCAAGCCATTGCTGAACGGCGAGATCCGCTCCGCCTATGCCATGACCGAGCCTTTCGTTGCGTCCTCGGATGCGAAAAACATCGCCACCACCGCAGTGCTCGATGGCGATGACTGGGTCATCAACGGAGAGAAATACTACATTTCCGGCGCCGGCGACCCCCGTTGCAAGATCCTGATCACCATGGTCAAGACCGACCCGGACGCGCCCGCCTCTCGCCAGCAGTCACAGATTCTCGTTCCCAAAGATACCCCCGGGGTCGAGATCCTGGAAGGCATGCAGGTCTTCGGCCACGACCACGCCCCACGGGGCCACATGCACCTCAAGTTCAACAATGTCAGAGTCCCCAAGGAGAACGTGCTGCTGGGCGTCGGGCGTGGCTTTGAGATTTCTCAGGTGCGGCTCGGTCCGGGCCGGATTCACCACTGCATGCGGTCCATTGGCTCGGCCGAGAGGGCACTGGAACTGATGGTGCGACGAGGTGGAACCCGGGTGGCCTTCGGTAAACCGATTGCCAAGCTGGGCAAGAACGTGGAGGTGATTTCACGCGCCCGGATTGAGATCAACGCCATGCGACTGTCCGTGCTGCAGGCGGCCAAAGCCATGGATGTACTGGGCAACAAGGAAGCTCGCGTTTACGTCTCTGCCGTGAAAGCCATGGTGCCGGAGAAGGTGTGCCAGATCATTGACGCGGCCATCCAGATGCACGGCGCTACCGGCGTTTCCCAGTGGACCCCGCTCGCCGAAATGTACGCCAACATGCGCCATTTGCGCTTTGCCGACGGCCCGGATGAAGTCCACCACATGGTGGTGGGCCGCGCTGAACTGCAGAAGTATGATCTCTGGTAGTCGCTCGCCCGGCGACCGAGACGGACCCGCTCTTCAGGGCGGGCCCGTCAGCGGGCAAACCCGTACAGCGCGGCCGCGTTGCCACAGATGATCTTATTTCTGGTCGCCTCGTCAACGCCCGCCAGTTCTCTTTCGATGAATGACTTCGAATCCGGCCAGACCCCATCAGGGTGCGGGAAGTCTGAGCCCCACATCACATTGTCCCTTCCCAGATAGTCAATCAGGCGAATGCCAACCTCATCACTCTGATAGGTGGCATAGCACTGACGATGCCAGTATGCCGAGGGCTTCATGGTCAGGGTCAGGTCTTTGAACTGATCCTCCCACTCCAGATCCATGTGCTGCAGGATGTAGGGAATCCAGCCAATGCCACTTTCACCGATCACCACGGAAAGATCCGGATGTGCCTCGAGTACGCCGCCGTAAATGAGTTCCATGATGACGTCCGCCATGGCCAGTTGGAAACCGGTAATGAACGCTGCAAATGCCTGCCGCTGCTGCAGCGGCGCCATGGATTGAAAGTCCGGAGGCGTACCACCCACAGTATGAAAGTGCATGGGCAGGCCCGTGTCGGCCACCGCCGCCCACAGCGGATGCCAGTCCGGGTCATACAGAGGTTTCATGTCAACGGTGTTGGCCACCTCGATGCCTCGCAGCCCGCCACGCTTTGCCACGCGCTCGACTTCGGCCACTGCAGCCTTGATATCATGGTTGGGGATGGACGCGATGCCGGCAAACCGTTCCGGGTGGACGTTACAGAAGTCGGCCAGCCACTCGTTGTAGATCCGCATCATTTCGGTCGCGGCTTCACCATCGTTCAACCGTTGGGACGCACCCAGAATGCCGTACAGAACCTCTGCCTGGACCCCGTCCAGATCCTGGTCCCGGATGCGCAGATCAGGGTCCGTAAGGCGGCGAATCCCCTTCTTGCCATCGTCATAGAGCCCCTGCTCCGCCATGCGATCAGACCGGTGAATCTGGCCCGGAACATATTCCCGCCCGGCCGAGCCCATGCCGTTGCACAAGCCAAACATGCCCCCGCCCCGGCTGACCCACACCGGACCGCGACTGGAGTCCCGGACATAGGGCATGCGATCCTTCAGCGCGGGTCTGGCATTGGCGGTGAACAGATCAGGTGGCAACCAGATGAGGTCGATATGGCAGTCAGCGGAAATGATCTCATAGTTCATAGCGAGCCTTGGGACGTGCGTGGTGGGTCGTGGTTAGGTTCAGTATAGCCGCACTGAATTGGATTTGAATCCTGGCTGCAAAGCTCGTTATAGTGCGCCCCTTTGATCAGTTACGGACAGCCCATGCGCCTCGTTACGTTTACACAGAACAACTCCACCCGAATCGGCCTGCTGGCAGCAGATGGGGTCATTGATCTCAGTCAGGCGGCACCCGGTTTGCCCACGGATATGCTCGGGTTTCTCCAGGCTGGCGACGAGGCCATGGCGACGGCCCGCGAGGCGGCGACCATGAGTCCCCACTATGCGCTGGCTGACGTCAAGCTGAACTGCCCCATTCCCACGCCCCCGATGATCCTCGCCATCGGACTCAACTATCGGCTTCATGCCGAGGAATCCGGCGCCGCGCTGCCCAAAGTGCCCCTTGTCTTTACGAAACAACAGACCTGTGCCAACGGGCCCTATGACCCTGTCTGGGCCCCGCCGGAGTCCCCGATGCTGGACTACGAGGGTGAACTCGGGATCGTCATCGGCAAGCGCTGCCGTCGGGTCAGGAAAGAGGATGCCGAGGATGTGATCGCCGGCTACTGCATCGTCAATGATGTCAGTATCCGGGACTGGCAGGCACGCGGTGCCCCGGCCTCGTTCACCATGGGCAAATCGTGGGATACCCACGGCCCGATGGGCCCGGCAATCGTCACCAGAGATGAGGTCCCGGACCCGCACGCATTGCAGCTCAAGACCTGGGTCAACGGCGACCTGCGCCAGGACAGCAGTACCAGCGATCTTATTTTCAACTGCTTCGAGATCATTGAGTTCATCTCCACGGCGTTCACTCTCGTTCCGGGCACGGTAATACCCACCGGAACACCGAGTGGTGTGGCAAGCGCCATGAAGCCGCCCGCCTGGCTGGTGGATGGTGATGTGGTCAGGATCGAGATCGACAAGCTCGGCCACATCGAGAACAGGATCGTTGCGGAACCGGTTTAGCCGGTCTGGCCGCCAGCACTCCATTGGGAAGCGACCACCTCCAGGGCCAGGAATTTACAGACCAGGACCTGGCAGAACTGTGTCGGCAGTTGGCGGCCGGAGTCGAGGCAGCAGACGGGCTGCGGATCCTGGCGTTCGAACTGGCGGCGGGCACAACGGACCAGCCTGCTATCCGCGCGCTCATCCTCGCTCTGCGAGATGAGGTTTCGAGCGGGAGATCTCTGGCTGCGGCCTGCCGCAGCCTGCCCGCTGTGTTCGATGCGGTCTTCTGCGACGCACTAGCCGAAGGTGAGCAGATGGGAAAGGCCGGGCTGACCGCTACTCTCCGACAGATTGAGGTCTACCTGAATAGGCAGGAGGACTAGCCACCGCCCACGAACGTGGACGCTTTTTCTCTGCGCTATCGACCGCCAGGGTACACTAGCCTGATCCGGTTCTATCCTGTGCAGGTCGCGTCTCGGGCGCCCTGAATGCGAACAGGATTGCCACGCCGATGAGCAGACAACTGGCGAGGTATACCGATGCATTCAAGCCCAGAAGGTCTGCCACCACACCCAGCATCAAAGGGCCAATGACATAGCCGGCATCCGCCAGGGTACGAAAGGCACTCATCCCGGTGGCAGCGAATTCACGGGGCGTGGTGTCGGCGGCATAGGCAGCAGGGGCGGCGCCGGAGGCTGAACTGGCAATGCCCCACACGGCACTGGCACAGACGAACCAGAAGAAGTCAGGGGCAGTCGCATACAGGCCGAAGGCGATACCCGAACCGATGGTCGTCGGGACAATCACCGCTTTCCGGCCCAGCAGGTCCACCAGCACCCCCGATGGATAGGTCACCAGAACCCCGAGAATACTGCCCACCCCCATGGAGAATCCGATCTGGGTCGCCGAGAGCCCCAGCTGGGTGGTGCCGATCAATGGAATGAGTGTGAACAGTGCACCGGTCCTTGCCACGGCGCCGGTGAAACTGATGGCGCCCGCGAGTCGGAACCCCGGGGCAGATAACACGGCCCGAAGCTGACCAACATATTTGAGTGGTGCCGGCATATCGATCGCTGTGGGAATGACCATGGGCCGCGTCTCTGCCACCGCGAGCCATCCAACCCCCGCCGCCACCAGGCTGCAGGCACCATAGACCAGAAACGGCACATCGAGCCCGTACTGCTGCGCCAGGAAACCACCCGGAAAGGGACCTATCCCAACGGCAAACAGAAAGGTTCCCTGATAGATGGCCATGACCCGACCTCGCCTGGCGGTCGTCGTAATATCAGCCAGTACAATCATGCCGGCAGTCAGGGTCAGGCCAGCCCCGGCACCCGCGATAAAGCGCGCGACCACCAGTTCACTGAACGAACCCGCCCAGGCACACCAGAGATTGCCGGCCGCAGAAACGAGGCCACCCAGTGCCAGCGCACTACGCCTGCCAAACCAGTCGGCAAGCCTGCCGGTTGGAATGGCCGTCACCAGTCGCGCCACGCCATACACCGCCACCGTCATACCGATGGCTGTCTGACTCACGCCGAAGGACTCCGCATAGAGTGGAAGCACCGGGATCACGGCCCCAAAACCCAACTGGTTGACGCCGATCAGCACACACATCCAGGTCAATACGACCGCTTCACGGGGGGCGGCGGGCTCGGCTGATGCTGGCATCTGGAGTCCATTCATGGGGGACACCAACAATCCCATCAGAGCCGTACAAGATCAAGTACAGATCGTCTGCCAGACAATGCATGGCTCATTAGTCGGTGATTTCCATTGTTGACTCCCGGCAACGCCCGGCCCACGCCCCAGGGCGTTGGCCCGGATCAACCAGCCCGTGCGATACTGGCCGAATTCGCAACAGGAGTATTCTGATGAAAGTCTTCATCAGCGTTGATATGGAGGGCATTTCCGGGCTGGTTCGCTGGCCGGATGTATCCAGTAGTGGTATCGATTTCCCGTTAAACCGATCCCTCATGACCGCCGATGCCAACGCCGCGATCGAAGGTTCGTTTGAGGCTGGTGCCACCGAGGTGATCGTGGAAGAAAACCATGGCGTGGAGGACCTCTGTGTGCTGAAGATGGACGAAATCGACACGAGGTGTGAGGTGATTCGTGGCGCCGGTCGCCCCGGGTCCACCACCATGGCAGGCCTCACCGAGTCGGTAGATGTCGTCATGCTGATCGGTCATCACGGCCGCGCCGGGTCGTTTCCAGGCATCATGGCCCACACCATATCCTACGGCGCATTCAAACTGGTGACGCTGGCCGGGCAACCCATAGGAGAACCGGATTTCTTCGCACGACGTGCCGCCGAACTCGGAGTACCTGTCGGCATGGTGAGTGGCGATCAGGTGGTCGCTGCCCAGGTCGGTGAAATCTGTCCCGGGGTCGAGACTGCCATCGTCAAGCAGGCGTACGCCAATCAATCCGGACGATGCATACCCCCCGGCCGCGCCAGGGTGCTGATCCGCGAGTCGGCAAAACGAACCGTTGAACGCACCCGGGCAGGCGAGTTTCAACCCATCCATAGTCAGGGGCCCTATGAATTCGTCGTCTCATTGCGCAAACCGGCTGGTGACGCGATGCGTTCCAACCTGGCTTCATTGGACCACTTCGAGCTCATTGAAGATTCAACCGTCGGGATCGTCGCCCAGGACATGGACCTCGGCTTCCGGCGGGTGGCCTACCTGGGCTATGCCGACCGGGCAGGGGTCACGAAATACTGATCGGATTTCATGCTGCCTCGCCATTGAAATCAACGCCGACATTCCGGTTGGGCGCTTCACCGAGGCGCCAATGAAGCCATAAGGGCTCAGGTGGAATCGGTTTTACAGCCATCCGTATAATCTCTAAGCTCGCCCCGTCAACCAAGGATTACGTACGATGCCAAAGGATGTGTCAAAGGATTCGGGCCAGACCAGCGTACTCAGGGCGCCCGCGCTATCGCCGCAGCCTGTCTCGGTGACGCGCAAGATGGCCGCCTCACTGCCAGGGTTGCGCAAACTCGCCACCGAGAAGGGCCTCAAAATCCACCATCTGGGTGCTGGTTACCCCCATCCAGAGGTCACGGATCCAAGGGCGTTTCTGGCCCACAAGGCGCGCTATTTTGAACACCTGACATCGACGTCGGGGATCAACAATCCCGATGACATTCCGGAATACCTGCGGGAATCCTATGCTTACACCGACACCCTTGGCCCGGTCTCGGTGCGCGAGAATTTTGCCAGGGTCTATGGCGGCGACTGGAACGTCAGCATCAGACCTGACTTTCTGTTGCCGACCGTCGGTGCCAGCGGCGGCATCAGCCTGCTCTGCTCACTGTTCGAGCGACCCGGCGTACCACTGGCATATATCACCGATGCGCCCACCTACGCGGGCTTCATCGCGAGAGCCCAGCTTGCCAGCCAGGCGCGAATCTATAGCGTAGAAATGGACGAAGAAGGCCCTGTGGTGGCGAATCTGCGTCAACAGATCGAGGCCGCCCGGGCGGACGGACGGCTGGTACCGTTCTACTATTCTGTACCGGACGGGCACAACCCGGCGGGTTTCTCATTCTCAGATCGACGCAGAAGGGAGATTCTGGCCGTCCTGCGCGAACTGGGCGTGCTGATCGTCGAGGATGCACCCTATGTCTATATAAGCTACGCGAGCGAGAAAGAGCGTCCACGCCCTTTTCTTTCCCTTGACCCAGCGATGACCGTGCACCTCTTTACCGGGTCAAAAATCGGTTTCCCGGGCCCCCGTGTGGGCTTTTTGTATAGCGAGGCAACCGTCAGCATCCAGGGCGACCGACAGGTGCCGCTCCGTGACCTGCTGCTGACCGAGTCCAGCGCTGACATCCTGTTTCACAATCCCGAAGCGCTGTATGGTTTCGAGGCCCTGCTGCACGACGAAGACATGAAGCTGCGCGAGTCTCTCTGGCCGGTCGCGGAAGGCAAACTGGTCGTCTACCGGGAGAATCGAGGGATCATTCTCGACGGTCTGGACCGCGGCCTCGGCGCGCTCTCTGCCCATTTCACCTGGACCGTCCCGCAGGCTGGCTTTTTCACGGTGTTCCGTTTCCTGGACGAAGGTATCACCACCGATGATGCCTTCGTGCAGCGACTTGTGGCCGACCATGGCATCGTCGTCATTCCCATGTACGACTTCTACCCCAGGGATGCACGGGAACGAAACCCGCGGGCGGGCCTTGACGAACTGCGGCTGTCCTTTTGTTTTACCGAAAGCCAGGGCGAGGCTCGCCGCCGGGACCTTGCCGAGTCCGTCGCGGCATTCTGCAAAGCCGTGCGCAGCCTGACGGGGCTATAGAGCACCATTCACCAGACCGTTTCCGATTGAGTTTGGTTGCCAAGCCTCGAGATTTGGCCTAGTGTTTGGCGCATCAATGAGGACTCCGCCATGAGCGAATTACTGCAATATACTGACGATTTTGATCCCCATTCGATCCCGCTGGAGGAAATTGACCCGGCCCAGCCTGGTCTCTTTGCGGCGGACGCTCACTGGGGCTTGTTTGAACGGCTGCGCCGTGAGGACCCGGTGCACTTTACCCCAGATGGACCCCACGGGGCCTACTGGTCCGTAACCAGATACCACGACATCTTCAGCGTGGACACGGACCACACGACTTACTCCTCGGCATCTGGCATCGCGCTCAGCCGACGACCTGTGGAACAGCGCCAGTATACCGAGGAGGAACGCGCCCAGCGGCGGGCGCGGGAAGAACAAATGGGGCCGTTCGCCATGTTCATCGCCATGGACCCACCCCGCCACGATGAACAGCGTGCGACCGTGTCGCCGGTGGTGGCACCACCGAACCTCAAGAAGCTGGAAGCCACCATTCGCGAGCGGGCCGGCAATATTCTGGATGCCCTGCCCCGGGACGAGACCTTCAACTGGGTGGACCATGTCTCCGTCGAACTGACCACTCAGATGCTGGCCACGCTGTTTGACTTTCCATTCGAGGAGCGGCGCAAGCTCACCATGTGGTCAGACATCGTCACCAATGGTGAGAGTGTGGCGCACCTGTCCGGTGATGAACGCCGCATGGAATTGATGAACTGCCTTGGACAGTTTACGGAGCTCTGGAATGCCAAAGCCGGAAAGCCGGTTCAGTCGGACCTGATCTCGATGCTGGCCAATGGTGAGAGTACGAAAGATTTGAAGCCCTTTGAATTCCTGGGGAATCTGATTCTGCTGATCGTCGGCGGCAACGACACCACCCGGAATTCCATCTCCGGTGGCGTGCTCGCATTGAATCAGTTTCCTGATCAGTACCAAAAGCTTAATGCGAACCCCGGCCATGTCACCACAATGGTACCTGAGATCATCCGCTGGCAGACGCCTCTGACCCACATGCGTCGCACCGCCACGAGGGACGCGGAACTCGGGGGCAAGACAATCCACGAGGGAGACCAGGTCGCAATGTGGTACGTATCCGGCAACCGGGACGAGGAAGTAATCGACCGCCCCAATGACTTCATCATTGACCGGCCCAGGGCCCGTGAGCACCTGTCATTCGGCTTTGGCATCCATCGATGTATGGGAAACCGACTCGCCGAGATGCAGCTTCGCGTACTGTGGGAGGAGATCCTCAAACGCTTCTCCCACATCGAGGTCGTCGGCGAGCCGCGACGCACCCACTCGACCTTTATCAAGGGTTATGTCGAGTTGCCAGTGCAGGTTCATTCCCGATAGCTGCCGGCTAGGGGGAATCACCTTTTTCACTGGCATCGCTCGTACCCGACGCTGCTGTCTGCAGGTCAACAAACCTGCGATAAGCACCATCCGGATTCGCCATCAATTCATCATGGCTGGCTGACTCCAGCACCCGACCATCGGCAAGGAACACAATCCTGTCGGCCGAACGAATGGTGCTCAGGCGGTGAGCGATGACGATCAGCAAGCGACGTTTGCGCTCGATTGCAAGCGCCGTCATGAGGGCGGCCTCGGTTTCGGCATCGAGCGCCGCAGTCGGCTCATCGAGTACCAGTACCCGTGCCCGGCTGACCAGGCCGCGTGCAATCGCGAGGCGCTGTTTCTGCCCCACGCTGAGGGTACTGCCGGCACGGCCGAGGCTGGTCTCAAAACCAAGGGGAAGGTCCTCTATGAAACCAAGGGCACCCGCGGTCGAGGCCGCTTCCCGCACTTCAGAATCTGTTGCCTCCGGATACCCCATGCGAATGTTGTTGGCGACCGTATCATCGAATATCACCGGTTCCTGGAACACGAAGGCGACCTGATCCCTGACGCTACCGAGATCGAGTTCCCGGGTATCGACGCCATTGAACAGAACCCGGCCAACCGTAGGTCGAACAAACCCGGGGATCAAATAGGCAAGCGTGGTCTTGCCGGCCCCCGTCGCACCGACCAGTGCGACCATCTCGCCGACGTGACCTTCCAGATGGACAGCATCCAGAGCGATGGACCCGTCCGGGTAGGTAAAGGAGACGTTCTCCAGTTGCACCTGACGAACGGGCTCGGTGAGGTGCGTGTCGCCGTGATGATCAACGTCCACTGCCATATCGAGCACCTGAAATACACGCTGCATGCCGGTTACGCTGTTCTGCAGGTTAAACCAGAGGGCACCAAGACCGGAGGTCGCGGTCGCAATTTGAATGAAGTACGCAAAGAGTACACCGTAGTCGCCAGGGGACATGCGGCCATCAACGAGCGCATCCACAACATCGAAAAAGACGTAGAAGACCAGACCCAGAACAACCGATCCCTGCAATACGGCCAGCAGTATCGGCATCACCGAATACATCCGGAACCGTTTGAAAGACTCATCACTGACTGCTTCAAACTGTTTTAGCTGCTTGTCGCTCGCGCCGAGACTCTGCACCGCAATGATGTTGCTCATGCCCTCCTCGATGTTGGCAGTCGTACCCGCACCGGCGGTGCGGCTCGCAATCGCTCGCCTTCGAGTCACTCCGGTCATGAGGAACGTCGTAAAGAGTGTCAGGGGCGCCGCCAGCCAGGCAATCATGACCAGCGACGGAACATCGGAAAAGCTGTATTGCATGGTCCATATGACGCTGGCCAGCAGGGCGAGGCTGATGACCGGCAGCACCATGATGTCATAGCAGACCCGGGAAATGGACGGCGTGTCATACATCACACGGTACACGGAGTCGCCGATACTGGTGTCGGCGAAATGGATCATCGGCAGCGACATCATGCGGCCATACACCACGCATCGAAGGCGATGATTGATGCGGTGAGTGGTGCGCAACTGGTACCAGTATTCGAACAGCCCGAGCAGGCCGCTGACGCTGCTGCTCGATTCATTGGCCAGATTCTCACTCTGGGTCGCCGTGTCGAGGCCCTGCGCCAGACCGTCCGCCGTCCGGTCCTGGGAGCCACCGGTGCCGAAACCACCGATCAGGATCATCCCAACCACACTGATGGCGATGATACTGGCAAGAATCCCGTACGGTGAAAGCCCCGCCAGCGAGTCTACAAACGGCATCACATAGGGTGGATACAACGTATGCGAATCACCAACAGGTATGCCCATGATGACGTGATCGATCAGTATCTTTGCCGGCCACGGCAGGAACAATACGAGAAAAACACCCAGCAGACTCAACAGGATCTTGACCCCGATCTGGAGCCGGAACGGCCATGCAAAGTGCAGTGAGCGGCGGATCAGGACCAGGGTTTGCACTCCGGACAATTGCGGTCCAGTTCCCTGTCCTGGCAGCCGTTGGCCCGCTGACTCCTGACTCATGGAGCGCCCTGCCTTTCGACGAATCGGCCGTCTTCTGCCTGTTTGACCAGGCAACCGTCGCGCAGATACAGCCTTGTGTCAGCCTCGCGCAACGTCGATGCCCGGTGGGTGATCATGAAGACGCAGCGATCATGTGCCCATTGCTTCAGGCTGGTGAGCACCTCGATTTCCGTTTGCGCATCAAGCGCCGCCGTTGGTTCATCAAGAATGAGAACTGGCGTGTTCTTGGCGATGGCGCGCGCCAGCACCAGACGCTGCCTCTGGCCGCTGGAGAGCTTTGCCGATCGCTCCCCAAGGTGCGTGTCGTAGCCCATTGGCAGCTTTTCGATGAACTCATGGGCGCAGGCAATCCTGGCTGCGGCGATGGCTTCTTCCCGCGTGGCCTCGGGCCGGGCGAACAGGATGTTTTCCAGAACGGTATCGGAGAACAGTACATTTTCCTGGGTCGCGATGGAGATTGAATCCCGCAGGGACTCGATCGTCAGGGTTCTGATATCGACCCCGTCCAGGGTGATCGCTCCCTCGTCCGGGTCGGCAAGGCGCAGCAGCAACGACATGAGCGTGGACTTGCCGCTGCCGGTCGGCCCGGAGATGCCGGTCACTGTACCTCGGCTGGCGACGAAATCGATATGTCTAAGCACCGGCCGCCCCGACAGGTAGGAAAAGCTGACATCCGTAAAGCGGATCTCACGCTCGAACCTCACCAATGGCACGGCATCGGGGGCATCCACAATGTCCGGTACCAGATCCAGGATCTCGAATACACGACCTAGGCCCATGGCCATATCCTGGGCACGCCCCCAGGTGCCCATCAGCGCTCGCAGGGAACCAATGGCATCACCCATGCGCGTCCCGGCTGCGGCGAACGTGCTGAAATTCCAGACCGCAAACCCGAAGGTCAGCAGGATGTCTCGTGCGAATGTGGCGGCGTTTTCATGTGCGAACACGGCGGAAATGCCCTGGGTGGCCAGAATGGCGCTGCCGATAATCACAAACACCAGCACGTTGAACACATTAAGCATGAAGCGTGACTGGAAGGCGGCACCAAGGGCCCGCCCCGAACGCTCCTCAAAGGTCGATTCACGTGACCCCTCATTGCCGGTCGCCTTGATCACCCGGATGCCCTGGATGCTTTCCTGAATCCACGAGGTCAGGGCGGCATTGCTCTCACGGGCGTGACGGAACCGCTGCCTCAACCTGGCGGAAAAATAGCGCCCGAGAAAAATCATCGGCAGTACGGTGACGGCCAGGATCAGCGCGAGGGTCGGGCTGAAGGCAGCCACGATCACCACCCCGCCGAAGTACCGCCCGATATACATGAGCGGCTCAAGAAAAATGGCACGGACGATGGCAGTGACCATCGCGCTGTCCTGATAGACGCGATAGATCGCATCACCTGCCTGTGCACGAGCATGGTAGGCCAGTGACTGGGCCTGGAGCTGCTCGATCAACCTGACCCGCATGCGCTGGTTGATCATCTGGAAAATCCAGATGCTGTAGTAATACAGGCCAGCACCGGCAGACACCCCCACGACCGAGGCAACGATGGCGGTGTTGACCGTCGGCCAGGCGAGCTCCCGCCGGGCCTCGTCCGACAGGCGCGTCACGGTCATGAAGCGGTCCGGGTCGAGGCCATAAATCCAGCCGTAAAGCGGGCTCATGGGCTCTGCGCTCATGATGCCGCCGGTAGCCAGGCCGATCAGCAACAACCCGAGACCAGCGCCGATCAGAAAGACCATGGCCGAAATGATGACGAAAGAGATCAGGTGTTTCATGGATGGCCGAATAAACGGCCAGGTCCGAAAGAAGATCAGCAGAACACGCTGCAGGTTCAGATCATCACTGTCCGGCGGACCGGCGGCTACCACGGCGGCGCTATCCACTGCAGAGATCTGGGTATTGATCTGGGTATTGATCCAGGAATTGACCTGGGTGTTGAATCAAGGATTGATCTGAAAAACAGGGCACGGCAATGGTCCGTGCCGAGGGCCGGTCTTTGCCTTCCATGAGCGCGTCCTTGATTGGAGACCCTGATTGAGCGCGAAAGCCTACCCGAATGTCAAATGGAATGCTCCGGGAAACTACCCCCAGGGCGCGGGCCTCCGCCCGCTGAAAAGCTGAACCGGCGGCGCCACTGCAAGCCCTGTTTCTGATCTGGGTCAAGTGAAGAGACAGTGACACCCCCTAACATTTACAGTGTCCTGCCACACTTGGAGACCGGTCATGGAGTTCGGAGATCTGATCAGGGAAAACATCACCCGTGACACGGCCCAGCGTGTCCTGAAGGACTTCTGTCAGGGTCGCGATGCTCCGCCTGATGGCGCCGTTGAGCGGATTCTCGGCATCGATATCGATACGCTCAAGCCCCGCTCAGGGGTCAACTGGGTGGGAATTCTTCCCGATGAGAACGGCAGCTACTACCTGGGCATGCCACGGGATCAACTGGAAACGCTGATCTATTCTGCTGACTGAACCGGCGAAACGCGGCGCCTGCCGCGTTGGAACCACCATCAGACATCCACTACACTGGGCGCTCCTAAAAACAAGGATTGTCCATGGCTCCCAGAACCGGTGCTGAAATCGTCGTCGATACTCTGGTCAACGCGGGCGTCAAGCACGTCTTTGGCATCGTCAGCATTCATAATATGCCCATCGTCGATGCCATCAGTCGTTGCCCTGATATCGAACTGATCACCTGCCGCAACGAGCAGAGCGCTACCCACATGGCCGATGGCTATGCCCGTGCCCTGGGGAGCCTCGGCGTCGCCCTCGGCAGTACCGGGCCGGGCACAACCAACATGGTGACGGGTCTGTACGAGGCTGCCTACAGTTCATCTCGCGTGCTGGCGATCACCGGCCAGGCAGAAACCACCTTCTACGGGAAAGGCAAGGGATATGTCCATGAGGCCGAGAACCAGAAACTGATGCTGCAGACCGTGGCCCGAACGGTGGCTTCACCCCGCTATATTGATGATCTTGCAGCAGACCTGAAGCGGGTGATCGAGGCCATCGGGAGCGCCAGACCCCAACCCGGCGCGATCGAGATTCCCATCGATCTGCAGTATGCGACAACCAATTCCGGCGCATTGACACCGGATCAACCGGCAGCCATCGCACCCGCAGACAGTGAGATCAATGTGGCGATTGATATCATCAGGAAGGCGGGCAAACGAGTAATTCTGGCAGGCGGGGGTATCACCACCAGGGAAGCATCGGCTGCACTGCAGCGCTTTGCCGAGCAGATTGACGCACCGGTGATTACCTCGCCCAACGGCAAGGGCGGCATACCCGCAGATCACTCGCTGCACCTCGGCCCTGTCCTGATGAGCCGACCCGTACTGGCCGCAGTGAACGAGGCGGACGTGTTGATCGCCATCGGGACCCGGTTTCAGGCCGGCGTCGGCGGCAACCAGATCAAGATCCCGCTGCCGCCACTGGTGCACATCGATGTTGACCCTCGAAACATCAACCTCAATTTCACCGCTGCCGCGGGCGTGGTCGGCGATGCCGAACTGGCACTGAACGCCCTCAGCGCCGCCGCGTTCGAAAAGGGGGACGCCCAGTACCGGGAACGGTTGCAGACCGTGGCGGCCGACAGCCGGGCACAGAATCGTAACCGGATCGGGCCCGATCATGCCGCGGTACTGGATGCGTTCGCTCAATATATGGACCGGGACGCCATCTTTGTCCGGGACAACACCATTCCGGGCTATCACTGGGGCAATGGCCTGCTGCCCATCAACCATCCCCGCGGCTACATCTATCCGACATCCGGTGCCATTGGCCCCGGGCTGCCGCTGGGAATCGGCGTCGCCATCGCGACCGATCGCAAGACGATCCTGATGCACGGCGATGGCGGCTTCATGTTCCATGTGGGGGAACTCGCGACCGCTGCCCAGTATCAGGCCAAGGTCATCATCATCATCTTCAACGACGGCGGGTTCGGTGTGCTGCGCGGACTGCAGTCAAACCAGTTTGAAGGTCGCTTCAATGGCACCGAATTGCGCACGCCTGACTTCGTACAGTTGGCGCAATCAATGGGGGTGACCGGAATGCACGCCAATGATCCGGCGGAACTGAAGGCGCGCCTCGCAGAGGCCATGGCCACTGCCGGGCCTGTGCTGATAGAGCTCAATGCCAACAACATGGTGCCCGTCCAGGGAGTGGTGCCAGCACCATCGGTGGGGTCGGCACGATGAGCGCCGAAGACACCAGAATCTCCGCCGAAGATTGCCGCTGGCGATGCGATGCTGACCAACTTGGTTTCCAGACCACGGCAGAGCTGAAACCCGTCTACAGCATCATGGGTCAGGACGAGGCGGTGGAAGCGTTACGCTTCGGGCTCCAGAATCGATTCACGGGAGACAACATCTTTGTACGCGGCCTGTCCGGATTTGGCCGGATGGCGCTCATCGACCAGATGATCAGTGAGATTGCTTCGGGGCCGGTGAACAGCCAGGACCGCTGCTATGTCTACAATTTTGAAGCCCCGGACCAGCCCCGTCTGCTGAACCTGCCGCTCGGCCGGGGACGGGAATTCAAGCGGTTGATGGATGAATTCGTCGATTTCGTCGAGACTGATCTGCCTGCCTTTCTCACATCGGACATGCTCGTATCCCGGCAGAAGGAACTCGTCGCTGCCATGCAGGAGGAGATCAAGGCACTGGGTGAACCGTTCGAGGCTGAACTTGGCAAGGCTGGCCTCGCGCTCGTCCCCGTACAGGTCGGCCAGAATATGATGCCCGCCATTTTACCCGTCATCGACGGTAAGCCCATGCCCTTTGAAGAGGTGCAGAAGCGGCGCATGGAGGGTCAAATCTCGGAAGACGAGTTTCGGGCACTGAGCGAAAAAATCAGCGGCTTCCACAGCGAGATGGCTGAACTGAACGAAGCCGCCACCAATATTCAGTTCCAGCACCAGGACAAGATCCGTCATTTCATCGCCGACGAGGCGCGGCAATTCGTGCAGCATCGGCTGGGGAGAATACGCAAGCGGTTCGCCCTGCCACAGGTGCAGACATACCTCGATGCCATCGTCGAGGACCTGATCGACAACCGATTGCTGGACGGCAACGCCAAACCCGAATTTGCCAAGGACTACCGGGTCAACCTGATTCTCTGCCACAGCGAAGAGGACCCGGCACCGGTGGTGAGCATTGCCAATCCAACCATGGTGAATCTGGTCGGCAAGATCGACACCGAGTTCGCCCAGAACGGAATGCAGGCCAGGAGTGATCACATGATGATCAAACCCGGGGCGCTGCTGGAGGCAGACGGAGGCTATCTGATCATTGAGGCCCGGGAGATCCTGCTGGAGCCCGGCGCCTGGTCGATCCTGCTGCGCACCCTCAAGACCGGCATGTTCGACATGTCCAGCATGGAGGTGCCCAGCTTTTTGCCTGTTCCGCGGCTGAGACCTGAGCCCGTGCCGGTGGACATCAAGGTGATTCTCGTGGGTGACCCGGATACCTATTTCATGCTGGATCAGTATGAGCCACGATTCCCGAGTCTGTTCAAGATTCTGGCGGATTTTGGCGACACGATCGCGCGGGATGATGAAGGGTTCAGGAGCTACGCCAACATGATCGCCCGACTGGTCGAACGGGACCATCTGCTGCCTTTTGAGAATGCCGCCGTCGCTGAACTGATTGAGCATGGCGCGAGAATCTGCGCCCAGAAGGGACGGCTCACGAGCCAGTTCGGTCGCATTGCGGATATCAGCCGGGAGGCCTCATTCATCGCCGGGCAGGCCCACCAGGAAAACGTCCGCGCCAAGGACGTGCAGTTATCCATCCAGAGAAACAAACGGCGGGCGGCCCTGCCAGCCCGCCGTTTTCGCCGGATGATCACCGAGGGCGCGCTGTTGATTCGGGTTTCCGGCGCAGAGATCGGACAGATCAATGGACTGGCCGTGACCTCCGCGGGCCCCCTGGTGTACGGAATCCCCATGCGAATTACGGCCTCCATTGGTCCAGGCAGTGCGGGCATGATCAACGTGGAGCGGGAATCGAGCCTGTCGGGGTCTGTGCATACCAAGGGTTTTCTGATCCAGGGCGGCCTGCTGCGCCACCTGCTGCGGCTGGACCATCCGATGGCGTTTTCTGCCTCAATTGCATTTGAGCAATCCTATGGCGGCGTTGACGGGGACTCCGCGTCCGCTGCAGAATTCTGCTGCCTCATCAGTTCGCTGACCCAGACCCCCATACGGCAGGACTTTGCCATGACCGGCGCCATTGATCAGAAAGGCAATATCATGCCCATTGGTGCCGTCACAGAAAAAGTCGAAGGCTATTTTGATGCGTGCCAGTCGGTGGGCTTCACCGGAACCCAGGGCGTCATCATCCCTCGATCCAATCAGGGAGAACTCATGCTGAGACAAGACGTGGTGGACGCCGTGTCCCGGGGACAGTTTCAGATTCACGCCATCACCCGGATCGAACAGGCTCTGGAGCTGTTCACCGGCGTGGAGGTCGGTGACGTCGAGAACCCCGCCTCCGGTACACTGCTCGCCATCGCCCGGAAAAAGGCAGACGACTACTGGCATACTGCCGCAAGGGCGAAATAGGCACGACCCGAACAGTACCTCTGCGACTTGATGGCGACGCTCAGGATGCTGGCGCAGGCAAATACTGTGGAATCACGTATGGTCCCTCAGGAATCACGGCCACGCTGCGATCGCCGCTGCGGGTGACGGATGCCATCACCGCGTCGGCCAGCGACCGGGTCCGACCGATTCCGGTCAGTGATGCATCCGCTTCCGGCAGGCCTTCACTGTAGAGCGTGATCTCCCCCCGGCGCATGGATTTGGTCTGCATTTCACTCTGCCATTCATCGATGGCGGCCAGATCCCTGGTCAGAATCGCCTCAATGAAGGCGCCCGGCCCCTGTTCGATCAATCGTTGCTGCGCCTGTCGGTATTCGGCTGAACCCAGGCCCTCGGAACAATCCGAGGCGATAATCAGTGATGCTCCCTGAGCCATGATGTCCATGGGCGTCACCATGCCTTTTACTGTCTGGTAATACGTCCGATCGAGGGGATACCCGGCGGCCGAAGTCAGCACGGTATTGAAATGCCTGTCCACAGCGACGGTACAGGCCGCACGGGCCACGGCCACAGCCTTCAGATGGCTCGCCATGATTTCACCGAAATTGACGTGAATCAGACGACGTTCGCCATCCAGCACCGTGTTGAGTCCATAGACATCGCCGAGCATTCGGATGATCTCCGCCTGCTCTTCGTGCAGGGGATTACCCTCAAGGTTGCACTGGGTGGCGGCAGGGTCTTCCATGAAACGGGCCGAGTGAAAGGTCCGGATGGTGCGCTCATGGGCAATGCCCGGCGCCACTACCTTGCGCCCGCCGGAGTAGCCTGCCATGAAGTGTGGTTCCACCAGCCCGGTCGCGATCCGTAGATCTGCCTCGACAAATCGACGATCCAGCAGCACCGGCGTACCACGGGTTCGGGTTCGGCCAAGATCGACATGGGCGCTGCTATCCCGGGCAAAGTGGTTCTCCACCCGCACGGTCTCCAGTACCCAGTCATCGCCGATCAACTCGCGCAGTTCCGCGCCTTCGTTCGGGCGATGCAGACCCGTTGCGACCAGTACGGTAATTCCCGCTGCCGGCACCCCTGCCGCCAGCAGTTGCCGGATCATGGGGCCCAGAAACAGATGATTGGGCACGGGCCTCGTCACGTCACAGATCAGAATACAGGCAGAGGCCCTGCCCCGCGCCAGGGATTGCAGCGGTGCACACCCGATCGGGGCTGCCAGCGCATCCCACACGGCCGCCTGTTGGTCCGGCAGCACCGGCAGGTCGTTTTTGTTGATCACGTGGATGTCCAGGGTATCCGGCAGGTCCACGGAAATCCCGGTACGACCATAGGCAAGGTCAATCTTCATGGTGGGCTCGTCCGGGTCAGGTGGTCTTCAAGCGGAAAGAAGCGTTTCAGTTTACCGACCCCGACCCGTTCGAGTCGATCAACACGCTGCAGCACTACGCTGGGTGCGTCCAGGCCCGCACCGCGGAGCGACTTGATGACGCTCCTGGTGAGTTCTGTCTCGTTGATATCACTGTTCGCCAGATAGTCAATGCTGGCGCCATCAGGTGTCTGCCGAACCTGGAACTCAAGCAGACCCGGCGCCCTCGCAAGGGGGCCCCGAAACAGAATGGGGTGAATCCTGATCGACCCGTAACTGAAGATATCGTCTGTCCGGCCCTCGATGTCTTCGATCCTCGCAAACTCCAGCCCGCTCGGTGATGGCTCATCAATGACTGTCACCCTGTCTGTCAACTCATAGCGAATAAGCGGCTGGGCCGCGTTGAAGAGGTTTGTGATCAGCACCTTTTCGGACTGAACCCCGGGTGGTACCGGTTGATTATCGGCATCTACGGGTTCCACGATGACGAAATCTTCGTTGATGTACATGCCGCGATCATTTCCATAGGAATTGGCCACACAACAGGCCTCCGAGCATCCCCAGATATTGAGGATGATCGGGTCCCAGGTGCTCTTCAGTGCCTCCCGAATCTCCGGCGTCAGGGGCTCGCTGGAGGGCTGGACCGTATGGGGGCCGATCGTCAGGCGCCCGGCCCTCGCTTCCTCGGTCAGCAGCAGCAACATGGACGGGTAACCGGTCAGCCTTGCCGGCTGAATGAGATTGAGCCGCCCGACGATCTCGGCGATGGGCAGGCCCACGGGAATCAGATTCGGCGTAATGCCGGCTGGCGCAAAGGTGCAAGCCATCGCATAGGTCATATGGGAGCCGCGGCCTGCCCCGACATTGGCAGTGGGACCAGGCGGCCGGGCCAGCTCCGGATACTGTTGTGCCAGCCGCGCGCTGTAGCGACCGATGGTCGCGGCGCAGCCGGCCCAGCCATCCCAGTCATACAGAAACAGTGCGGGTTCGCCGCTGGAGCCACCGGATGAGACCAGATGATAGGTCTCGTGGAAATAGCGGTCCTCATCCAGTGTGTCCAGAAATTCGTACGCCTCACTCGTCGTGACGCCGCGCAGGGTAATGAGGTCAGGCCAGTTGTCCATCATCTCGCGTTTGGTCAGCACGGCGAGGCCTGCCAGATCTTCGAGCCCGAAGCTCGACACGTTGATATCCCGAAGCCGCTCATGCCAGAACGGTGACGCCTCGGCCCGACCGAGCAACCACCTGAGCCGCCTGGTCTGGAAGTCAGCGATCCGGGCTCTGCGCCATGACAGCGCCTGCTGGTTGTCCTTGAAGGCTTGACTGATTCGCAGCCCGTGTTCCTGCCGCCTGGCATCGTAGGCGGCTCGATGGTCGACCGAGTTGACAGACAGATCGCGGCCGTCACTCACTGGGCAAACCACTGTCCACCATCTGACGATAGCCTCCGCCGATGACCGGAACCACCCGGTAACCTCGTTGGCGCAGCCCCTCCACCACCATCGACGCACGACCGCCGGACACACAGTAGGTCACGATAGGAATGTCGGTGCCTGGAATGACGTCGCCGATTCGGGCCGGCACCTGGTCATGTGGGATATGCAATGCGTCCCGGATATGCCCAGATGCCCATTCTGCATCGCTTCTGACATCCAGATAGATCACAGACCCAGCCAGCGTCGCGGCCTCGATTGGGGTCACAGTGCTGCGCTCGGCCAGATTGATCGGCTCTGCCACGCAGTTGGCGGCAGCGAACAAGCCAGCAAGCAATACGGTCGCTGATAGCACAACTGCCAGGACAAGGCGCATTCGATTCACTTCAAAGAGACGTGGTGTCCAGTCTAATCCAAGCGCGGGCCCGGTTCACCCCGGATGCCTGCGTCTGATTTTCGTGGTTTAATAGCGCCCCTTGTCACACCACCCTGATAGAACAGGATCGCGTGATCCGATCAATCACGAACACGCCAGGAGCGTATTTTCATGAAGAAGAAAGTCGTTGTACAACTACCCCGTCAGGCCAACCTGAAGGATCTTCGGGTGCGCTATGCACTCGAACTGGAGGCGCTCGATTCGGTCGCCGAGATCGTCGAAGTCGATGCCAGTACCGAGGAGGCCTTTATTGAAGGAGCCCGGGATGCCGATGCGCTCCTGACCTCCTGGGGAATCAACATCTCGCGCAACATCATCGAATCTCTTGAGAAGTGCGTGGTCATCGGCGTGGGCAGCGTCGGTGTTGACATGGTGGATGTGGATGCGGCGACAGAAAACGGCATCGTGGTCACCAACACACCTGATATTTTCATCGAAGAAGTCGCTGACCATGCACTGGCGCTGATGCTGGCATGCTATCGCCAGCTCAAGACCCAGGATACGCTGGCTCGAGAGGGACGCTGGTACGAGGGACGACCGAAACTCAACGATACGCCCCGCCTCATTGGCCAGACTCTCGGCGTGCTCGCCTATGGCAACGTCGCCCAGGCGACGGTCAGGCGTGCCAAGGCATTCGGCATGCACGTGATTTCCTACGACCCTTATGTATCCGAAATCAAGATGACCAGAGAAGGCGTTGAGCCGGTGTCGTTTGATGAGTTGATGGCGCGGTCGGACTATCTGTCACTGCATTGTCTGCTGAACGATGAGACCCGTCACATCATGAACGCCGACGCCTTCAAGAAAATGAAGAACACTGCCTATCTGATCAACACCTGTCGTGGTGGTGTGGTGAACGAGAAAGACCTCATTGCGGCGTTGGCCAATGGCGAACTCGCTGGCGCCGGGCTGGACGTGCTGGAACAGGAACCACCGGCTGCAGACAATCCGCTGTTTGCCATGGAAAACGTGATCATCACGCCCCATTCTGCGTCCGCGACCAGCCGCATGAGGCCGGAAACGCGACGTCGGGCTGCCCGTGAAATCGCCCTGGCCCTGCGCGGCAAGTGGCCCATGAGCCCGGTCAATCCAACGGTCATGCCCAAGGTTTCCCTGGAGCGATGGCAGCCCTATCCCATGGAACGCGGCCCGAACCGTTAGGGTTCTGTTCCCTGTCAGGCCCCATCCGGGACAGATTGCCCTTTTGGCACTCTGTCCCGGTCACACCGGGTCAGACCACCGGCGCCACACCGCCGTCAACATTGATAGCGGTACCCGTGACGTAACTCGCGACATCCGAGCACAGAAAAGCAATCACATCGCCCGCCTCTGCCGCCTCACCAACCCGACCAAGGGGAACACCCCGCCCCATGTTCTGGTAGTGCTCGTCCAGGGTATAGTCAGGGTTCGTCTTGTTGGCCTCAACCCAGCGCAACTTGTGCTGCCGGCTCTTGAGCAAACCGACACAGACCGTATTCACCCGTACACCATCGGCAGCAAACTCTTTGGACCAGGTCTTGGTCAAAGAGATCCCTGACGCACGGGACAGTGCAGTCGGCTGGCTACCTGCACCGGGCGCCTTGCCTCCTGGCGTGGTGGTATTGCAGATAGCGCCCCTGCCCGCTTTCAGATAGGGCAACGCGTGCCGCGTACAGTAGATCGCACCCATCACCTTCAGGGTGAAGTCTTCCTCGATCTGCTCGTTGGTCATGTCATCAAATCTGGCAGCCGATGAGGTGCCGGCGTTGTTGACAAGAATGTCAATGCGGCCCCATTTGTCGGCGACCATCTGAACCATCGCCTTGACGGAGTCCTCGCTGCGCACGTCCGTGGCGATGCCAATCACCTCGTGTCCGGACTCCCCACTGATCTCCCCGGCAACCTGATCCAGATCTGCCTGGGTCCGCGAAACCAGGGCGACCAGCGCGCCCTCCCTGGACAGCCGTTCCGCTGCCGCGCGGCCAATGCCATTACTGCCACCGGTTATGATGGCTACCTTTCCTGAAACTCCAAGATCCATGTTCTCTCCGAGGGTGATTGTTGGGCACGGATACTATCACCGCCAATGGCGCGACCCAAAGGGGGTCGGAGTAAAGTGCCGGAGTAAAGTGCCTGAGGACCCAAAGGGGGTCGGACCCAAAGGGGGTCGCGGACCCAAAGGGGGTCGGAGTAAAGTGCCGGAGTAAAGCGCCAGGGCCCAAAGGGGGTCGGAGTCGTAAGATTTACTCCGGCACTTTACTCCGACCCCCGTAGTGAGGGGACGATTGTGCAATGCATCAGAATGGTCTCGGCTGTCTTATCTGCCCAAACGGTGCAACTTTTTTCCAACAAGTGCTCGCTGACACCAAGGTTCCGGGTACATTTTCACTATTGCATTGCAACAGACGCCCCCCTCATTCAACGCCGATGCCCTACCGACCTCCATACCCCGCAACGGGCTATCTTGATCCAGAATCAGCGTTCAACAAGATCACGGACCAGGCGCGCCAACTTGGTGCGCCGCAAACAAATACCGGAAAGATACTGGAAGAGATGGAACCATCTCAGGCCCACAGTGTCCATGAGTTAACCCTGTGTTACTGCAATGCACCATCACACTTCAGAGACACAATATCAGAGGCACAATACCAGAGGCACAATATCAGAGGCACAATGCGAGAACTCAAGAAATACCCCAACCGGCGACTTTATGACCTGGACAGTAGCCAATACGTCACGACCGACGATGTCCGTAGGGCCATTCTCGGGGGCGAGAGTATCAGGGTCACGGAAACCACAGAAGGACGTGATATCACCCGCAATGTTTTGTTACAGATCCTGACCGAGCAGGAGCAGGAAAGTCATGAAGCCATATTGACGAACCGGGTCATTGAACAGATGATCCGTCTCTACAGCCAACGCCATGGGCACTTCGTCTCCAGCTACATCGAACAGAGCATGCTGCTGTTCATAGAGCACCAGGACCTTTATCAGGAGCGGATGCAGGCGATGGCTGACCAGCCCCGCTGAGCGGAATTCGATCTACGCCTGAGGCAACCACTGTCAACACTCGCATACTCTTACTTGCATTGGCTTTCATCGCCAACCCTGCATGCGCAAGCAAAGATCAAGCAGCAGATACGCTCAAGCCATTCGCTACGGATGGCTGCTCACTGTTTCCCGATGGCTCGCCAATTGGCCAGAAGGACTGGTGCGGCTGCTGCGTGGCCCATGATGTCGCCTACTGGCAGGGCGGTACCATGCAGGAGCGCAGGCTTGCCGACGAGGCGCTGAAGGACTGCATCAAGCAGAAGACCGACAATGAACCGCTGTCTGTACTCATGTACAACGGCGTCAGATTTGGCGGCAGCCCGTACTTTCCCAACTGGTATCGATGGGGCTATGGCTGGCCCTACGACCGGAAATACCAGCCTCTGACGCCAGGCGAAAAGAAACTCGCCGCGGATCTCCTGGCGGGACGTATTGAGACGGTCTCGGCTACAGCCTGCCGTGCCCAGCCCCGGCCCGAATTCGGGGGTCGGAGTAAAGTGCCAGAGTAAATCTACGGCGATTTACTCCGGCACTTTACTCCGACCCCAGTAAGCCCCGACCCCAGTAAGCCCCCCGCCCTACTAGTCTCCTCGGGCGCGGTTAATCTCCGTCAGAATCCTCATCGCCGCCAGGGACTCGGCCCGGTCGTACTGGGGACAGTTGGTCAGGCCATTGGCGAGGCACCGATGGACCGCCTCGGCCTGATAGAGAAACCCGTGTTGATTGGGGAATGGGTGCGGGATGGCGACGTTGGCGGGAAGCGGGTACTCAAATCGCTGCACCGGTGCTGGCGAGTTGCCGGTGCGGTACTGGGATGGAACCGCGGACGGAATGCGAACAGACAGTGCAGTGGGGCAGTGTCCGGGACGTTCCAGCGTTAATCTACCACGAGTGCCGACAATTTCGCTGACTTCGGCAAGCTCAGACATGAACGGCGGGAAGGTCAATACCGCGGTCTTTTCTTCACCAAATGCCACGATCGCCGCACTGGCTTTGCCGCCGGCCACTTTCACGTCCGTGATCTTTGCATCTGGACCGAATGCCAGCGGGGCCATCTGTATGGTGTAGATAGGATCGAAAAAATCAGATTGAACCAGGACCGGGTCACCAATGGCACCAGATTCGATCAGTGCACGGGCGTGTTCAACAGCAGGGAAAAAGCGGGTCCACATGGCGTCCTGGAGCATGACCCCCTTTGCCTCGGCGGCGACATACATGGCCTGCGCGTCTTCGAGGTTCCCGGCAAGGGGTTTCTCGCACAGTACGTGTTTGCCAGCCTCTATGGCGAGCAGGGTGTGTTCCCTGTGCAGGCGTGTAATGGTGCCGATGTAGACGACATCCACCTCTGGCGATGCCAACATCTCAGCATAGCTGCCGTATGAGCGGGGTATGTCGTACTTGTCTGCAAATGCGGCGGCCTTGTCTGCCTCTCGCGCGGCCACGGCCACGACCCGGGCCCCGGCGCAGGCGCGAAGCGACAGCACCCACTGGGCCGAGATATTGCCAGTACCGATGATACCCCAGCGTAACGGGTGGGCGACGTCTTCTGCCTTCGTCAGGCCGAGGCGTACATCCATGGGTGTTGAGAGTGGCATGTCAGACATTGCGGTGACCGGGTTTGGTTTCGGAGCTGATTTTCTCGATATTCGGCAGCCAAAAGCAAGCCTCGGGGGTCGGAGTACAAGCCTCGGGGGTCGGAGTAAAGTGCCGGAGTAAATCTACAACACATGGGGTCGGAGTAAACTCTGGAATCAGTCGCTAACGTTGATCCGTCCCTAGTACCCCGTTACCGGGCTTCGCGCCTCAAACCACGCATTCACGGTCTTCGTCATCAACGCCGCAGAGACGCGGAAAGCGGTCTTACATGCGTTGGAGCAGAATCTGTTCCGACCCCTGACCTCTGCAAAGTGCCGGAGTAAATCTATACGCGCTTTTACCCGCGATTTACTCCGGCACTTTACTCCGACCCCATGTGTTGACCCCATGTGTTGCGACGCGCTGTTGGTCCCATGGTCGGTCCTTACCATGCTATGATCACCGATCCAGAAAGAGGGGACAATACTTGCGCCGCAACAGCCTTTCACGATTCCTGCTTGCCCCGCTGCTGGCCATGTTCACGGCCTTTGCGGCGGCGACTGGCGAAGCGGGCGATGGTGCAGGCGCGGACCGTGCGCGCCAGGTCATCGACGACATGGAACAGCTGTACCGCGGCGACGCAAGCCGGGCGGACATCACCATGATCGTCAAAACGCCTCAATACGAGCGAGAGATGTCAATGTCGGCACTGACCCAGGGCGACGACTACGCCATCTACCGAATCATGTCGCCGAAAAAAGACCGGGGCATCTCCACGCTGAAGCGGGAACAGCAGATGTGGAACTTTTTCCCGAAGATCAACAAGGTCATTAAAGTACCGCCGTCCATGATGATGGGTTCCTGGATGGGTAGCGACTTCACCAATGATGATCTCGTGAAGCAAACCTCATTGGTCGACGAGTACCATCTGGACCTCGAAGAAACGGAAACCGAGTATAGAATCAAGCTCACGCCGAAACAGGACACGGTCACCGTGTGGGGGCAGATCGACTACATTGTGGATAAGGAGCGCATGCTGCCCCTGGAGCAGACGTTCTACGATGACCGCGGCACCAAAGTACGCCGCATGCTGTTCACCGAACCCCGGGAGTTTGCCGGCAAGACCCTGCCTTCGGTGCTGGAGATGGTACCCCTGAACAAAGCCGGGCACAGTACCCGCGTCATTTACGACGCTCTGGATTTCGAGCCGGCGGACGTCAGCGAAGACGCATTCACGCTCCGAAACCTGAAGAGCCGATTCTGATATGGGCAATCCCGCGTGCTGAGTGTCACGCTTGCGTACCGCAACATACTGCGACATCGGCGTCGTACCTTCCTGACCGCCCTGTCCATGACCGGCGGTTTTGTACTGTGCACGTTCAGTTTTTCCATGCTGGAAGGCAGCTGGGGTGGCGCCGTGGACATCTTTACGCTGGACCACACCGGGCACGTCCAGGTGCATTTCGGCGATTACCATCGCCGGCCTAAAGTTCATAAGGCAATTGACGACATCGAGGCTGTGGAAGACGCCCTAAAAGCCCACCGCAAGGTCGAAGCCTTCGCTCCGCGCGTGTTCGCGCCGGCCCTGGCATACGCCGGCGAAAAGACGGCGCCTGTATCAGTCATCGGCATCAACGCGGAACGGGAAGCCAGCACCTCGCGGATCCTCCAGAAGGTTCAGGAAGGAGAGTACTTCGACGCGTCGCCGGACCTCGACGGATACTTCGGCGCCATGGTCGGCGTGTCGGTGGCACGGTCGCTCAATATCGGCGTGGGCGACGAAATTGTACTGATCTCCCAGGGCGCCGACGGTTCTATCGCCAACGATATTTTTGTAGTGCGCGCAACCATCGGCAGCCGCACCTCCCATGACCGGTATGCGGTTTACCTGCCGCTCTCCGTCGCGCAGAGTTTCCTTACGATGGGCACCCGGGTTCACGAGTACGCTCTGATCGTCAGTTCTCCCAGAAACAACGAAGCCATTGCCCGGGAAATCAACGCGGCCGTCCAAGCGGTGAATCCGGAGCTGACCGCCCTGCCCTGGCAGGTCCTCGAGGAGACGTTCTATACCACCATGAAGGCAGACAAACAGAGCAACCATTTCATGATGGTCATCATCGTCTTTCTGGTCTTCATCGGCGTCCTGAACACGGTGTTGATGTCCATTTTGGAACGTACAAGGGAGTTCGGGGTAATCAGAGCTCTGGGCAGCCGGCCCATACAGATCATCAAGCTCGTGTTTCTCGAGACCATGATCATGGCGACACTCAGTATCGCCGCGGGTCTGGTACTGCTGGTGCCCATTCTTTACTGGCTGGTCGGCTATGGCTTTGCATTGCCCGAGACCATAGAAGTGGGCGGCGTCGAGTTCGGACAGATGAAGGGGATAGTCATTCCCTCGGTGATCATCGCTCCGGCCCTGCTGATCTATGGTTTTGCCGCGTTGGTGAGCATTCCACCCGGTATCCGCGCGGCGAGTATCACGCCCCGCTCAGCGTTATCAAGTCACTAGGGTCGCCATGCTCGTACTGAGACTCGCCTGGCGCAATCTGTTCCGCAATACCCGCCGCACGGTCCTGACAGGCCTGCTCCTCAGTTTGTCGCTGACCGCGCTCATCCTGACTAACGGACTTGTTCTGGGTATGGTGGAGCTGATGGTCGGCAGCGTCACCAAGACACTGGCAGGCGAAGCGCAGATTCATCGCCGGGGTTATCTGGATGACTTCGATGCTGAACTCTTCCTCGACAACATCGATGACATCACGGCGTATCTCGACGCGGCGCCTGATGTGGCTGAGTATGCGCCGCGAATAATGACCGGGGCCATAGTGACCTCCTCATACAACGTATCCGCAGGACTCGTGTATGGCGTAGATCCAGTGCGGGAACTCGGGGTCAGCCGTCTTGCCGACGCCCTGGTCGAAGGCGAATACCTCTCCGGGGGTCGCCGGGAGATTATGATCGGCACCGAGATGGCCTCGCTGCTGGAGGTAAGCCTGGGTGACCGTATCGTGATCACCGCCTCCCATGCGCGCAGCGGCGAAATCAGCCAGGACCTGTACCGCGTGAGCGGGATCTTCCAGTTCGGCCTGACAGAGATGGACGAGGCCATGGCGTTCATCAACCTGGATGCCGCCCGAGAACTGGTAGGACTAGCCGACGGTGCGCATCAGATTGCCGTCCAGTTTACCGACCCGGAACTGGCCAAAAACAGGGAGCATCCACTATATCAGGAGCTTTCCACTGAGGCCGTGGAGGCGCTCAGCTGGTTGGACTTCAACCCCCAGATTGCGGGCGTCATCGAGTGGTCCAATTACTCGACCATCATCATCGGCGTGGTGCTGTTCTTTCTGGCGTCCATTGGTGTCGTCAATTCCATGTTTATGTCCATCTATGAGCGCTTCTACGAATTCGGGGTCATCAAAGCGGTGGGGACGACGCCGGGCGCCATACTTCGACTGGTGCTACTCGAAGCTCTCCTCATTGCAATCGCGAGCTGCGTTGCCGGAAATCTGCTGGGATATCTCGCCAGCGGCTACTTTCAGCAAAACGGCATTCCCTTCGGACGCATGGAAATGTCTGGCGTGGTCATCGAGAAGGTTTATACCAGGCTGGCCTTGACCCAGTTCACCGCGTATCCCGTATACATCACGCTGCTGACTTTGACAGCCGCCCTGTATCCGGCCCTTTTCGCCGCCAGGATCACGCCGTCGGAAGCCCTTCACCGGTCCCTCTAAGGCGCACTTTTGAGGAGTTGCAATGGATAACGTCATTGAAACGCGGGGAGTCTACCGGCACTTCGGCGAAGAGCAGGCACGGGTGGTGGCCCTTGACGAGGTCTCGATCACCATCGAACGAGGTGAATTCACCGCCATCATCGGCCCGTCAGGCTCCGGCAAGACGACACTGCTGCACATCATCGGCGGCCTCGACAACCCCGACCGGGGCGACGTGCTGTTGTCCGGGACGAATATCGCCGACATGAGCGGCAACGCCCTCTCCGATTTTCGGCGCGACCACATCGGCTTCATCTTTCAGGCGTACAACCTCATACCCGTGTTGAGCGCAGAGGAGAACATCGAGTACATCATGCTGCTACAGGGCCGGCCGGCGGTGGAGCGCAGGGAGCGCGTGCAGCAGATGTTGAGCATGGTTGGTCTCGAGGGGCTAGGGTCGCGTCGCCCCGGCGAGCTGTCCGGCGGGCAGCAGCAGCGGGTGGCCGTGGCGAGGGCGATGGCCTCGGGCCCGGACATCATCCTGGCGGACGAGCCCACCGCCAACCTGGATTCACGTACCGGTATTGCCCTGCTGGACGTCATGCGTGCCCTGAACGAAGAACAGAACATGACCTTCGTATTCTCCACCCACGATCAGAAAATCATGGACCGGGCCCGCCGTCTGATCGTGCTGGAAGACGGCCGTGTGGTGGATGATCAGCGGCGCTGAGAGCTGGTGTGCCCGATGAGCCGGAGATTTCACAGGGCTTTCGCACTGACACTGATCGGCGTCGCGGCCAGCTCGATGGCGTCCCCCGAATGGTCGGGCTACATCAAGACGTACAACATCCTGCAGGCTCCGCTGGAGACGACGTTTTTCGACCTGCCGAGAACCGCGATATCCCAAAATACCCTTCGCCTTCGACTGGACGAACCGTCGGCAACCATGGCCTGGCAGGTTCACTACGAGATCAGTCCTGTGCTGACATCACGCCGCCTGCCGCTGGGATCAGAACCTGGTCACGTCGGCGGCGCCTATCGTCTGTCGGACCCTGCCTCTGAGATCGGCGGCGAGCGCAGCAACAAGACCCGGTGGTACCAGAATCTGGACAGACTCAACGTACAGTTCCGCTTTGACCATGGCGATCTGACGATTGGCCGTCAGGCAATAACATTGGGGTCGGCGCGCATCATCAATCCCACCGACGTCTTCGTTCCCTTCGATGTCCGCACTTTCAACACCGAATACCGCAATGGCATAGACGCCATTCGGTATCAGCGGCCCCTGGGCCTGTTGGGAGAACTGGACGTAGGCCTGGTGCTGGGCGAAGACATGGACGATGACAACTCCGCTGCATTCGTACAGGCTCGCGGCAACCTGTCAGGCCATGACCTGCAGTTGGTGGCCATGCGTTTCGCCGGAGAGAATCTCCTGGGCGCAGGGGTCCAGAGCGCCATCGGGCCCGTCGGCTTCTGGCTTGAGGTCGCGGCTGTCAACGGCATCGAAGATTACCGGCGGGCCTCCACGGGGCTTGACTATGCCTTCGGCGAATTCACCTTCGGCCAGATCGAATATCACTTCAACGGGGCCGGTGCATCGCGGCCGCAAGACTACCTCACCAATCGAAACACCCTCGCCTATCAGCGAGGTGGCGTGTTCCTGGCGGCGCGGCACTACCTGATTCCCTCGATCAGCCAACAGGTCTCGCCGCTGATTAGCCTTTCAGGGCTGGCCATCATTAATCTGGACGACCACTCGTCCTACCTTTCCCTGTCTGCGCAGTTCGACGCCGGCGACAACCTGTACTTTGACGCAGGCATTTATCTGTTCAACGGCGATCCGCCAGCATTGGTACCACCGGCGACGATGATCGGCTCTGAATACGGCGGCAACCCCGACCTGGCGTTCCTGGCGCTGCGCTACTACTTCTGAATTCTGGGGTCGGAGTAAAGTGCCGGAGTAAATCCAGGCGATTTACTCCGGCACTTTACTCCGACCCCCATGTGATATTCTCCTCGTCAACCTGCCGACCACGAGAACCGCAATGTTCACTGGCTATAACACCCCCCTCGCATTACTTGAACTCGAATTGAGTCAACGAGAATATGAGGGCCATCCGGTTCCCGACAGTATCAGGGAACGTGTTTGCGCCCTTGATCCTGAAGCAGACAGCATGAATATCGCTGTGACGGATCCCATTTTCGACGAGCTTGACGCGCTGCCGAAATCTGATGACTTCCCTTACATACAGCCCAATGATCTTGAAGCCATTCGACGTGAACGACCGGAAGGGCCGCGTCAGCTTGGCAGTGTAGATGGTTCAGAATTGCTGGACAGACTGCACGGCGCCTGGACTGGCCGCGCTTGTGGTTGCGCTCTGGGCAAACCCGTCGAGGGTGTTGGCATGCGCGGTGCCAAGGGCATGGACGGCCGGCAGACGATCCGTACCTATCTTGAAAATCGTGGCCAGTGGCCACTGGATTTTTATTTTAGTGGCAAAGAAGCAGCCGATGGCATCAAGCTTCCGTGTCAGCTTTCCCAGCGTGAAAACATTGCTTTTATGGAGCCGGACGATGACATTCATTACACCCTGATTGCGCTGCATGTGCTGGAAAAGCATGGTGCCAGTTTTACCTGGGAAGATGTTGCGACGGCGTGGAACAACTGTCTGCCCTATAACGCAATCTGTACGGCTGAGACTCAGGCGATTCTGAATTACAACAATGCTGTTCCCCGAAGCAATATGCAGGGCAGATCGAACGTCCATTGGGTCACTGCGGAGTACACCAGCACGCACCGGAATCCCTATCGCGAATGGATCGGCGCGCAGATTCGTGCCGACGGCTGGGGATATGCGTGCGCAGGTAACCCGGAACTGGCCGCGGAGTTTGCCTGGAGGGATGCCCATTGGACCCATAGAGCCAATGGCATCTATGGAGAAATGATGTTTGCCGCCATAGTGGCAAGTGCCTTTCTTATCCATGATCCCGTTGAACTGATCAAGATCGGTCTCTCGGAGATTCCACAGAATTGCCGGTTGTCAGAGGCGGTCAACGCCGCGTTGGTTCAGATTGAGCAATGTGATGATTTTCACGCCTATATGGACTGGGTTGATGAGCACTATGGGGATCTAAGCCCCGTGCACACCGTCAATAATGCGCTGATTGTAGTTGGGTCAATGATCTACGGACAGATGGATTTTCACCAGTCCATTTGTACCTCCGTTGAAGGTGCCTGGGATACTGACTGTAACGGTGCTACCTGTGGTTCCATCGTTGGTGCAGCCAGTGGCTCCAGGGGGCTGAATTCATCACTCGTTGCGCCGTTAAACGACACGATTAAACCGTTAGTGTTCGGCTTTCAGGAAATCACCATGAGTGAATTAGCCGAACGGACACTTCGGGTTCATACAAGCTTTCCCAGGTAGGACCTAAACCCACCTCACGCTACGTGGTCTATCAACTTGCGTCGACCTGGGACCCGCCGTCACGAAACCCTGACATTGCAGTACTTGACCTGCACCAGGAAAAGACACATTGTTTCGCCGGTCCGCGCCCGCCCAGGCGTATCAACAGCGGCAATCCAAAGGATCGCAGTACTCGGTTTAACGAACGAGAGATCAGAAGTCTATGGACCGATCGTCACCAGTCGGCACCTGTACGGTGCTGTTTGCCCTTGCAGTCACAGCCGGCACCCACCTCGCCGCCGCAGCCCCGGAGCAGCCGGCAGGCCACGAGAGGATGGTAGCGCAACTGGCAGAGCTTTCCGCCAACCATCCCCATGGCTTTGATTACGCAGGAGAGGCCCGTCAGGCGCGCCTGTTGCTGGAAAGCCTTCCCGACGATGCCGAACCCGCCCTTCGCGCCACCTTTCTGGCTGAAGTGGGAACGAAGGAACTCGAAGCGGGAATCAACACCGGTCTGGCCCGGCTCATCGAAGCGTTCGACCTTGCCACCCGTATTGAAGGGCCGGAACGTCGCGGCTACATGCTGCCTCTTGCCTATCAGATCGGCGTTGCCTACTACCGCATGGCGCGACTACGGAGCTGCGTGGATCTGCGCGAACCGGGCTCGTGCACGATACCCGGAGGCGCCCCCTTCAGGGATTCGGAGGCGCGCGACCAGGCCGTCGAAGCAATCCGATATCTTCGCGTCGTCCTGGACGCGACCCCTCAGGAGGCACCACGCCACGCAACGGCCCTTTGGCTCACCAATCTTGCGTATATGTCGCTGGGCCAACATCCGGAAGCAATACCCGAGCGCTACCGGATTCCTGCGCATGCTTTTCAGGGCGCACCGTTCAGACATTTCGAGGAAGTCGCGACGCCGTCCGGTCTGGACGCCAGAGGCTACGCCGGGGGCGCCATCGCAGAGGACTTCGACCGCGACGGACTGATCGATCTGATGGTGGCATCGGTACATCCGAATTATCAGATTCGTCTGTTTCTGAACGACGGGCTCGGCGGCTTCCGGGATGCCACCGCCGCGAGCGGTCTCACCGGCATCACCAGCGGCCTGCACATTGTCCAGACCGACTACAACAACGACGGATATGCAGACGTATTTGTACCGCGCGGAGGCTGGCTGAAATCCAACGGCAGGCACCCCAACTCGCTGCTCCGCAATAACGGCGACGCCACCTTCACCGACGTCACCATCGACGCCGGGCTTGCCGATGTGCATTATCCGACACAGACCATGACCTGGGCGGACTTCGACAACGACGGCGACCTGGACCTTTTCGTCGGCAACGAATTCACACCCGATCAACCGAGCCCCTGCCAATTGTTCCGCAATGAGGGTGACGGTACATTCGTCGACATCGCGGAGTCCGCGGGTGTCACAAACAACCGTTTCACCAAGGCAGTCGCGGCCGGTGACTATGACAGCGACGGTCACGTTGACCTGTTCGTGTCGAACATGGACCAAATCAACCGCCTGTACCACAACAACGGCGACGGCACGTTCACCGACGTTGCCGCTGCAGCCGGGGTCGAAGGACCGATGGCCAGCTTCTCTTCCTGGTTCTGGGACGCGAACAACGATGGCCATCAGGATTTGATGGTCACCAGTTATTCGCTGAACGGTCCGCGTCACCCGCTCGCGGAGATTGCGCTCAACTATCTGGGTACACCGAGCACGCTGGACCACCCGACGCTGTATCTGGGCGACGGCACGGGCGGCTTCAAGGACGTATCGGGCGCCTGGGGGTTGTCTCGCAGCGAACTCGTCATGGGCTCCAACTATGGCGACCTGGACAACGACGGCTATCTCGACTTCTATCTGGGGACCGGATTCATGACCTACGAAGCAGTGATGCCCAACATCATGATGCGCAACGTGCGAGGTAAGGGGTTCGAGGATGTCAGCGCGGACGGCGGCTTCGGCCATCTTGCCAAGGCCCATGGCATCGCATTTGCCGACTTCGACAATGACGGTGACCAGGACGTCTTTACGCGACTGGGCGGTGCACTCATCCATGACAGCAGCTTCGATGTACTGTACCGGAATCCCGGTTTCGGCAATCGGTTCCTCACCCTGACTCTGAAGGGAACCCGCGCCAACCGTTCCGCCATAGGTGCTCGCCTGAAAGTCGATATCGTCGAAGGCGGAAACGTTCGTTCCGTCTATCACACCGTGGGTAACGGAAGCAGCTTCGGTGGCAATCCCCTGCGAGCCGAAATCGGCCTGGGTCTGGCTGAACGAGTCCTCGGCGTACACATCGTCTGGCCCGGCAGCGGTACCCGCCAGGTCATCGAGCATCCACCGCTCAACAGCTTTCTGGAGGTGACCGAGGGGGCGCAGCACTACACCACCGTCGACACGCCCTCGTTTGTGGAAAACTCGGGGTCGTGAAAACTCGGGGTCGGAGTAAAGTGCCGGAGTAAATCTACACCGGAGTAGCTCTGCACA
>JAQBUI010000020.1 GCA_027624035.1 Pseudomonadota bacterium | reverse complement strand
ATCCCATCGCCGTGATGATCCGTGTGGGGCACGCATCAGGCGACAGCACCGAAGTATCCACCTCGATATCGTAGCAACCGTGGGCGTGGCAGATGTCGAGCTGTCCTGACGCGGTACCGGGAAAACGACCCGGCCGGCGGGATTCTCGCGCTTCGATCTGCTGCTTGCTGCAGCGTACCCCGACAAAATAGAGATCCAGACCTTCAAAAACCCATAGATAGTCCTGCAGAAAGGCATCCGACATGATGATGTCATCAATGACGATATGGTTTCCCGCGCGCATCATGGCCGCCATGGCTCGTCGCATCCCCCTGAGCATACGCTCGCCTGCCTCGCCAAATTGAATCCGGGTCGAGGCGCGGTCCACCGGAACCACATTCAGACCCTCGGCGCCGGTTGTTCCGGGTGGTGCATTGAGGCCCCGGTACTGGTCCGCCAGTCCGTCCCGGAACTGATCCAGAGCCATGTGCTGGAAGGGGACATCCAGCCGCCGTTGCAGTGCTCTGGCCAGGGTGGTCTTGCCCGCACTCGAGGTCCCGTTCAGGAATATTCCAATGCCTGTGGACATCACGCTACCGGGTCGCCGGTCCGTAAAGGGCATCACACTCGGCCAACAGGCTCGCTTCGGTCACCCGGTAGGTCTGGGTGTCCCGGTGTCGCAAATTGATGGCGGCCATGACACAGCCGAGTTCTGCGCCCCGACGAATCGGCAAATGATGCATCTGACCGTAGAGCCATCCGGCACGAAACGCATCGCCACATCCGGTGGCGTCCACCACTTCAACATCGGGCACCGCATTGACGTGAATGACCTCGCCTCCCTGCAGTACGTCAACGCCTCCGACGCCGTGGGTGACGATGACCTGACCCATCATCTGCTCTATTTCAGCGGTTCCGAGTCTGGCGTTGTGCTGCAGGATCTCGTACTCATGGACGTTGATAATGAGCGACTGGCAAAGCGATAGCAGTTCGCGGATTTCCTCTCCCTGAAAGGCGGCAATGCCCTGTCCCGGGTCGAAGATAGTCTGGATGCCCATTGCCTTCAGGTCCCGGGCCTGTCTTAGCATGATCGGCGCGTTTTCCGGTGCCAGGATGGCCACTTTGCAGTCTTCGATTCCCGGGATGGCGCTTGGGAGTTTACGAAGAGGCGAATCCGAGGCGCCGGCGTGGAAGCCAGTGATCTGATTACCATGATCATCGCTGATCACGAGCGCGGTCGCGCACTGGGGTCTGGACGCATCAACGGCAATGTATCGGGTATCAACACCGAGTTCGGTCAGATGCTGATGGTAGTGATCCATAAAATTGGCGCCGGCAGCGGACAATGGCAGCACTGGAACGCCCAACTGGTGCAGACCGTAGGCGATGTTGATACCACAGCCGCCGTAGCTGGTTCGAAAGTCGGTCAGCTGAAGCGAGATATTGAGAGCCTCGACCCCATACCTGGACTGATAGGAAGAGAAGGATCCCTGGTAGTGTCCGATGTAATCGAGGGCAATGCTGCCACAGACCAGAACCCAGGGAGACATTCAGCCAGCTCCGGGCGTGTGGACAGCGGAGAATTCAGCGAAAAGGTCCATGATCCTGGCCAGGCCCCCATCGTCGATGTCTCGATGCAGAACAAGCCGTGAGGTCGAGATTCTAACCTGATGGGCTGCCAGGAACTGCTTCAAAGTCTCGAATCGAGGCCCGTCGACGGCCAGCAGAACCATATTCGTCTGGGGCGGCGATATGGGCTCAAGCCCGGGCAGGGTGGCCAGAAAATCGGCCAGGAGGAAGGCCCGGCGATGGTCATCCGCCAGCCGGGTGACGTTGTGTGTCAGGGCATAGAGACCACCCGCTGCAAGAATACCTGCCTGACGCATGCCTCCCCCCAGCATCTTGCGCCAGCGCCGGGCCCGCACGATCAGCTCCTGACTACCCACCAGAACCGAGCCCACCGGTGCCGCCAGCCCTTTCGACAAGCAGATCGAAACAGTATCAAAATACTGACATATCTCTTTGATTTCTATTCCTAATTTTACTGCTGCATTGAACGCGCGAGCGCCGTCAAGGTGAAGCCCCAGGCCATACCGCCGGGCGAGGGCGGCAGCGTCTTTGAGATACTCAAGCGACAGCACCTTGCCGGCCTGGGTATTCTCCAGGCACAACAGACGGGTCCTGGCGAAATGAAAATCATCAGGCTTGATGACACTCTCGACATCCTCCAGCGGGAGTTCACCTGCCTCATTGAAGGGAATGGGCTGGGGCTGAATCCCGCCCAGAACGGCGCCGCCGCCAGCCTCGAACCGATACGTATGCGCCTGCTGGCCCGCAATGTACTCCTCGCCGCGCTGACAGTGAGTCAACAACGCGAGCAGATTGCCCTGGGTGCCGCTCGGTACAAACAGCGCCGCCGCCTTGCCGCTCATGTCAGCCGCCAGCGACTCCAGTGCGTTGACCGATGGGTCCTCACCATAGACGTCATCACCGGTTTGGGCGTGGCACATTGCCTCGAGCATCTCGGCCGATGGTCGGGTGACCGTATCGCTGCGCAGGTCCAGCTCCATCATGCGTACATATCCCCTCTCATAAGATACTTTTAAAACAATATCTTACATCGTATGTTTAATAAAGAACGCGAATTGATATAACCATCAGGAATGATACTGATCGAACGGATGTGTCGCTTTCCTGTAGAATACGCAATGCAAGCATACCGGCTGCATCGGGCGGTGCCAATCACCGCCGGATTGCGCCCGATTCAACTCTGGGTGGGCCCTGGGAGGGACAATAGCATGTACACTGGTATCGTTCAGGCGCTGCTTCCGGCCGGGCACATTGATAGACGTCCGGGACTGATGAGCTTTTCGTTACCAGTACCCGCTGAGCTTCAGATTGACCTTGAACCCGGTGCCAGCGTCGCCGTCAATGGCGTCTGCCTGACAGTGACCCGAATCGCCGGCGAGGATGTCTACTTCGATGCCATTGCCGAGACCCTGGCCCTGACCAATCTTGGACTCCTGGCCGAGGGCGCACTGGTCAATATGGAGCGGTCCGCGCGCCACGATGCCGAAGTCGGCGGGCATATCCTGTCTGGCCACATCATCGGCACCGCCATCGTGAACCGCATTGTGCGGGATGAGAACAATTGTCGGATGACATTTGGCGTCGGTCACTCGTCGAGTCAGTGGTTGAAGTATGTCTTTCACAAGGGATTTATTGCGATCAACGGTGCCAGCCTGACGGTGGCCGAGCTGAATAGGGATGAGGCCACCGTGACCGTCAACCTGATTCCCGAGACTTTGCGACGAACCAACTTTGCCCTGCTGGACGAGGGCGATGAGGTCAACATCGAGATCGAGTCGCAAACCCAGGCGATTGTGGACACGGTGGAACGAGTCATGGCGGAGCGATACCCAATGTCGGCCTGATTGGCTATCATGCGCGCCGAATACCGCTGAACGAACGATCATGGCGAGCCTCAGACTTTTTGATACCTACGAACGACGGATCCGCGAGTTCGAACCCCTTCATCCGGACCAGGGCGTGGGTTTGTATGCCTGCGGCCCGACAGTCTACAACTTCGCACATCTGGGGAATCTTCGAACGTATCTGTTTGAAGATCTGCTGCGTCGAACCCTTGAGATGGCCGGTTATCGGGTGAATCACGTCATGAACGTCACCGATGTGGGCCATTTGACGTCTGATGCAGACACCGGCGAAGACAAGATGGAGGTGGGTGCGCGCCGTACTGGTATGTCGGCCTGGGAGCTTGCTGAATTCTATGCCGACGCATTTCGGGAGGATCTGGTCCGGCTGAACGTGAAGCCCCCGTCCGTCTGGTGCAAGGCCACCGACCACATCAGAGACCAGATCGAGTTTATCGAGGACCTCGAGGCCAAGGGCTACACCTATCGCACCAGCGACGGGGTCTATTTCAACTCCCGAAAACTCAACAACTACGGCTATCTGGCGAGGCTTGATGTGGAAGGGCTCAAGGCCGGTGCCCGCGTCGACCAGGGCGAGCGCCAGTTTGTGACCGATTTCGCCCTGTGGAAGTTTTCTGCACCCGGCGAGTCCCGTCAGATGGAATGGGATAGCCCATGGGGCGTCGGTTTTCCCGGCTGGCACATTGAGTGCTCTGCCATGTCGGCCCGGTATCTGGGGGATTTCTTTGATATCCACTGCGGCGGCAAGGATCATATTCCGATTCACCACACCAACGAGATCGCCCAGACCGAAGCCAGTCGGGGTACCCGGCTGGCAAACTTCTGGCTGCATGGATATTTCCTGGAACTGGGCGATGAGAAGATGGCCAAGTCCAGCGGCGAGTTCCTGCGTCTGGAGACCATCATGGAGCGGGACTATCACCCGCTGGTCTACCGCTATTTCTGTCTCCAGGCACATTACCGGAGCGAACTCGCTTTCAGCTGGGAGGGCCTCACATCAGCCCAGACCGCATTACAGCGTCTCTATGAAGCAGCCTACAGTTGGGGCGCGCCGTCGGAGGTGTCGGACGACTACCTCGCCCGTTTTCAGGGGCACCTGTATGAAGACCTCAATATCCCGCGAGCCCTCGCGGTTGCCTGGGAATTGATTCGATCGGATGAGGACCCGGCCGTCAAAAAGGCCACGTTACTGGTGTTCGACGACATCTTCGGCCTCGATATCGACCAGTGGCGACCCACTGAGGTGTCGATCCCGGTAGAGGTGGAACAGCTGGTCGCGGCACGGGAGGCAGCGAGGGCGGACCGGCAATGGCAACGCGCCGATGAACTTCGAGAGGAGGTCAGGGCACTGGGCTATGTGATCGAGGATTCAAGAGAGGGGTCTGTCATCAAGCCCGCCTGATGCTGGCCCGGGCCGGCGGTGCCGTGCGGCTTGTTCGTACCGCCCGTGGGTGAAGGCTTGTGACCGGTCACTCAGTGACTCTGGTGAAATTGAGGACCGGTCGGGGGAGGCGGCCATAGCGCCTACTTCTGCTGGCGACTCCGCCACGCCTCCACGTCTGTTGCCGAACCATCATGCAGTTGAACCCCGCAGAAAAAGCTGTCAGGTCCCGATGGGGCGGTCCAGCGAACTTCGCTCGTGAGAAAGAACTTGCCCGGCTTGCGGCTGTCATCGACCCAGAGATCGAGTACGCTACCCACCAGGATCTCCTGGTCGAGACGAATCCTCAGCCCGTTTGCAGAGACATCGAGGGCCCGACAGGCGATCGTATGACCCACCTTGGACTCATCGTCAGACTGGACAACCTGTACAAACAGCCGATCGCTGCTGGCCCTGCGCGCGTTCTGTCGCCGTTCCTGGAAATCCGGCCGCTGAACGCGATCGTTTGAACGGGATCTGCCCCGATCCTTGAAACTCACCATTTTTGACATGAAAGTCGAACTTGTCACGGTTTGTTACCCCTCGTAGAGAAACTGTAGCTGAGAGGTATCATGCGGATTCCGTGCCAACTCTGTTTTATTCAATATATTCAGCTAGTTAACTTCTTTTCAGGGTGACGAAACACCGTTGTCTAACGTATACTAAGCGACCAGTAGCGGACATTTGTGACAAAACCTGACCCCCTTTTGCTGCGCTTTGACAGATACTGGCAGGGCCATGACGGAGAATCATCATCCAAAACCAATTCTTTACCGCCATCGTACAACGCCAGACCGAACTGGATTCACTCCTCTGTATTGGGCTCGACCCGGACCCTGCTCGACTCCCCAGCGCGCTGAACCGTGATCAGGCACCTGTGTTTACGTTCAACCGGGCCATTATCGATTCCACCCGGGACATAGCCTGCTGCTACAAGCCTCAGATTGCCCACTTTGCCGCACAAGGAGCAGAGAGGGAGCTGGAACAGACCATCACTTACCTCAAAGACCTGGGTGTTCCGGTATTGTTGGATGCAAAGCGCGGCGATGTAGGGTCCACCGCCAGCATGTATGCCGCCGAACTGTTCGAAAGATATGGCGCGGATGCCGCGACGATCAATCCCTATCTCGGCCTTGATGCCATGCAACCATTTCTGGATTACCGTGACAAGGGTCTGTTCATCCTGTGTCGGACTTCAAACCCCGGTGGGGCGACGCTGCAGAATCTTCGCCTCGAAGGGGGCCAGACCCTGTTCGAGCATATTGCCAGCGAGGCGGCCTCTACCTGGAATACCAATGGCAATGTCGGGCTGGTCGTGGGGGCCACGGTTCCGGCAGAGTTGCGCCGAACGCGGGAAATCGCCGGAGATATGCCATTTCTGCTGCCAGGGGTTGGGACCCAGGGAGCAGACGTCAGTGCAACCATGGCGGCGGGTCAGGGTGGGCCAATGCTGGTCTCGGCATCGCGTTCCATTTTGTATGCCAGTGCAGGTGCTGATTTCGATCAGGCCGCACGCAACGCTGCCATTGCGACCCGGGATGAAATCAATCGCCATCGTGTCCCGGCATGAACCTGGCTCTGTTCGTTGCAGGCTTCCGGGTTGGGGCCAGGCTAGGGCTGGCCATCGCGTTGCTGGTGGTCACCTGGCTTGCGCTGGTTCCAGGCCCGCCCGTACCGTTCGACGCCTGGGACAAACTGAACCACGTTGCCGCCTTTGTTGTGCTTTCAATGCTGGGAGACTATGCAGCACCCGGCCTGGCCTGGCGCAAACCGGTGTTTGGCTATCTGCTGCTCTACGGAATCCTGCTGGAACTGCTGCAAAGCCTGACGGGGTATCGATACCCAGAGCTCTGGGATGTATTCGCAGATGCCATCGGGATTGCCGGCTTCATTGCGATCCGGCCTCTGATCAATCACTTTGCGTTATTTCGAGCTCTACACAGCCGCAAGGATGAGGTGCCGGAGCAACAGCAAGCCGGGGCTGAGGGCTGCCAGGAAGATTCGAGGGGGCAGGGCGCCTGACTGACAAGGACCCTCAGGGCTCAAACTCATTGAGCGTGAGTGTCCTCACCAGGGGGTCCCGCTTCTGCACCAGTTCGAACTGGAGCCCCTCGGCCGCAATATGAGAGCCAATCACAGAGCGGCGGGTCTTGAAGAATTGCGCCGACTCGATAGCGATTTCGTCAAGTTCGGCATCGCTCCGATCAGGATCGTGATGGTACATGACCAGGTTCTTCACCTGGGCATCAACAGCCAACTGCCGAACCTGTGAAATGAGCGAGTGTCCCCAGCCATGTTTGGCGGGCATGTCTGACTCTTCATACTGTGCGTCGTGGATCAGCAGGTCGACGCCCTGGCAAAAGTCTACCCATTCATCATAGGTGGTCTGGGGCTGGCCTGGCGGTTCCAGTTCGTTGTCGGTGATGTATGCCATGGACACACCATCTTCTTCGATCCGGTAGGCGTGGCCGCCCCCTGGATGATTGAGGTCCTTGCGGGTCGTCTTGAAAGTCAGAGCCGCAAGATACGCTTCGACCTCATCAATTGTCGCGATCCTCGAAGGCAGGTCTGTTGCATGCACTGGAAAGTTGGAGCCATCCATCTGCTCGATCAGCGCCCTCAACGCGACCGCGTTACCCTCTGAGCCCTGACAAACGGTGATCTGACGCCCTGGTTGATAGATCGGCCCAAAGAACGGATAGCCCTGAATATGGTCCCAGTGGCCGTGACTGAGCATCAGCAGCAGTGGTTCATCGTGGCGGACCATTCGCTCACCCAGCATACGAATGCCCGTTCCGGCGTCAAAAATCAGGTTCTGGCCTGAATTCGTTTTGACATGTACGCAGGAGGTGTTGCCGCCGTATTTGACCGTCGTCGGCCCTGGAGCGGCGATGGACCCGCGCACGCCATAAAATGAGATCTGCACCGTGACGACCAGGCCGGCAGGGCCTAGTGCTTCCGTTTCCCGGTCACCAGGTCCCGGAATTTATCGAGTATCGTCTCGTACTTATAGTCGGTGAACTCACCCGCATCAAAATACATGCCGTGTTCCTCACAGGCCTCATACCAGATGTGAGGCTGTTTTGGATCAGACACCTTGGACATGATCTTGCCACAGCGGGGACAATTGACGTCTTCGATCTTGTTGTATTCCTTGCCGACTTCGGGGTCGCCGCTGTCAACGAATTCGGACATCCATTTGCCCTTCAATTCTTCCGCCTCACCGGCATCGAACCAGATTCCCTTACAGTTCGTGCATCGGTCAACCGTCATATTGCGGCCATAGGTTACTTCTTCCATATCGGCATGGCACTTCGGGCATTCCATACTCAATCACCTTGATCTGATTTGTAATGACTGCCGAAGCCTTTTCCGCGATGGGTCTCGTGCATCGTGGTTCGCATGGGGCCTCGGACCTGATGTTAGAACGCGAAAAGTATACTGAGTCTCATGGCGATATGCATGCCGATTATCGGAAACTTCCTGCGCCATGAATTGGGACTCCCACGGTGAGTAATGACTGGCTTCGCTTGCGGAAACAGCAGGATTTCGTGGGTCTACTCATAACATCTTCAGAACCCCTCAACATCTTCACAACACCCATGACATCTTCACAACACCTTTATAGCAACTCTATGTAGGCAGTTCTGCAACCCGCCGGATGCGTCTTCTCGAATGTCCATACCGACCCAGGCGGTGAACTGGCGTCGATGGGCGAGTCGCCGGGAGCGCAACAGGTCACGATCCCGTTTCTTTTTGTAGCGCCCTGATAGCATACTTATGCGTATAATATATATTATGTTAAATAATGGAACTATCATCGCTCCTCATCGCCGGGCTACAATAAGATGTTGTTCGTCAATCAATGCACCCCAGGGCCTTGTGAAGAATGTCCAGTACCTCTTCCCCAATCTCCTCCGAGTCCTGCTCGCGGTCATTCAGGCATCTGTTTGTCTCCGACACACCGATGATCGACGTCCGTGCCCAGGTGGAATTCTGCGGAGGATCGTTTCCCTCAGCGACAAACATCCCCATCCTGGATGACGATCAACGACGCGAGGTCGGGATCTGCTACAAAAACCAGGGGCCCGCTATGGCGACAGAAATGGGCCATCATCTGGTTTCAGGCGACAACCGGCAGCAGAAAATTGAAAGTTGGATTCGCTTCGTACAGTCCAACCCGCAGACCCACCTGTTCTGTTTCCGCGGAGGTCAACGATCCCGAATTGCCTGCCAGTGGCTCTCCGAGGCCGGCATCAATGTCCCCCGGATTGAGGGTGGCTACAAGGCAATGCGAAGCTATCTTCTGCAGCAGTTGGAACAGATACCACCACTGCTGATCGTGTCAGGCTACACCGGCGTCGGAAAAACGGACCTGATCGAAGCCCTTAGCCGATCAGAAGCCCTTAGCCGATCAGAAGCCCTTAGCGGATCGAAAGCCCTTAGCGGATCAGAAGCCCTTGGCGGATCAGAAACCTCAAGCGCAGCAGAAGGCGCTAGCGCATCAATAGATCTCGAAGGGCTGGCCAATCACCGCGGTTCTGCCTTCGGTCAGAGGGTGGCCGGGCAGCCCTCACAGATTGATTTCGAGAATCGGCTGGCGATCGACCTGCTCAAGCACCGGGAGTCCCGCCGCCAGGGCCTTGTGCTCGAAGATGAGGGCCGGCTGATCGGCCGGGTTCAGATTCCGGTAGTCCTCAAACAGGCCATGGATGAGGCTCCTGTCGTGGTGCTGCAGGAAGATACCGCCGCGCGAATTGAGAGGATTCACCGTGACTACATTCTCGGGCAGTATGCAGATCTTCAGAATCAGGACTCAGAGACGGCATTGGAGCAGCTTGCGAAACAGCTGCTAACCGCAACTGACGGCATCAGGAAGCGCCTGGGCGGCGTCCGCCATGCTGCAGTCAGGGCGGCAGTTGAAGCTGCCCTCGCCCATCATCGCAACGGTGATCTGGAACACCACAGGGTCTGGATCGAGATGCTGTTACGTGACTATTACGATCCGATGTACAGCTATCAACTGACCCGCAAGCAGGACCGAATCATCTTTCAAGGGGATCGCAGTGCAGTGCAGGCATTCGCGCAGTCAGGAGCGTGGCAGGCCAATGCCAGTTGATGCCCGGTTTGAAGCGCAGGAACCGGCGTTGGGGCGCTGGGGGCTGATTCGCAATGTGCTGATACTCCAGCTGAAACTCGGGCTGGACGGCATACGCGACTTCGTGATGGTACCAATATCGATGGTCTGCCTGTTGGCGGGCCTTGTGATCCCCGGAAAAGACCCGGGTCGCTACTACGAGCGGTTGCTGGCCTTTGGCCGACGTTCTGATCGATGGATCAATCTCTTCGGAGAACATGGCAGCGATGCGCACACGGATGTCTATGTCCGTCGCGTCGAGGAGGCCGTGGTCCGTCAATACCATAGCCGCAGGCAGGCTGATGGCAGAGCGCCACCGGCAGATTGAGACCGGTTTAGCCCTGGATTTACCTGGATTAAGGACCAGATGCGGTCAGGATGCCTCCGAAGTCACCTGAACCATCAGTACATTGGTATTGAGCTGCTCAAGAATGGATTCGGCACTCGTACCGATGCTGAGGCCTGCGCGCCCTTCCCTGCAGACGTTACCCATGACCACGAACTCGGTGACCAGTTCTTCCGAAACGTGGGGAATCACCCAGTCTACAGGCCCCTCTACTGCGTGCTGAAACTGCTCCGTAACGCCGTACTGTTCGCCGAGGTCTGCCAGGTATGATGTCACCATCGCAGACATTCTGGCCCGATAGTTTACCGCCTGGTCCGCCGCTGAAGAGACCATCCCGAACACCGGGGGCGCTGGATATGCAGTCACCAGATGAAGGTCAAAATTGAGCAGCTCAGCCAGAAAACGAGCGTGTTCCAGAATCGCCTTGTTCAGGGTCTGATGGGTATCACTTTCCGGCGCGGCGTCAACGGCCGCAAGCACCTGACCTACGTCATCCCACTGCCCCTCCTTGACCAGCATCACGGGGCAGGGGCCATAGCGCATCAAACTCCATTCGATGCTGTGGAACATCATGTCTGCCCGCGACTGTGCCCTGGCATGCTTCATCATCAGATCGAAGCCCTGCTCCGCCTCATGAAGGATCGCATCGGTCGGATGTCGATCCCATCGCACCGCGCTTGACACGACGATCCCTTTTTCCCGGGCGCCGGCCGCCAGCCGCTCCACCAGGACCTTGCTACCGTCAAGAATCGTCTGGATGAAGTTTTGCCTTTGCCCGCCGGACAGAAATGACGCGATGCCGATGGCAGTGTCGTAGGCACACATGAACAGGTGCAGCTTCGCGCCACTGGCCGTCGCCAGATAGATCGCCCGTGCCAGCGCCGGCTGATCACTTGTCTGGGGCTCAAGCACGACCAGAATATTCTCGAGCTTCCTCATTTGGTCTGTCCGTGGCCCGTTTCGGTGTTGGCGGATGTCCGCTGACGGTCGATGTCGAGAACCCGATTGCGCAGTTCAGGGTAGGCCTCGAGCAGCTTGTCCAGGTCGGCCCGCTGGAGTACATACAGTGAACACGGTGTGGCAGCCACGACGGTGGCGTTCCGTGGCGTCCCGTGCAGCAGCGCGGCCTCACCGAGAATGTCTCCTGCAAACAGGCTGGCAACCTGCTGGTCCGCCCCGTCCACATCAATCATCACATGAGCCACCCCCCTCGCGATCAGGAACATCGAATCGCCCTGCTGCCCCTGTCTGACGATGGCTGTGCCACGCGGCACGGTTCGCGGACGCAACAACCTGGAAATGGACTCAAACTCCTGCTCATTGATCTCGGCAAAAATGGAGGTGTTGCGCAGCAATTCTGATATCTCCAGTTCGAAACAGGCTGACACATCGTCTTTCTTGAGCTGTCGGATTCGTTCCGACTGATCCTTCAGGATGTAGTGGGCGATCCCTTCCTGGATCAGACCGAGCTGCGCCGCGTGCTCCACAGACTCATGCTCTGCGACCAGCAGCAGACGCTGCCCGAGCTGTTCCTGAACCGTCTCTACGAACTCAGGATACTGATCGCCTACCTCGTCGATTTCGGCCTTGGTTTGTTGCGCCATATGCTCGTATACCGCACGAACCGTAGCCTCCACGGCAGCGTCGGCAGCGCTCTCCCCCGCCAGTTCATGCATGCCTGACAGAACGCTCGAAACGGACCGATATCGGCCCCATGCGACGTCAAAGTCCCGGATGATACGCTGGGTACGCATCCGTTCGGAGAGCATGTTTCCACCAGGGATGCGCTCCAGCAACCTGATGATCCCCAGGTGGATTGCCTTGCCCAATGAGAGTTCAATGGCATCGGTCGGCAACACGCGACTATGACGCACGCCCTCGAGCTGGACGGTCACTGTATGGTCCAGTTCCCTGAATGCCCATTCATTGATCAACCCGCGACTGAATAACTCATAGATCCTCGCCTTTTCTCTGGCAAGACATCGCATCGCGAGGATATGGGTTCGTTCCTCGACGCTCATGCCGCCGTTCAGCGCATCAATCTCGTGACTGAGATCCCGCAGATTCCGTTCGCACTTTTCACGCAGATTGTCGGCGATCCGCTGGGAGAAGTGGCCACCTTCCACCAGTCCATCCAGCCGGTCGAGGCCCTCTTCGCGAGCGTGCTTGTCACCTTCCAGCCTCGCCAGATTGTCGGCGACACTGAGCTTGTTCAGGCCCAGCCATTTCACGATAGATTCAATACTGAGCCCCTGAATCACCAGTGTTGCGAGCACCGCACCCATGACGATGGCCACCAGTTCATCCTTGTATTCAAATGCCGGAAGTGACAGCACAATGGCCAGTGCAATCGCCCCCCGCAACCCTCCCCAATACATCACCGTCTGAAACGGCAGGCCGATGGGCTCTGACTCCGGAAGTTTGCCGACGAGCGGAACCACGGCAAAGATGACGAGCGCTCTCGAGATCAGCATGGCGACAAACACCAGCGCAATCAGATCATAGGATTGCCACAGCGTGACAAGATCGATCTGCAACCCCACCATCAGAAAGATCAGAGCGTTGGCCACAAACGCCAGATACTCCCAGAAATGCTCCATGAACTCGGAAGTCGATGGTGAAATCTTGGATTTCCCCCAGGAACCTATCATCAGACCGGCGGCCACCACGGCCATGATCCCGCTCACATGAAACACGTGCTCGGCCACAATGAAGGAGAGGTACGCCAATATGGTAGTCAGGGTGATCTCGATGGCGGCGTCGGACTCGATTGCTCCGAGTGTCATGCCGACCACCAGTGCGAGAACAGCCCCCACCACGGCGCCACCAAAGAACACCAGAAAGAACTCCCCAAGCCCTTCGAGCAGCATCCCCTGGGAAAAAGTGCCTGCGGACAGAATGCCGATCAGCAGCGTGGCAAGGACAAGAGAGGTGGCATCATTGAACAGACTTTCACCTTCCACCAGGATGGTGAGCCGTTCCGGCACACCCAACTGTTTGAAGATCGAGATGACCGCAACCGGGTCTGTCGCGGACAGAATCGCGCCGAGTAGAAGTGCCACCATCAGCGAGAAATGAGTCAGGCCGGCCACCATGAGCCCAATCAATGCGGTCGACAGCAGCAGGCCAGGAATTGCCAGCACCAGAATTGGCCAGATGTTTCGGGAGACCTGCCTGACATCCAGATTGAATGCGGACTCAAAAATCAGCGTCGGTATGAAGACAAACAGAACCAGTTCCGGGGTCAGATGAAACTCCGCCAGTTCGGTGAGCCCGGGAATATCCTTGCCAAGAGCCGCGATCGCGATTCCGACAAATACGAGCAGGATGGTGAGAGGGAGCTTGTCGACCCGTTTCGAGAGCAGCGTCGTAACGGCCGCAATCAACAACAGCATCATGATGCCGGTCACAAGATCCGCTATGCTGCTGCTTGCATGCTCCATATTCTGTCTCCCAGAGCCTGGTCCTGTGAGATCCGTAATGTGAAGTCGCCTTTCTGACGACTCCGGACAGACCCACTATACTGCCTCGGCTGTCTCCTGTCCTGCCGTAGCAGCCCTGAGCGTGACCGTCTCAGGAACGCCGGAGTCGTGCAAGGGAGTCGTGCAAAAAAAAGCTCACGCTGGCACCCGCCTTGAGCGTGCCCATGTTTAGGCACGCCGCTTGTGTGCTTTCATGGCGTTCAGGCCTGTCGTGGAGTTCGGACGCCCTCAGTAGCTCTTCTCCTGTCCGAGTACCTGTTCGCTGATGAATGACTTGATCAGTTCCTGACTGATCGGCGCAATCATTGGAATCATGATCTCTCGAAGGTAACGCTCTACATGAAACTCCTTGGCGTAACCCATACCCCCATGAGTCATGACTGCCCGATGACAGGCCCTGTGAGCTGCCTCGGCTGCCAGGTATTTTGCTGCATTGGCTTCAGCGCCACAGGATCTGCCAGCGTCATACAGCGACGCTGCCTTGAACACCATCAACTGGGCGGCCTCAAGTTCCATCCAGTTCACGGCCAATGGATGTTGTATGCCCTGGTTCTTGCCAATGGTGCGATCGAATACAACCCGCTCCCGGGCGTATCGGGATGCCCGCTCCAGCGCGACCTGACCGAGCCCCACCGCCTCTGATGCAATCAGGATACGCTCCGGATTCAGACCATGCAGCAGACACTTCCAGCCTTCCCCTTCCTCACCGATCCGGTCTTCGACCGGCACGATCAGGTCATCAATGAACAGAGCATTGGTATCGACCGCCTTGCGGCCCATCTTGTCGATCAGCCGCACTTCGATCTGGTCCCGGTTCAGATCGGTATAGAAGAGTGTCATGCCGTCAGTGGGCTTGACGCAGTCCTCGATATCGGTGGTCCTGACGATCAGCAGAATCTTGTTGGCCGTCTGGGCGGTTGTGGTCCACATTTTTCGCCCGTTGATGACATAGTGATCCCCATCGCGAACAGCTCGGGTTTTCAGCCGGGTCGTATTCAGCCCGACGTCGGGTTCGGTGACGCCAAAGCAGGCCCGATCCTGGCCGGCAATCAGGGGTGGCAACAGGCGCTTTTTTTGCTCGTCGGTACCAAATACCGCGATTGGATTGGGGCCGAACAGGTTAAGGTGAATTGACGATGCACCACTCATCCCTGCGCCCGACCGGGCAATGGTATGGGCAAGAATGGCGGCTTCGGTGATTCCCAGCCCGGCACCGCCATAGGCTTCCGGCATGGCGATACCCAGCCAGCCACCGTCGGTAATCGCCTTGACGAATTCCTCCGGGAACTGCCCGTCATTGTCCCGCTCCAGCCAGTAATTGTCTCCGAATGCAGCACAGATTTTGTTGATGGCCTCTTGAATGGCCAGTTGTTGATCGTTCAATTCAAAATTCATCATTAAGTCCAGCTTGTTGTGTTATACAATTGAAAACATACGGGTTTTGTTCGCCTAGCGCGAATCAGGCGCCTCCCAGATGTGGTGCAGCGCCAGTATCAGGAAATGCAGTGAATATTTCCATTTTATATTCACTTCTTTTCATTCGGGGACTGCTAAGGTCGGTCCAGTGATTGATCTGACAGGATGGTACGTTGGCACCACGCACGGAGGCAGATAATTCCAACCAGAGACGCGGAACCCGACAGTCTCTGATTGATGCTGCGCGAACCCTGGTGTTTGAGCGGGGTCACGAACGGATTTCGATTCAGGACATCACGCGTCTGGCCGGGGTTGGTACCGGGACCTTCTACAACTACTTCGATACCAAACAGCGGGTTTTTGAGGCCGTCCTGGATGACTATCGGCAGGCTTTCGCTGATGACCTCGAGCAGACCCGGATCAGGCTCAATGACCCAGCGATGCTAGTCGCCACGACACTCAAGTACTACTTCCACCAGGCCCAGCACAATGAACAATGGAAGACGTTTCTGGCATGCTCCGGTCTGAGCGAAGGACACCAGCTTCGTCAGGCAGAAGAACAGAGCCTCAATGATCTGCGCAAAGGGGTCAAAGCCGGCCGGTTCAAGATAGAGGACGTACACTTTGCCCAGAGCCTCATTGCCGGAATGATCGACCACACCAACGCGGCGATTGGCGCGGGTCAGCTATCACCAAGTGCCAGCGACAACACGGTCCGATACATTCTGAGGATGCTCGGTTTGTCCGACATGGTTGCCCGGGCCCTCACCCAGAGTCCTCAGCCTCCGGTGCCGGTATCATCAACCCGGCGTCTGTTGCCCGTGGACCTTGCCCCGCCCCGCCCAACATCAGCGGTCCGCTAGAACCCGTTCTGTCAACAGGGTTTGCGCGCAGGATCATCAAGAACGGCAAGCGCAAGGCCCACTGTTTTAGCAGCCTGCAGGTCATTTCCGGAACACGAGGTCATAGAGGTCTGTTGACGGTCTTCCATTACAAGTCATCAAGGTTGACCTTGTCTGCTGCATTGTTCACGTACGTAACCCAGGCCGGTTTCAATCCAGTGACCGGCAGCACCAAATGGAGGTTCGATCACCCAGGCATTCGGTTCTCGATGATTTTCATGAAGGATCTTCCTCTGAGTTCACTCAGTGTGATGCCCGTGGCCAGCGTTTCGTCCTCACTGAGTGCGCCACAGCTTATGCCGGAAATGAAGAAATTCAGCAGGCCCTGGGCAGACGCAGCGTCGTCGAAGGTATTACCAACGAGGGAAGCCTGTGCCGCCTGGTCGATGAACCTTCTGAGACGCTCAGTGGCATCTTTCAGTCCGGTCAAAAAGAAATAATAGACTGCAGCATAGCGTATCGGCAGTTGAGCCGGATTCAGGTCCCAGCTCTGGTAGAACCCCAGGCGCAGGGAGTGCATGACATTCCCGAAATGTTCCCGCCATGCGGAGGTCACCACCGCCAGATTCTCCGAGTGTTGAGCGGACGTCAGTGAATTGCCGCGGTGAGGGGCAATCGGCATGATGTTGGTGATGCCATCGCTCATGGCAACCGGGGTTCCGGTCAACGCGAGTTGCATCATGTGCCTTGCCATATCGGCTGCGGGATGACGGTGATCCTGGTAGGTCGATGCAATGTTGCAGGTCGCCGTATAGTCGAAGGTTCCGAGGATTGCACCGGTGACCCTGCCCTGACCCGCATGGATCAGTTCCGGTATCGCGCAGTATCCGGTGGGTGACAGGATGGACTGTACCGTTTCGATCATGATCTCGATGTCCAGGGTGCGATCGGCCAGTCCGTTCTTCCTCTCAAGGGCACTCAATACGTCCGCCAGTACCCGCACCTGTTCTGCGGTGGTGACCTTGGGCAGAGTGACCCTGAACGGCTGAGGCAACTGGCCGCCGGTTTCACTCGCCAATGTGGAAACAAACAGGTCCAGGGTTCTGATGGCCCGATGTTTGGCTTCCTCGGTCAGTGCCTTGATCCGAATTCCCACAAACGGAGGCAGCGTATCGTCGGCGGCACCACTGGCCATCGCTCTGGCCGATTCGATGGCGTGCCGGTCCTCTTCTTCATTGGCCCGAACGCCGTAGCCGTCCTCGAAGTCAATGCGGTGATCCTCGACTGCCTCAACGTTCAGTTTGTGGAGCATGCGCTGGTACACTCGCTGGGCGATCCAGGCTGGCATCAGGTCGGCGGACACATCGGCCATTGACATGGCTTCGAGTTCGCCGCCAAGTGCTTCGCACGCAGCCGCCTCCAACGGCAATCGGTCAGCTCCCTGCAGCGCAAGGCCCCTTGCCAGGTCCACAAAGGTGGGCGCGTACTGCCCAACGTGCCGGATAGCAAGGTCTGCCATTTTTTGGGCTGCCCCCGGCTTGTACAGATTGGCACCACCGTAAAGGGTATGGACAGGCTGACGCAGCATCTGCAGACCCGGATAATCACTGGCAAAAGACTGATTCGTCCGGGCCAGCCGCTCGTAAAATGGGGCCAGATCAGCCTCTGCAAAAGACTCACTCACTATTGGATGCCTGTACAAGAATGAGGCGGCATTATAGCCCAGCATGGCCCAGCCGGTTTGCCGGAATGACTGCCGTGAATTCAGCGCCTGCGTGCTTTTTTTGATATCGTCAGCGAATGTCAGACATGAACCATGTTAAGCGGTATTTCGAGCAGTTGCAGGCAGCGATTTGTTCAGCGCTGGTCGCCGCGGACGGCCGGGCAGTCTTCAGCACAGAGGAATTCTTACCGGGGCGAGGCATCAGTCGGCCAAGAGTCATGGAACAGGGCGAACGGCTGGAGAAAGCGGCGGTCAATTTCTCTCACAGCGTAGGTGATGCGCTGCCGGAGGCAGCCAGTGTCCGTAATCCTCATCTGGCCGGCAGGCCGTTTGAAGCTGCCGCCATCTCGATGATCGTCCATCCCTGGAACCCCTATGTGCCGACCTTTCACGCTAACCTTCGGTTCTTTGTGGTGGACCATGACAACTGGCACTTCGGCGGTGGTTTCGATCTGACGCCGTACTATCCATTTGCCGAGGATGTCCTGCACTGGCACAGTCAGGCGGCGGCGGCCTGCGCACCATTTGGTGATGGTCTCTATGCCAGACTCAAGCAGTGGTGTGATCAGTATTTCTATCTCACCCACCGTCAGGAACCTCGTGGTGTGGGTGGGCTGTTCTTTGATGATTGGACCGAAGGCGGTTTCGATCAGGCCTTCGAGTTTGTTCAGAGCGTCGGCGACCACATCATGCCCGCCTACCTGCCGATTCTCGAACGTCGGGCTGAAACAGCTTTTGGGCAGGAGCAGGAACAATTCATGCTATACCGCCGCGGTCGCTATGCCGAGTTCAACCTCGCCATCGATCGAGGGACCCAATACGGGCTGCAGTCAGGCCGTCGGATCGAGTCGGTGCTGGCATCGATGCCACCAAGGGCAAGTTGGAAGTACAACTGGCATCCGGAACCCGGGTCTCCTGAAGCGGTACTCTACACGGACTATCTCAGGCGTCGCGATTGGCTCTCCGAACTGAAATGACAACCACCGCTACAGATGTGAGAAAGAACATAAGATTTCACTACTATCTATTTGATGTATAAAGATAATGAATCTAAAATCAAAACTCCCAGGCGTTGGGACAACGATCTTTACCGTAATGTCGAAAATGGCCGCCGACCATGGCGCCATCAACCTATCTCAGGGTTATCCGGATTTCGACGTGCCCGGGCCGCTGCTGGATGCCTTCGAGAAGTATCTTAGAGGCGGCTACAACCAGTATCCTCCCATGTCGGGGATTGCCCGACTCCGTGAGCAGATCGCCCTTAAGGTTCAACGCCTGTATCACGCGACGGTCGACTCGGAGACAGAGATCACAGTGACATCAGGTGCCACTGAGGCCCTGTTTGTTGCGGTCCAGGCCATCGTCGGTCCCGGTGATGAAGTGATCGTCTTTGACCCGGCCTACGATTGCTATCAGCCCGCAGTCACCCTCGCAGGAGGCAAGACGGTTCACGTGCCATTGATTCCCGGCACCTTCACCATTGACCATGATCGACTCGCGGCCGCGGTCAATGATCGAACCAGACTGATCATCGTCAATTCTCCCCATAACCCCTGCGGCAGCACCCTCTCGGCAGACGACCTGAACAGGTTGGCAACCCTCGTTGAGGCCCGGGACCTGCTTGTGATCTCCGATGAGGTATACGAACACATGGTGTTTGACGGCAAGCGCCACCTTAGCCTGCTGACCAGCGAGACACTTCGAGCCCGCACCTTTGTCGTATCATCCTTTGGCAAGACCTGCCACGCGACGGGCTGGAAGGTTGCATACTGCATCGCGCCGCCTGAACTGACCGGGGAATTCAGAAAAGTGCACCAGTTTGTGACCTTCACCACGCACACTCCGACCCAGTGGGCGCTGGCAGATTTCATGGAATTCCATCCCGAGCACTATTTGGAGCTTCCCGCTTTCTATCAGCGTAAACGGGACCTTTTCGCAAGCGAAATGGTCGACTCCGGATTTACGCTGACCCCGAGTTCAGGAACCTACTTTCAGTTGGCGGACTACTCCGCGCTGTCAGACGAACCCGACAGTCGTTTCGTGGAACGACTCACCAGGGAAGTTGGCGTGGCCGGCATTCCCGTCTCGGTGTTCTATGAGGAACCTCCGGAGCAACGAATCGTTCGGTTCTGTTTCGCCAAAAGTGATGAAACGCTGCGCAATGCCACGGCGAAGCTAAGGGCGATGGCACCAGACTGATGGCTGACCTTACGATCACTCTTGTCCAGGCTGACCTGACCTGGGAAGCACCCCGAACCAACCTTGAGCATCTCGGCCGCCTCATACAGGCAAGCTCAGGTGATGTGATCGTCCTGCCCGAGATGTTTTCTACCGGATTTTCGATGGCATCAAACCGCCTCGCCGAGGACATGTCCGGGCCCACGGTGAGTTGGCTGGCGGATACCGCCGGGGCCAGGCGCGCCCATATCTGCGGCAGTGTCATCATCGCTGACCGGGGCGAGTACTGGAACCGCTTCATCTGGATGACGCCAGAGGGTAAGACTGTTACCTGTGACAAGCGCCACCTGTTTCGCATGGCAGATGAGCATCGCTACTACAGTGCCGGTACTGAACACGTCACCATCCCCATCAACGGAATTCGAATCAGGCCGTTGATCTGCTATGACCTTCGGTTTCCCGTATGGAGCCGCAACCGGGAGGACTATGATGTCCTCATGTACGTTGCCAACTGGCCGGCACGTCGGCGTGAACACTGGCGGGCCTTGCTCCGGGCGCGTGCCATCGAGAACCAGAGTTACTGTATTGGCGTCAATCGGACCGGCATCGACGGTAATGGAGTGGCCTATTGCGGTGACTCCATGGTCCTGGATTACCGTGGCGAGGTCGTCGCGGATCTGGGGGATGGCGAATCCGTGGTCACGGTTGCCATTGACCGTCACGGGCTTGACGCCTATCGACAGGAATTCCCGGCGGCGATGGATGCAGATCAGTTCAGCATTGACCCCTTCGGTTGATCTGTCCCACCGAGGCAGGTGGTCAGATGGTCACGACGGTGATCGATGGCAGGTTCATGGAGGCCTCATCGTGGAACCCTCTCACGAGCAGCACATACTGACCCGGGACGCCCAGGCCCAGGTCTTCTGCGATACGCCGGGCCAGTTCGTTGGGGTTCGCCTTGCCCGCCTCGGCATCCAGAATGGGGATCACGCCCCAGAGCAAAGTCATCCGGTTATAGACCTGCTCGCTGCCAGTCACCGCGATGATGGGCGCCGCCGGTCGTGCGGTGCTGACCACGTGGGCAGAAACACCAGACTGTGTGAGTACGATAATCGCCCGGGCCCGCAGTTCCCTCGACATCTGGGCAGCGGCGGATGCAATCACCGGAGAGAGCCCGACCGGTGGAAGTTGATCGTCATGAATACCATATCCACCAGATGACCAGATGTGGGCTTCGGTCTGCTTGGCGATGCGGTCCATCATCAGGACTGACTCCACCGGGTGCGAACCCGCCGCGGTTTCGCCAGAGAGCATGACGGCGTCTGCGCCACTGTTCACGGCATGTGATACGTCAGTGACCTCCGCCCGGGTTGGCCTCGCATTGCTGATCATTGACTCCAGCATCTGGGTCGCCACGATCACTGGCTTGCCCATCTTTCTGGCCATGGTAATCAATTGAGTCTGCGCAACGGGAACCTCCTCTGGTGGCAATTCAACGCCGAGGTCTCCACGAGCCACCATGATGCCGTCTGCAGCAGCGAGGATCTCGTCCGCGTTGGCGAGTGCTTCAGGCTTTTCGATCTTGGCGATGATTCGAACATCCACACTTGACACCAGGTCTCGAAGGGCCTTTACGTCCCTGGCACGGCGAACAAATGACAGGGCGATATAGTCAACCCCAAGAGACATCACGAACTGTGCGTCACTGATGTCCTTGTCCGTCAGCGAGGGAGCCGAGACGTCGACTCCAGGAAGGTTGATTCCCTTGTGGCTGGTCAACCGACCGCCTGCCACAATACGGCATCGGGCCTCTTCGGCCGTACAAGTGATGACAGCCAGTTCAAGCAATCCATCGGCGAGCAGAATCCGGTCGCCGGGCTCTACATCCCGGCAGAGGTTCGCATACTGTGAAACGATGAGGCCGGGACGACCCAGACCAGGGCGTGTGGTGACCGTCACCGTTTCCCCTTCGATAAGATCGATGCCGCCTCCCTCGAACGCTCCGGTGCGAATCTTCGGGCCACAGAGGTCCGCAAGAATGCCAACCGGGCGATCAAGACGCTCCGCGTTGTTGAGGATTCGCTGGAATACGTCGCCATGATAGTCCTGGTCCCCGTGGGACATGTTGAGCCGGAACAAGTCCACTCCGGCTCTCAACATGCGATCAAGCGCATCATCGCTATCCGAAGCAGGACCGACCGTCGCGACGATCTTGGTGCGTCGGTTCTTCAGTAAATCGACTCGGGTAATGATGGACATCGTTGCCTAATACCGGTGCATGGTGCACCCAGTGTAAGACGAAGATCGCTCCAATGACATGCTCTGGGGGCCAATTCTGCCCGTAAATCTCCAACGCTATTTCATTATGTCTGAGTCCCCAAGCGCATATAATTCGCGCCATCATCGCCCGTTAGGGGAAGCGTGCTCTATTATCTTGGACAGTACTTCGCAGATCTCGCCGGACCGCTACGCCTCCTGCTGTCGTATATTTTCCTCGCAGGACTCGGCACCGCGCTGGGTGCGCTCATTACCTGGTGGGCCCTGCCCAGACTCTGGAAATATCTGCCCACGGACCGCGGGCGGGAATTTGCCATCGATGCCGAGAAAAGCATTGGGAAACCCAACGCCGCCGGCGTGATCTTCATACCGGTCTTCATCGTGATTACGCTGCTGGTTGTACCGTTCGACTGGAAGGTGGTGCAGATTCTCATCTGCGTGGCCTTTGCCATGCTGGTCGGATTTCTCGATGACCGTACGCCGGGTGGCTGGAGTGAGTATCGGCTGGGCGCCACTGATCTTGCCATTGCACTGGTTGCGTCGATGATCATCTGTCAGTTGGAGCCGTTTACGATCTGGTTGCCACTGTACAAGGACCCGATTGTGATCGGACCTGTACCCTTCATTCTTGGTTCAACCATACTGATCTGGACCTCAATCAATGCAACCAACTGTTCCGACGGCGTTGACGGCTTGTCTGCGAGTCTTTCCAGCATGGGCATACTGTTTCTTGGGGGTATTCTGTACGGCATCGTTGGACACGCGGACATTGCCGACTATCTTCTCGTGCCACACTACGTCGAGGGCGCCGCCTGGGCGATCGTGGCCTTTGTCCTGGTCGGCTGTCTGACCGGTTATCTGTGGCACAATAGCTATCCGAGCGCGGTGCTCATGGGCGATGCAGGTTCAAGGCCGATTGGGCTGATGCTTGGTGTGCTGGTACTGGCCTGTGGCAATCCATTCCTCATCCTGGTAGTGGCGTTCATGGTGCTGGTCAATGGCGCGACGGGAATGATCAAAGTCGCTCTACTTCGGTTTTTCAGGATCGGGATCTTCAGGCAGATTCGTTATCCGCTGCACGATCACGTCAGACATAACATGGGTTGGTCGAACACCCAGGTACTGGTCCGATTCATGCTGATTCAGGCGGTTGGAACGCCTATTCTGCTGGTATTGTTGCTCAAGATTCGATAGCGACCCGGATTCGGTGGCCGAGACGAACACCGCTCAGGGGATGGGTACAGATCTTGTTCGTCTCAGAGCCAGGACAGTGATCATGCGATACCGCACCCCCGCCCTGTTGACCCGGGTCGCACTGACGGTGCACCTTCTCGCCGCCGCCCTGTGGCAGCCCGCTGCGATCGCGGCATCCCAGGAAGCACTGTCTGACGCGAAGGTTCAGGCCATTCGAGAGTTGATCAGAATTACCAATGCCCAGATCAACGAGACTGCCTTCAGCGAGGCGCTAACCCAGCAGATGGTGTCTGTGTTGCGTTCAAGGAACCCGGAACTGACGGGCCGGGCGGAGCGGATCGTCGCCGAGGAAGTCAGCGCAGTGGTCGCAAGAGAAATGGCAAATGAGACCCTGCACCGGAAGATCTACCCCATCTATGCGCGTTACTTCACTCTGGAGGAACTCAGGGCGTTGATCGCCTTCAACCAGACGGCTGCGGGGCGCAAGGCCAATGAAGTGATGCCATTGCTGATTCAGGAAAGCCGGGGTGCAACCCAGGCGTGGGGCAGGGAAATTGGTCCACGAATCACGGACCAGGTGGTGCGCCGGTTCGCCAGAGAAGGGATTGAGGTCAACACCCGCCCGCCCGGGAGCACCGAGAATTAGCACCTGCCAGACGTTGCCGATCGGATCATGGAAGTTCAGCACACCCGGGGCCAGCGTGAGCACCTTCTTGCACGACGACAGCGCGCCTAAAATGGATACACTCAAGGCTGCTCTCCACATTTGGGGGCCAACTCGTTAAAGTACGCGGTCACATCATCGCCGGGCGACTCATTGGCAACCTACATCATTGGCGATCTGCATGGCCACATCACGGACTACACTCGCTTGCTCATTGCCCAGGGGCTGTGTGACGACAAACTGCGCTGGACTGGAGGCGAGCACGTCCTCTGGCAGATCGGAGACTTTTTCGATCGTGGTCCGTCGGGTGTCGCATGCATGGACCTGACCATGTCGTTACAGGCGCAGGCCCGAGATGCCGGCGGCGACGTCAATGCCCTGCTCGGCAACCACGAACTGATGATGTTGTGTGCTCACCGGTTTGGTGACCGGCAATTCAACGGGGTCACGGTCAGAGACATCTGGCTGCAATGGGGTGGCATCGCCTCAGACGAGGCCGGTTTCGGCAAAGCCCATGAAGAGTTCATCCGGGGTCTGCCCGCCATGGTACGCCTTGATACCAACCTGTTGATCCATGCTGACGCCATGCTCTATGTGAATCATGGTATTACGCTGGACTCCGTCAACGCGTCGTTTTCCGCGTTGTTGGAGGAAGAAGATCTGGACGCATGGATGGCAACCCTGAACGGGTTTGGCGAACACATGGCCTTCAGCGGGCCGAACATGTCCGGTTCAAAGCGGGCCGGGCAATTTCTCAAACTGTTCGGAGCTGGGAGACTGATTCACGGCCACACGCCCATTCCGTACGCACGGGGCGTCGACGCGGCTGGTGTCACCCGGGCGTGGGAGTATGCCGACGGTCTGTGTGTCAACGTGGATGGTGGTATCTATATGGGGAGCCCTGGCTTTGTCTATCAGCTCGACGACTGAATGTGTGCGGGATTGAGCATCGAAGTCAGGACATGGTCCTCCCACTTGCCATTGATCTTGAGAAATGACCTGGCTTCACCCTCAATGACAAACCCAAGACGATGCAGCAAGTCACCGCTCCGCTGATTTCGTGGCATGTAGTTGGCCATGATGCGATGTAGCTCCAGTTGATCAAATATGAACTGGTTGCTGGCCATCAGTGCCTCATGCATCAGCCCCTGCCCCTGGTGTCGGCCCGCCAGCGCATAGCCAAGGTGGCACGACTGAAAGGTCCCTCGAACAATATTGGTGTAATTGCAGACACCCAGGACTTCCTGCTCGACAGAGTCCATCATCACCAGACAGACGCTGCTGCCGCTGCGAAACTCCCGAATAGCAACCCTTAGCTGCATCTGCCAGAACCCGTCCGTATAGAACTCGAGCGGTCGTGTCGGCTCCCAGCGAGTCAGGTGATCCTTGTTTTCCCTCCGAAACCGGGCCATCAGGGAGGCATCAGATGGCTCAAGTAACTTCAGAATTAGCCGTTCGGTGGCGAGCCGCGGCAGCGGCCTGACTTTCATCACTGCGAATTCTCCCGGAAGTGCATCCCGGATAGACCAGGACAGACTGTTCACGAACTACAAGCGGGCCCGACACGAGCGTATGACTCAGGTCTTGACCCGACAGCAGGGACACTCCCTCGTTTGGCTGATAGCCCTGCACTTACCGGCATCCGGCAAGTCGTGCCTGGCACAGGCAGGCTCAGGGCTTTCGTGGAAGTTCTGGCCGCATGCTGTGTCGTCCGGAAACTTTCCCAGCGCGACGACCGGTGGCCAGCACCGGCACGCTCAAGGTTGCTAGAGGCGTTCCGGCTGCAGCAACCCCGTGTCATCCAGTAACTCATCAACTCGACTACTGAGTGTTTCATAATCCACATTCTCACCCAGGTCGATGCCCCTGGTAACGCAAATCTTGACCAGAGCGTAGTGGCCATTTGCCGCGTGCAGTATAAGACCGTTTGGTGCGTTTTCCGAGCAAAGATACAGCACGGCCGGGCTCACCTGCTCGGGCTTGCCGACTCGTCTTGGGTCCCCGAGGTTCTTTGTCATACGTGTGATGGCTCCGGGGGCAAGTGTATTGACGTGAACCCCCTTACGCTGCCCTTCCAGTTTCAGGACATTCATCAGTCCGATCACCGACATCTTCGCGGTGGCATAGTTTGCCTGGCCAAAGCTTCCCAGAATTCCGGATCCAGAACTGGTGAACACAACTCTGCCCCAGTTTTTGGCAGTCATGATTGGCCATGCCGCCTTGGTCACATACACGCTGCCCATCAAATGAACATCGAGAACCGCCCTGAAGTTCTCCATCGTGACATTGGTAAAGGTCTTGTCCCGCAGGATTCCTGCATTGTTGATGACGATGTCAACGGTACCGAAGTGTGACAGCGCATCCTCAATGATTTCACTTGCCCCCTCCGGGGTAGCGACCGATGATGTGTTGGCGACCGCGGCACCACCTTCACTGATGATCTTTTTGACCACGGCCTGGGCCGACATGCCTTTGCCGGTACCGTCGATCGCCGCGCCCGAGTCATTGACCAGTACCCGCGCGCCGCGGCGGGCAAACTCCAGGGCATGAGATCGCCCGATGCCGCGGCCGGCACCCGTGATAACTACAACCTTGTCCTGGAATTCTGACATGCTGCGCTTTCCCTCTACCGACAGCCTATCGCGTTAGGTATCGTTCCTCAATTACCTTGGGAACCTTGATTCCTTCCATCCGGGTAATCGTCAAGGCAGGTTCAGATCAGGCCATAGACTGGCGCCAATCATGCGAAGACGCAAAACCGTCGCGTCATATCCAGGTGGATCGCAGCAGGATCGAATATGAGGTGCGCTGCACCGGTTCAATGAACGAATCACTGCGCACGAAGCCCATCTGCCTGTAAAGTACCATCGCTCGCTGATTGAAGTCAGCCACTGTCAATCGAAATATCTCAGGACTCATCGCCTGTCTGGCATGACCCAGAATCGCGCCGACAAAGGCCCTCCCCAGTCCGAGACCGGTGAGGTCCGGCCGCATGCCAAGACCAATGTCCAGTGCCGATGCCGAGTAGTCACCGCCGGGAACCTGTCCATCAATCCCAAAGGAACAAAAGCCAACGAACTGATCGGACCGGTCGACCACACTATGGAATTGAAGCTCGGGCTTCAGGAACTGACGCACGTAATGATCGCCACGGTCATCATAGGGTGGGTCATAGAAGCTGTAGGGGTGCGGGTAGCGCCAGGTCAGGATCTCGCGAGCATGAAGTTCCGTCAGAGGCTTGATCAAATATGGGCAGGCGTCGACCAATGGGCACCTTGATTTCTATCCGCAAGCCCCGGATGATGTCGTTTTGATCAATAAACTGCAACGATTCGATGATAACCAGCCGGGCCCAAAGGGGCCGTATTGCCAGAACACTCGCGTCTGCTCTGTTGGCGCTCTTGGCTGTTGTCCTGTCTCCGGCAGCCGTCAGAGCCGGGCAGACGTCGGATGCTGCCGGGTGGGCGAGCCAGTGGGCCAGCGCAATTCCCGTCGGAACGTCATTTCCAGGGATCGAGGCTCCTGATCAGGACGGACAAACCTGGACCAACCAGGAACTCATTGGTGTGCATGGGCTGGTCTTCTTCTTTGTCCGCTCCAGCGACTGGTGACCATACTGCATCAAACAGCTCGTTGAGCTGTCGGCAGCAACTGAGCAGTTCCTGGAATTGGGCGTCAGCGTGGCGGCGATGTCGTACGATAGTGTCGACACCAACAGCGCATTCGCTCGCAAGTATCAGATACAGTTTCCGGTGTTGTCAGACGTGGACCATGCCCATGTCAAATCCTTCGGCATCCTCAACACGAACCACCCACCGGGACATCCCTGGCACGGCGTGCCTTACCCGGGGGTCTTCGTCATCAACCGCAGTGGCGTTGTGGTCGAGAAGTTTGCTGAAGAGAATTACCGTAGCCGCCCCGGCCTGAGAGACATTCTTGAGGTCGTCCACGAGATGACCCGACAAACGCCTCCTGACAGCTCAGATGACCCGGGAAAGACCGGCGCTCACAGAGATCAGAGCAATGACAACTGACGAAAAGGTCTGTTGAATCGCTCGGTGTCCAACTCGAACCTTGTGTCATACTCAAAACCAGCTTGACGGCATGCCAGTGCAAAACGCTGGGCCAGGAGCGAGGCGAATTCACCCGTCCCGCGCATTCTGGTGCCGAACTCGCTCTTGTAGGCTTCCCCTTCCCGTGTTGAACGAATGGCGTTCATGACGCGACTCGCGCGGTCAGGAAAGTGAACCTGCAGCCATTGTTCAAAGAGTTCCCGAACTTCTCGCGGCAGTCGAAGCAGAATGTAATTGGCCGATTGTGCACCCGCCTCTCGACCCGCGCTGAGGATTGAATCGATCTCATGGTCATTGATGAATGGAATCACTGGAGCGACCATCATCGATGTTCTGATGCCCCGATCCGTAAGCGATCTGATCGCTGCGAGCCGCGATCGGCAAGTGGGCGCTCTGGGTTCCATGATGCGCTTGAGGTCAGCGTCGAGCGTGGTGACCGAAACGGCAACGCTACAAATGTTCTTCTCAGCCGCGGCGGCAAGAAGATCAATGTCCCGGCGAATGAGGCCGCTTCGCGTGATGATCGAGAACGGGTGCTCGAACTCCACCAGTACCTCGAGCAGTGACCGGGTCGTACCCAGTTCGGCCTCCAGAGGCTGATAGGGATCGGTGTTGGCACCGATACAGATGGGTTTGCACACGTAACCAGGTTTCATCAAGGTCTCTCGAAGCAGGTTGGCTGCACCGGGTTTGATGATGATTCTGGTTTCGAAATCCAACCCGGGAGAGAGACCCCAGTAGGCGTGAGTGGGCCTCGCATAGCAGTAGATGCAGCCATGTTCGCATCCACGGTACGGATTGACCGATTGCTCGAAGGGGATGTCTGGCGAGCGATTGGTGCTGATAATGGTGCGGGTCTTGTCCTGAACGGTCAGCGTCCGAATGGTGGGGCTGCCCGGTTCCTGGTACCAGCCGTCGTCAATGGTCACCACGGTTTGCTGGTCGAATCGACTGGCGGGATTGGACTGGGCACCCCTGCCCTTTACGGGGTTGGCCCCGGGGTCACAATCAGTTTGGTGTCGGTCGTCCATATGGTCGAGTCTATCACACGATTACTGTATTTATATACAGTTAATTCCCCAACACCTTGACTGCATAGCTCGTCAGAAGATACCTGACTCGAGCCCGGCCGCCATACCGAGGCCCAGTTCCTCACAAGCTGCCAGTTGTTCATCGGTAACATCACCTACTACCAGGATGGGTTCCTGTACTTCTCGAAATTTGTAGCCGGTACAGATCCGCCTGATATGACTGATCGCACCCTGTCCATCGTTTCCCGTGCCGATAAATAGTGCGTAGGGCTTGCCGTCGACCTGACCCTCTACCTCGTAAAACGTACGGTCAAAAAAGTCCTTCAGGGCACCGGACATATAGCCAAAGTTCTCAGGTGTACCGAGGATGACGCCATCGGTCCAGAGCAGGTCGTCAGCATCTGCGTCAAATGCCCGCAAGAAACGCACTTCGACATCTACCTCCGGGTGCATCGCCCCTCGGTAGACAGCTTCCGCCATTTTTTTGTTCTTGCCCCCCTTGGAGTGATATACGATCAGCAGGCGTTTACTTGTCATCATGATGCTCCGTCAACGTTCTGCGCGGGCTCACAGGCATGTTTGTTTCTGTCGACCGGTTTGATCTTACCCATTCTATCATCTGTATCATTGGTGGCAGTGTCAGGCCAGGTGAGAATCACGTCGGCCGCCAGAGGCGCAACTCGTTGCCCGAGATGAATTGATGAGCAGGGACCTCCAGGTTGGTTGGCGCCGCCGATTCACGCTGGACGCGACCCGCGGCATCGAATTCACTCTGATGGCAGGGGCACGAAAATGCCACGGCGGGGTCCTCCCTGCCAACGCTTACTTCACAACCGAGATGGGTACAACTGGCAAAGGCCACAAACACCTCGGGGCGCAGAGAACGATAGATATTTCTCATGGACTCAGGCTGGATTGATTCGTTAGAACCCGGGTCTTTCAGTTGTACGTCGGCACCTGCAGCCTCGCCATCGGGCCGACCAGTCGGCTGTTCAAGCCGTGCGATCTGGTCTGGCGTTCTTCGCAGCACGACGACTCGCCTTCCTAACCAGTCGACATATTTCGCCTCCCCCGGCGCCATCCCCCCGATGGGCACATTTCGGGAAAGCATCCTGGTCTCCGATGGAAACCAGTTTCTGAAGAATGGATAGGCAAGCGCTGTGAAGGCAGTCAAAGAAAACGCCTGCACTATTCGCAGCAATACCAGCCTTCTGTTCACGAAAGAATCGGGTCGCCCGTTTCAGGCACCTCTACCGTGTTTTTTACCAACAATGGTAGTCCGGCCGGCCGTTCACCACTCCCCAGTATTCGCCATGGAGGCCCAGGGTTCCTGGGGCGGTTTCGGTCCGCCGGCCTGCAGGATCTCGATTGAAATATTGTCAGGAGACCGTACGAAAGCCATGTAACCGTCTCTGGGCGGGCGATTGATGGTGACGCCGGCATCCATGAGACGTTGGCAGGTCGCGTAGATGTCGTCCACTGCATAGGCCAGATGGCCGAAATTTCGACTCCCCTCGCCAAGGTCGTCTCCATCCCAGTTGTAGGTCAGCTCGACCTGCGCCGATGAGTCTCCAGGCGCCGCCAGAAAGACCAGCGTGAATCGGCCCTGTTCGCTCTCGTTGCGCCGCAACTCTTCAAGGCCAAGGTAGTCACAATAGAATGCGAGCGACGCGTCAATATCCTTGACCCTCACCATGGTGTGCAGATACTTCATAGATCCTCCTTCGTATTCCGATTTCCTGTTGCCTTTGCGTGACCGGTACGGGCACATCAGGCTGATGTCTCAAAACCGGCATTCTGCCAGTTTCACGCGCGCCCCGCACGTGACCACGCCGGTCCGACCGACACGTCAGCGAGACAACTGCACGACTTCATAGTCCCGGGATAGCTCATGGATGATGCCATCAGGTCCACCCATGTGGAGTGCCCCTACGACCACCAGGAAATCACGTCCCTGCCCGAGATAGGATCTGATCCTGGCGACCATCTTGTGGTTTCTTGTGGTGACGAGTTTGTCCATCTGCCCTGCCAGTAAAGGGTTGGTACTCATGGAGGCCACGGCCAGTCGGTACATCAGATCTGCGTTGCCATGACGCCAGGCCACTACCATTGCGTCGAGTTCCTCCCTGATGGTCGATCGCGACTGAAGGGTTTCACGCAGAGTCAGGTCCTGAATCGCGATGGGGTCGTTTGACAGGATCTCAATCTGTTCACCGAAGGACTCCAGCTCACGGATCTCTTTGCCTTCCTGCCGAGCCCGTTGCTGCAGGTACTGATCGACGCCAAATTCGGTCTTGTAGCCGAGGCGTGTCAGCTCGATGATTCCGATGTTCAAAGCGAGGTTCCAGGGCTTCAGATAGCGGACCTGATCGAAGCTGATTCTTGACTCCCGCAGATAATCCACCAGCAAGTGAGTGGTTTCGTCCGACAGATCCGCACTGATGGAAGAAGGTGGCGTATAGGTGCCCTTCTGGCGAATGATTGAGGCAATTTCATCCGGTGTCAGGCGCCCCAGGTCCGCTTCAAAAACGATGACTTCAGAGTCGTTAAAGGCTGCCATGATCGGCCCGGGCAGCGGATACATGTCCTCTTTCATGGCATGCATGGATCCGAGCAGGTAGACTTTCGACCCGCCCTGTTCCATCCGCCAGAGACTGAGCCTGTCTGTTTCGCTCGGAGCACCGACCACAGACATACTCAAGGCAAGGCACGCCAGGATGGCCCACCGAAGCACCGATGACAGCCTACTGATCAATGACATCGAAGCCCCCGACATAAACAGGACTGGTCCAGGCCACCTGACCATCCAGGCCGTTGACCCGTACATAGTAATAATCGCCCGCGCGCGTGCTTTGTCGATCGCTGAACAGAAATGGAAATGTCGAGATGACTGCACGGTCGAGCAATTCAATCTCTACCTCATCGGTGAATCCGGCAGCACCGAATGTCTTTCGAAATGGACCATCCTGAAGTTCACTCAGACTCACTACCTGTCGAATCGCCGGTGTTGCAGGCGCGGGCTCCAGGCTGGCTTCATCGGGAAGTCCTGCCATGATGTGAAGCTCGAACGTCGGATCATCTGATCGCGGGTCGATGTTCAGAGCAATGCTGTGACTGCCACCCTGGGTATGGCTGATGAAGTCGACCCGACCAGTCTCGGCCGGGTTTGGCACTACCCGATTAAACTCGTCCCCACCCCGATCGCGTTGCCTGGGGCTGATGTCGGCACCGGATGCCCGCACATAGCCGATCCATTCCCGCCCTGCTCTCGGTAACTCGAAGGGATAGCTGAGGGGTTCGACACTGGACCTCAAACGAATCACGAGTTGACGTGCAGCAATATCCAGTGCCGGCGCCCTCCTGCGATCAATGACCGAGCCATTGCGTACCAGTTCAACGCTGTGCAGGCCAAATTCTGAATGGACCTCGCCCCTGATCTCGCGGGTCTGCACGTTTGGAATGCGGCTTCCCGGTGATGCCTCATTGAGCGAAAAGAAGATGATCGGGCTGCCCTCGCTGGCAACATAGGTCCTGCCTGCCGCCAGTGCCTGCCACCAGTGTTCATCGCCGAGGAGCACCACTGCCGTCCGACCTTTGCCTCGCAATCCGTGCTCCGGTGACCACCTGCTGGCGGAATACGAAACACGATAGCCTATTTCCGCCAGCCGCTGCCCGAACCACTCATGCACCGCAGGGCCCGAGATGACCTCAGCAAACAAAGGCAAGCGAGGGTTGAACCGACGGAAGTCCGCCGGGACGTCCGCTGACGCCACCTGCAGGGTTCGTTCTCCATCGGTCAGCAACGTCATCCGCCCCCCGTCCGCCAGGCTGGGCGGGGTGAGCCCGGAGCCAGAGGCGAGGCTTTCAAGCGATTGATCCAGTTGGGTCTGATCCCTCATATCATCCAGTCCGCCAGTACTCTGGCGTGGCGGCAGCTCGGTCCAGACAATCCGGGTTGGGCCCGCGCTAACGAGAATCAGATTAGACCTGCCGACGAGCCCGCCTCCAGGACTCCGTACAGAAATGAAGTGATGCCCCGGCTCGGCCAATGTCAGTTCAGGAACGACCAGCGCGGCCTGATCGCTGGCATCAATCCGGTGGCTGAAAACACCATCTACCACCACATCAAGTGATGGTGTGCCCCTGGCAACCGGGTTGCCGAATTGATCGATGACCAGCAGCCTCAGCGGGAAACGCTCATTGGGTCCAACGATCGATGGCGCCACCACTTCAATCTGCTCCGGTGGCCCCGGCCGTGGTAGCAATGGTTGAACATCGACAGGTGTCAGAGGCCCATCAGATCGTGTCTGCAGGTAGACAGGAAAGTGTATGGGTAGTGAATCCGGCGGCATCTTCAGGCGAGAATAGCGAATGTCGATTGCACTCCCTGCCGACAGCTCGCCCTGTTCAACGGTGATGACGCTCACCAGTGCCGCGCCTGGGCCAAGTCCGGTCGTTGCCCGCCTGACTGTTTCAATATTGAACCTGGCCGTATCGGAATCCATCCCGATGAAGTTGGCTGACGCCGGGTCCACGCTCTGAAGCTGCCAGGGATAGCGTGGAGACTGATCAACAAGAATCCTGGCGCCCGGTGTGAGGTCCACACCCAGATCAAGCACCTGAACAGCTTCGAGTTCGCCACTGACCACAGCATCCTCGGCACCCAGCCAGTAGGCCGTCGTCGCGGTTTGCGGTGACGGCGGCTGATCAGCCACGGTGGCCGGCTCGATCGGATCGACCGTGGCGTCGAGCCCTGGCGCCGCCGGGGCCTCGGCAGACGATGCCACACCGGTGAGGGCTACCATGAGCAGACAGGTGACGACGATTGCAGTGAGTCTCATCGGGGTGAAACTGCGTCAGATCTTTGCGCGGAGGAAGGTCAACAGTGCCTGGGTCGGGGCGTCGCCCTTGGTTCCAAGCCTTTCGTCAACGCGACCATCGTTGACCGGAATAATGATCGTCTCGATGCCCGCTCCAGCCAGGGCTTTGGCAAACCCCTTTGCCTGCAGCGTGCTACCTTCCTGATCGGCCAGATACATCAGTGCAAACGCAGGTATGGCCTTTCCTTTCTGCACATGGGTAATGGGTGATGCCTGACGCCATACTTCTTCGTCATTGCCGAATACCAGACGGTGCTGGCGCCGTTCAATGAAGCTTCCGAGTTCAACCATCAATCGAACGATGTCATAACTTGCGGTGTCCACCGCGATGACCGCGGTCAGTTCATCGAGGGAACGGTTTGCCGCTCTCAGGAAGCTGCTATTGGTCCCAACGAGGGAGACCAGGTGCGCGCCAGCCGCGTACCCCATGAGAATGATCTTGTTGGCGTCAAGCCCATATTGGGTTGCGTTCTGATGTACCCAGCCGATCACGGAAACGATATCTTCGGTTTGATCCAGAACGTCGTAATCCCAACGCAACCGATAGTCCATGCTCACAAAAGCAATGTTCTGCCTGGCAAAGAACTGGGGTTTGTTACCCACGTCTGCCTTGTCTCCGAAGGCCCAGCCGCCTCCGTGAACATAGATGATCACTGGCAACTTCTTCTTGCCAGTCAGATAATAGACGTCAAGTTTCTGGCTCGCATCGGAACCATAGGCAATATCGGTGCGAACCACTGGCAGGTTCACCTCTTCGGCCTTTGGGCCGGGTGACACGAGCGTCAGTACCAGCAATGCAATCGAAGCTATTCGACTCAAACCCACAATCCTAGGTCACTGAGTAAGACCGTCCAGTCTTACCCACCAATGAACTTCATGACTGTGACCTCTCCCTGGAAAGCCAGTTTCTTGTCGGCCAGAGCACTCACCAGCAACTTCTGCAAGGTTGGCAATGCGAGATGACTGGGTTGATCCAGCATGTCGCCAATGTAGTGCTTACTCGCACTGCTGAGGCAGCCATATAGGAACCCGTCGGATGACAGTCGCAGCCTGGTACAGGCACGGCAGAACGGTTCGCTTTCATTTGCGATCACGCCGAAGACACCCATGCCGGGTATCTGGAAACGCACTGCGGTCGAGTCGTATGCCGCATCGGTTCGGGCGAACTCGTACTTCTCTCCGATCACGTCAAGCAATGCTTGCATCGAGACGAAATCGTTGACAAAGCCGTTGCCGCTCTGCAGATGTCCCATTCGCATCAACTCGATAAAGCGCAGTTCGATGCCACGTTCCAGACAGTAGTCGAGCATCGGGACTACTTCCTGAAGGTTCTGACTACGCATCGGCACCATGTTGATCTTGACCTTCAGGCCAAGTTCAAGCATTGCATCAATCCCGGCGAGCACCGTGGCAAGATCACCGCTTCGTGCAATCTGTCGGAAGCGCAGAGGATTCAGGGTATCCAGGCTGACATTGATTCGCTTCAGCCCCGACGACTCGATGACAGCCTTCTTCTTTGGCAGCAACTGGCCGTTGGTGGTCAGGCTGACGTCAGCTAGCCCGAGCCCCATCACACCCAGCAGGAAATCATCGAACTTCGGCGTGACCAGCGGCTCTCCTCCGGTAATTCGCAGCTTGTCGATACCGGCTGCCTGCTGAAGCATTGCAACGCCTTTGAGCAATTGCATTGCCGGCAGCTCATTTTTTGCTTTCATCAGCCGCTTGCCGTCAGGCACGCAGTACGTACATGCGTAGTTACAAGCGGCCGTGAGGCTTACCCTCAGGTTCCGAAAGCGTCGACCCAGTTTGTCTACTATCATGGTGGCACATTATCTCATGGTTTAACCGGAGTGGATAGCAATGGCCGCCATGCCGGGTCCTTTCAGGCTTGCGTTCGCGCCATCGCGGCACACAACCGGCTCACGAAATCATGAACCCAGAAGACCCGATTTGAGCCCTTTACGAGGATCACGTCGCCCGGCCGTGTGGCCGCGACGAAATCGTCGATGTCAAAATCAGGGGCTGCCTGATAGTGAGCCCTGAAACCCGGGCCAAACACCTCGTCCAGACCGCTGAACTGGTCCCCAAATGAATATACGAGCGGAATGTTGCGGGCTTGTTTCGCCACAGCCTGGTGGCGCCGGGTACTCTCACTGCCCAGTTCCAGCATTTCTCCAACCAGAAGTATTCCCCTGCCGGACTCGTTCCTGAGCGCATCAAGGGCATAGCTCATGCTGGCAGGATTGGCGTTGTAGCTGTCGTCAATCACGGTTCTGCCGGCAATGGTATACCGGTTGCCCCGCCCGGCAGGGGCGTCCAGCGATGGTATCAATCTGACTGCTGCTTCGACATCTGCTCCGAGGCAGTGTACGGCGGCCAATACCGCGAGCGCCGTCTGCAACCGATGCTCACCCCCAAGGGCCAGGTGCAGGTCATGGCGACGGCCATCTATATGCACCGTTGCCTGGTGGCTCCCGACCGGTTCGGCCCAGATGTCGGCCTGGCGATTCACTGCAAACGTGAAGCTCCCGGCAACACCCAGTTCAAGGGGACAAATCAGCGTACCTCCGCTCTTGAGACCGGCCCGAATGCTGAGCTTTTCCTTCCTGATGGCATCCAGACTGCCGAGATTACCAATATGAGCCGGCAACACATTCAACACGATGGCCAGGTGCGGAGCAACGAGCTCTGCCAGAGGCTGGATTTCTCCGGCGTGGTTCATGCCAATCTCGAACACACCAAAGGCGGCGTTACGAGGCATCCTCGCCAGTGACAAGGGTACCCCCCAGTGATTGTTATAGCTGCCGACAGAACCGTGGGTGATCGCCTCTGCCTGCAGAACCGTTTGCAGCCAGTGGCGGGCTGTCGTCTTGCCAGCACTGCCTGTTATGGCGACGATGCGACCAGACATCCGGGTTCGTCCTGCGGCACCCAGGGACCAGAGGGCGTCGAGCGTGTCTTTGACCACCAGCGCAGGGATACCGGCATCGACCTTCCTTGCAACAAGCAACGCACTCGCCCCCGCCTGCTCGGCGCTGCCAACAAAAGCATGTCCGTCCCGACCCGTGCCATGCTGGTCTACCGGGTCACCGGCCAGCGCAATGAAAAGATCGCCGGATGACAACGTTCTTGAATCGATACTGATGCCTGTGACCTCACCGCCGGCAGATGGCTCGTCCAGGGCCAGCGCTTGAAGCAGTTCCTGCCACTCCCACAATGGTCTTGTCAGGGCTCCCATCAAGCAGGCCGCTGCCTGGCGAGGTCTGGTTCAATCAACTGATGAACCATGCGCATGGCATGTTCACGACCCTGATAATAGCCTGGCAGGACTGCAACCTCGTCGTAGCCCCGCGATCGATAGAACGCACGAGCCCCGTCGTTATCGCGACGGACTTCGAGTGTGATCTGTTCTATGCCGGCCACATGAGCGGACTTCTCCAGCCACGCCAACAGGGCCGCACCGATTCCCTCACGTCGACGGGCGTCCGCCACAGCCAGCAAATTGAGATGGCCGTGTCGATCATGGAATTCCATGATGGCGAATCCTGCGATTCCCAGACGCGTTTGCGCCACCAGCACAACACTGTCCGGATGTCGCATCATCGTGACGATGCGGGGCGGCTTCCAGGTCCAGCGCAATCCCTTCTCAATCAGCTCCCTGGACATGGCAGCCAGTTCGTCAGCTTCATCGATTCGTCCGTAGCGAATTTCGATTGCTGGCGTTCGATTCATTCAAGGCTCCCGGACCCGACCCAACTGACTGGAAAATAGTACACTATATTGGACCGGATCAAACTGACGGTAACGCCCATCGTGCTAGTATCGACCCTTTATCCCTCTATACCGAATGGGCACTCATGAAGTTCCTTCGTTCAATCTGGGCCGGGATCTCGGCCCTCAAAAACGCTACCGGCAATCTGCTGTTTCTCTTCCTTGCAATCCTTGTGCTGGTCGCGCTGCTGAGTTCGAATCGGGTCCAGGTACAGCCCAGGAGCGCGCTGGTGGTCGATTTGTCCGGCAACGTGGTAGAGCAACATGCCCGAATGGATCCGCTCGGCAGCCTGCTGACGCCGAATCAGCGGCCCACGGAGACCGTTCTTCGCGACGTGACCGACGCCATCCGAAGTGCCGAACAAGATGATCGAATCACCGCGATGGCCCTGGATCTCACGCACCTCCAGTCGGTTTCACCGAGCCACCTGGCAGAAATCGGAGCCACCATCACGCAGTTCAAATCAACCGGCAAACGGGTCTATGCCTTCGGCACCAGCTACAACCAGGCTCAATACTATCTGGCGGCACATGCCGACCGGGTATTGCTGGACAGCGGCAGTTTCCAGGCACTCGGGGGCGTACTGCTGACGGGCTACGGCACCTTCCCAATGTACTTTGGCCCCGCCCTTGAGAAGCTGCACGTCAGAATGAATGTGTTCGTTGCGGGCAAATACAAGGACGCCGTTGAACCGTTTCTGGAAGAGGCCATGTCGGATGCCTCGAAGGAATCAAACCTCACCTGGCTCAACGATCTCTGGTCCAGATATGTCGGCACCATATCCACATTACGGGGGTTGGCTGACCAGGAGCTGTCACAATACATCGCCAACTATGCCGACCTGCTTGCCGAGGCGGGTAACGATCCAGCCACTCTCGCGCTCGACCAGGGGCTGGTCGATGCGCTGGTTTCCGAGTCCGAGTGGCATGCAGAAATGCGACAGTGGACCGCAGCAGAGGGCCAGGGATTCAGACAGATTCGGTTCATGGATTACCTCCGCGCGATCAGGCCCTCGATCTCGGTAGCTGATCCAACCGCAGACAAGGTGGCAGTGATCACCGCCAGCGGAACCATACTGGATGGCCAGCAGCCACCAGGCACCATCGGTGCTGAATCCATCAGTCAATTGATCCAACGAGCCCGCTGGGACAACCAGGTCAAGGCGCTCATTGTGAGAATCAACTCACCCGGTGGAAGCGTTTCAGGCTCCGAGACGATCCGAAACGAGCTCGAAGCTACCCGGAATGCCGGCAAGCCAGTGGTGATTTCCATGAGCAGCTATGCCGCGAGTGGCGGCTACTGGATCGCCAGTTCGGCCAATAGAATCTTTGCACATGAGTCGACCATCACCGGATCTATCGGCACGTTCATGGTCTTTCCCTCTGTTGAGAGGTCCCTGGCGGAACTCGGGGTCCACACCGACGGCGTTGGCACCACACCATTGTCCGGCGCCCTCAACCCTCTGGTTGAACTCAGCCCGATGATGAAACAGATCCTGACTGGCGCTGTGAACAGAACCTACGACAGATTTCTTTCACTGGTGGCGAATGGCCGTGATATGACACTGGCCGAAGCAGACCATGTTGCCCAGGGCCGCGTGTGGTCAGGTACTGCCGCACTGGAGCTGGGTCTTGTCGATGCCATCGGTGATCTGGAGGACGCCATTGCCTCTGCTGCTGATCTTGCCAACACCACTGAGTACGAGGTGATCTATCTCGAACCTGAGCTTTCCTCTCGTGACAAGATCCTGCAGCAACTCCTGAGTACCCTGGCTGTTTCGCTCGACCCCGATTCCGTCTCGAATTCGATGCTGGTCCTGTCACGCCTTGTCCCGACAGAACTTCGGGAAACGCTTCGTATGGCGACACGTCCAGGGCTTTATGCACAATGCCTGTACTGCACGATGAGGCCCTGAGGCGGCCATCGAATCAGTCAGGGACCGCTTCCAGGTACTCTTCAAACCGACGCAGATGCCGGTCCACATCAGATTCCCCTGCATTATGGGTGGCCACTGCCAGGTGGGTGGCGCCTATTTCCCGCCACTTGCCAGCATGCTTGATCCATCTGTCCGGATTGCCTCCGGCGTATTGAGCCTGTGCCTGAATGCCAAACCCTTCCCACGGCAGCCCCAGGGCCGCTCTTTGTGACTTGAGTTCGGCTATGGCAGCCGCCGCAGCGGGGTTGGGGCCCATGACCGGAATCCAGCCATCGCCCAGCCGCGCACAGCGACGAATGAGCACAGGCGCCGAACCGCCGAACCAGATCGGGACAAGCTTGTCCGGCCTGGGGTTGATACTGGCACGGGGAATTGCATGGTAGTCACCCTTGTAGTCCAGGGAGTCACTTGACCAGAGCAAGCGCAACAACTCGACCTGCTCCGCCTGCCTTGGACCACGGTTGCCGAAATCCTCATTCAGGGACTGGTACTCGACCTGGTTCCAGCCCGTTCCGATACCCAGGCGAAACCGCCCGTCGGACAGGATAGCCAGCTCGGCTGCCTGTTTTGCTACCAGTGCGGTTTGACGCTGGGGCAGGATCAGTACCGCCGGCATCAGCTCGATGGTCTTTGTCACACCCGCTATGAATGACAATGTCGTCAGCGGCTCGTGAAATGCCACATCCTTGTCGTACGGGCCGCGAAATCCCCCCGGCCGATCAGGGTCCGCCCCGAGCACGTGGTCGTAGATCAGGATGTGATCGGCACCCAGCGCTTCAACACCCTGTGCCCAGGCCCGCATAGCGCCCGCTTCGGTACCGATTTCATTGTGAGGCAAGACTGCTCCGATTTTCATTTCTCTGCCCTTTATTGAGACTTGTCTTGAGACTTATCTTGAGACTTGTGTTGAGATTGATCCAGAGACTGCCAGAACTGGCCAATCTTATCCATCAGCGTGTCATGCCGGGCTATTGGCTCGACCCGCCAATGTTCTGGCAACTGGGCGCGGTATCGCGGCTGCGCGAATCGGCTGTCCGCCAAAACGATCACGCCCTGATCGAGTTCATCCCGGATGACGCGTCCGGCGGTCTGCAAAACCCGATTCATTCCCGGATACTGATAGGCAAACTCGAAACCACGAGGGCCAAAGTGGTCTCGAATCAGGTCCCGCTCGATACCAATCCTGGGCAGGCCTACGCCCACCACAATCGCACCGATCAAGCGATTGCCCTTTAGATCAATGCCCTCGGCAAAAGCTCCACCCATCACTGCAAAACCGACGACTGAACTCGAGCCGTTGTGCTGGAAGTCCGCGAGAAAGCGACGTTGCTCCGGATCGGTCATGCCACGGGTCTGGCGACGTAACTCGAACGGTACCTGACCCATGACATCATGGACAGCGTCCAGATAGGCATAGGACGGAAAGAACACGAGGTAGTTTCCCTGCCGGGATTCGACCGTATCAATGATCAGGCGTACCAGGGCCGGCAGATCATCAAAGCGTCGTCGATAGTCAGTATCGATATGTGACGCGATGAACACACCCAGATGCTCCGCGGGGAACGGTGAAGGCAGGAGATACCAGGTCGCCGATTCCTCAACGCCAAGCAGTGGTTCAAAATAGGCCCTGGGCCTCAGGGTGGCGCTGAAACAGACCGTGGACCGCATCTTTCGGAGTGTCAGCCGCAGCAATGGCCCCGGGTCCAAACACAGCAATCGCGCGATAACAGAGCGCTGATCCCGTTCAACGATGCAGGCGAAGTTGGGACCAAACCGTTCGGTCGTGCGCAGGAATGAAAGGCACCTGAAATACAGCTGCAAAAGCTCATCGCGTTGAACACCGTCGGGCTGGTCACGCAAACCCGCTTCAAGGTGCTCGACCAACACCTTAAGGCTTCGGATCAACCCCTTTGGGGGTGCTTCCAGACGCGAAACCGAACTCCCGGAGCCGTGTTGAAGTGCCAGAAACTGACGATTGACACCCGCCAGTGCCTTGACGACCGACGCCAGCCCGGGATTCGAGAACCGGCGGTGTCCACCCATGAAGCTCTGTTTATCGAGGCCGGCGGAGAACATCTCCCTGCCACGGTCCACCAGATTGTGGGATTCATCCACCAGCAGTACATATCGGGAGTCGGCATCGCGGTCAAAGAACCGATGAAGATGGGCTGCGGGGTCGAATACATAGTTGTAGTCGCAAACAATGACGTCGGCCTCAGTGGCAAGATCCAGTGCGAATTCAAAGGGGCAGACATGGAATTCGCGGGCTGCATCCTCGATTTCACGACGACCAAGTCTTGTACGGACGCCCAGGAGGGTGCTGACCGCTCCACGGCGACGGTCGAAGTAACCCCGTGCATAGGAGCAATGATCAGGATGACAGGGCGTGCCGGGATTGAAGCATGTCTTGTCCCTGGCCGTGAGCGTCACCGATCGAAGTCGGGCGCCCTCCTGCTCCAGATCCGCCAGGGCTGATTCGGCCGCGAGCTGACCGGACGTCCGTGCCGAGATATAGAAGATTTGTTCACAACCTCCCGAAACGAAGGCCTTGATGGCTGGAAACAACATGCCCATTGTCTTTCCTACTCCGGTGGGTGCCTGTAGGACCAGTTGCTGACCGGCGGCGATGTGGCGATAGACAGCGACTGAGAGATCCCTCTGACCGGGTCGAAAGCCGCCGTAAGGGAAGGCCCGGCCGTCAATGGACGCATTGCGCTGCAAATGCCAGCGATGCGTGGCTTCGATCTGCCCAACATAGGCCCCCAGGATGCGATCAAAGTGGGACTTCAGGTCTTGGGCAGACACTTCGCAGGCAAACTGGGCCTCGGTTTCATCGGTCAGGTCGAAGTAACAAAGGCGAAGCCTGATGCTGGGTGCCCCGGTTTCCACCGCCAGAAGGTGGCCGTAAATCGAAAGCTGCGCCCAGTGGACCGCACGCACGTCCCGCGGCAACGCTTCTGGAGGAACCCGCAGGGTCTTGATTTCATCTACCGTCACCGGGCTGGATGTCTGATCCACGCCATCGGCGCGCCCCTGGACCCGTACCTGATGGTCTCCGAAATCAACCAGCAGCATCAGGGATCGCTCAGCATCATAGCCGGGGCCACGAGACTGCTGCACAAGCTGATGCCCGCGAACACCCTCCCCGGCTGTCGACCTGCCGCTGAAGCGAAAGTTGATGTCACCACCCCGGCCGAATTCAGCCAGTTCCCCTACTGACAGAGTGAGCGTCTGATCCATCGGCTCACGCGTAGACATCAGTCACATCGCCTTTGCCGGATTCCGATGTTTCACAAGGCGCAGCGTATTCGACATTTACCACCGTGGCAGGGATCTGTTCACGTTCAAAGAACCGGAACCATCGCTTTTGATTGACCTGGAGCCGGTCCCCGGGTCCTTTCACTTCGATCAGTCGATAGCACCCGTTCCGGAACAGAATCAGGTCGGGAAAACCACTGCTTCGGCCACGGAGGTCACCCAGAAGCTGGTGAAATATGGCGAGCAGATGACTGTTCGGAACCGACTTCAGGACCTGATCCAGCAGTTCCGGACTCAGCCTCTGCCAGTTGACGAAGTGATTCGATACGCCGAACTTCTCGGTGTGGCGATGCCGAACGATCCGGCACAGGCGATCCGGTCGGGCGAGTTCCCTAAACCGCTGGTCGAAGAGTTCGCGTCGAAGCTGCGTAAATCCTGGATCGAACTGATCTATCGGACCACGCTGAAACGGATTGAAAAAGACATCCGGTACCGGGGCAAATATGATGTCCCAGAACGCCAGGCCGAAAAGGCCCGGAAAGAGTGCGTTTTCGATGTAATAACCGTCATAGCCTCTCGCTTCCGCCCACAGGCAGACCAGTGACTCCACCGACACCCCCTGGACCGGTAACAGCTTGAGCGATTCAGTCTCTGCGTGAACGGTCAGGTCGGGCAGGCCGGCATGGCGATCAGCTTCAGGGCCCAGGAGACGCCTGAGGAATCTGACTGCAAACTCATATTCAGCGTCGTCTTGAGGCTTGCCGAGCATCTGCTGACACAGTCGAACCGCCCGGTTTTGCTCACCGCTTGATGCCAGAATTCGGACCCTTCGTTCTCGTGCCGGTGGCCGGCTGGTGCAGTCGTACAGGCTGAACGCTTCTGCGGGCCGCGCTTTGCGTTCCAGCTGGCGTGCGACACGGCAGATCAGCCGGTCCAGGCGACGACGGGGCCGCCCCGGGGCACAACCGGCCACCTCCAGAAGCGTACCGATCTCGCTGAGGGCAGCGGCGTCGCCGGTCGCAATGATCTCATCGGTTAACAGGCCGAGATCCTCAATTGCCAGCAGTTCGTCGATCACTTCACGGTCTTCCACGGACCTGGCGCCAGCATCAATCTCGTAATCTTCATAGGCGTTGACGCCCAGATCGTTCAGCACGAACTCGGTCAGATGTTGCTGCAGGTTCCCGAAAAACAGCAGTCGGTAGACTCTAAGCAGGTCAAGCCCGCCAAGGCTGAACATCCGGCATCGGATCTGGTGACGGAGACGAGCAGCATTCATTGATGACGCCACCAAAGTCACCAGCGCAGGTTTTGTCAGATGGGCGACAGGACCCGGCAGCATCGCCAGCAGTTCATCCTTGCGCATCAGCTGCAGCCAGTCGGGCACATCGTCTGCAATTTCTTCGGCGAAATTGGTCGCGATCAGTTCATCCAGGGCCCGAAGGATGTCACCGATCTCGACATAATGGATGGTATCAGACCGGAACACAGGCCCGCGTCTGGCGCAGAGCCGGACATACAATCGCTGCCCGTCGACCGACAGCGCTTCAAACCGGTGTCTGAAGTTGAGCTCGGGTTCGGTGAGCAGCAACTCATATCGCTCGAACACAAATTCGAGAAAGTGCTGAAAGTTCTTCAGATAGTAGTCGCGCGGCAGCGGGGCGGGCAGTGGCGGTCTGGGTCTCGGCACGAGCTGATATTAGCCTGTATCTATATACAGGTACAGAGCTATGGACAGGTGTCAGCAACCTCAGCCAGCGAACTGAAACGCGCTGGCAACGAATTCAGTTCACTCGCATCAGTCGCAACTGGGTTCCCGTAACAGGGTCCGTCTGCACCATTTCATCCCGACTGGGAAACGCGACGATGCGCTCGGTACTGCCCTGGACCATCACGGTAAGTCTTCCATCATCAATCCGATAGGGTACGGCATCGTAGCCCACCACACGGACCATATTGTCGGTGTACTCATAGATCACCGGCACGCCCCCAATATCTCCGCGCCAGGTACCCTGGATCATTGCGTCAGCCGGGATCGGCGCAGTACTGCAACCTGCCGCCAGGAACAGAATGATGACAATAGCTGGAATTCGCATTTCTCGATCCGTGGTACACCTCGGAATATACTAACCGAGATAGCAGCCAAGGGAAATCATGACACCATGACCCGTATCGTCATCGTGGGCGGCGGACACAACGGACTCGTTTGCGGATGTTATCTGGCTCGCGCCGGCGCTGACGTCACCATCGTTGAGCGGTCTGCCGTTGTGGGTGGCGCCGCAATTACCGAGGAATTCGCTCCAGGCTTCCGAAATTCAGTGGCGAGCTACACAGTCAGCCTTTTGCATCCGGAGGTGATCCGTGATCTGAATCTGGTTCAGCACGGTCTTGCCATCAGAAAGAGACTCATCAACAACTACCTTCCGATGCCAGATGGAGATGCCTTTATCGCCTGCCCCGGAGACGGACTCATCGCGGAGATCAGCAGATTCTCTCCCCGGGATGCCGCGCATTACCCGTCCTATCAGGCGGAACTTGCAACGCTTGTTGAACCCTTGAGATCCCTGATGGACCGGACGCCACCCTCGTTTCACCTGGGTGGTCTCGGTGACGTGATCAAGGTCATTTCCATGAGCCGACGATTTGCCGGCATGCGGGCAGCGACCAAACAGAAGCTGTTGAAACTCTTTACGGTCTCCGCCGGCGAGTGGCTGGATGACGAGTTTGAGTCTGATGCGGTGAAAGCGTGGCTCGGCTTCGACGCAGTGGTCGGCCACTACCAGAGCCCCTATGGTCCCGGGTCTGCTTACGTCATGGTCCACCACGCACTGGGCGGCATTGACGGCGAAGCCGGCATCTGGGGACATGCCATGGGCGGCATGGGCGCCATCACCCAGGCGATGGCGAGTGAGGCAGAGTCACTGGGTGTGAGCATCGCTACCGGAGTCGGGGTTTCCCGGATCGACGTGGACAAGCACGGGGCCAAAGGCGTCACACTCTCTGGCGGCGAGACCATTGAGGCTGATGCAGTGGTCAGCGCGATCAATCCCCGTCTGCTGTTTCTCAAGCTAATTGAACCGCGCCACTGTCCTGCAGATATTCGACGACATTTTGAACAATTCAAATGTGCCAGCGGTTCATTTCGCATGAATGTGGCGCTGACAGAATTGCCGGACTTTCAACATCGACAGATACCACATTGCCTCGAGGGCGGCATCATCATGGCACCCTCACTTGAATACATGGATGCTGCCTACGAGGGCGCTCGTCGAAGGGGCTTTTCTGAAAGACCGATCGTCGAGATGCTGATCCCCTCCCTGGTGGATGACTCTCTGGCACCGCCCGGCGCCCACGTTGCATCGCTCTTCTGTCAACAGTTTGATCCCGGCCTCGGGGCTGGCTGGGACGGGCTGAGGGACAGCGCCGTCGAGGCCATCATCAACACCGTCAGTGCTCATGCACCCAATTTCAGAGCCAGTATCACAGGCATGCAGGTACTATCGCCCTGGGACCTGGAACAGCGTTTCGGGCTGGTGGGTGGAGACATATTCCATGGTCGAATGAGCCTGGACCAGCTGTTCAGTGCGCGGCCCATGCTGGGAATGGGCCAGTACCGCACACACATCAAGGGATTGTATCTGTGTAGCGCGGGAACTCATCCGGGAGGCGGCGTATCCGGCATCCCGGGCAGAAATGCTGCAACAGAGATTCGTCGGGACCTGCATCTCGGATAGCCTCAATCCATTGGTCAGGGTTCCGGGATGAATATTGCGGGTCCCTGTTTCGGGGCCAGTTGGGAAGTCTGGCTAATCGCCCACAAAGCGATACCCGATTCCCCGAATCGTCTGAATCATTTGACTGTGATCGCCCAGTTTTTTTCTGACCGAGCGAATATGGACGTCGATGTTTCGGTCGACCACCACAACGCCTTCACCAACGACTCGATTCAGCAATTGTTCCCTGGTAAAGGCGCGCCCCGGTTGCGAAGCCAGCTGATGCAGTATCTTGAACTCCATGGCAGTGAGCGTCACCGGTTCTTCTCCGATACGGACTTCGTGCCGGGATGCATCTATCAACAGGTCCTTGATCAGGATTCGTTCCTTGTTCTGGTCCTCTCGGATGGGCCCTCGCCTGAGCACCGCCTTGACCCGCGCCAACAGTTCTCTTGGACTGAACGGCTTTGCGAGGTAATCGTCGGCACCGAAGCCAAGGCCGATCACGACATCACTCTCTTCCCCCTTGGCAGAGACGATAATGATGGGGATGTCGTGGGTCAGTGGGTCAGATTTGATTTTCTGGCAGACGCTCAACCCGTCCATCCCAGGCAACATCAGATCCAGAATGACCAGTACCGGTGACTGATTACGAACCAGGTTAAGCCCTTCGTCACCGCGCCCGGACGAGATGACCTGAAAGCCCTCTCGCTTCAGGTTATAGGAGATGACTTCGACAATATCGGGCTCGTCTTCGACGATGACAATCTTGTCTCTTCCCATGTCAGCCCTCTGGGTCCCGGTCTCCGTCAGTCACCAGGAGACTATCGATGCTTCTGAAAGACAAGGACCGCATTCGTTCCGCCGAAACCGAAGCTGTTGGACATCACGGTATTCAATCCGGCGTTGTCGACGCGACTTGTCACGATGGGCGCCCCGTCGAGGTCAGGGTCAAGATTCTCGACGTTGGCCGAGGCGCAGATGAAATCGTTGTCGAGCATCAACAACGAATAGATGGCCTCATGGACGCCGGCCGCGCCCAGAGAGTGGCCTGACAGGGACTTGGTCGAACTGATGGGTGGTACCTTGGCGCCAAACACCCTGGTGATCGCTGAAATCTCCATTGGGTCGCCCATGGGGGTACTGGTGCCGTGGGCGTTGATATAGTCGATGGGGCGGTCTACGGTCGCCATTGCCATTCGCATAGCCCTTTCTGCGCCTTCGCCGGAAGGTGCCACCATATCGTGACCATCTGACGTGGCGCCATAGCCGACCAGTTCAGCGTAGATTCTGGCGCCCCGGGCCCGGGCATGTTCCAGCTCTTCCACCACCAGAAAGCCCGCGCCACCGGCAATCACAAACCCATCCCGATCACGATCATACGCCCGTGATGCCGTCTGAGGCTGGTCGTTTCGACCGGTCGACAGTGCGCCCATGGCGTCGAACAGGCAGGTGAGCGACCAGTGCTCCTCCTCGCCGCCGCCAGCAAAAACAATGTCCTGCTTGTTCAACTGAATCAATTCCATGGCATGACCAATACAATGTGCGCTGGTGGAACAGGCCGATGTAATGGAATAGTTCACGCCCTTGATCTTGTAGGGTGTGGCGAGGCAGGCCGAGACTGTCGAACCCATGGTCCGGGTAACCCGATAAGGACCTACCCGCTTCAGACCCTTCTCTCGTAGTACGTCTGCTGCCTCGGTCAGATTCGCTGATGATGCTCCGCCTGATCCGGCGACGATCCCGGAACGCTCATTGGAGACATCCGAGTCCTCAAGTCCGGCATCACGGATGGCCTCCCCCATCGCAACGTAGGAGAAGGCTGCGGCATCACCCATGAACCGTCGCAACTTCCGGTCAATCAGCGCCTCCGTATCGAGTTCAATGCTGCCAGCGATCTGGCTCCGGAGGCCCATTTCCGCATAGCTCTCCCGGTAGCGGATCCCCGACGCTGTTTGCTGGAGTGAAGTCAAAGTGTCAGGGACATTGTTACCCAGTGGAGATACCAGGCCCATACCGGTAATGACTGCTCGTCTCATTGACATGCCTTAAAAATCGTCCAGAGAAGTAAACAAACCCACCTTGACGTCCTGTGCCGTGTAAATCTGCTGACCGTCTACCAGCACCCGGGCATCAGCAATACCCATCACGTTTTTGCCACCGCGCACCCGGGTCAGGTCGATCTCGTACTGCACGAGCTTTGCCGTTGGCAACACCTGACCCCTGAAGCTGACCTTGCCACAGCCGAGTGCCCGGCCGAGACCCCAATTGCCCTTCCATGCCAGGAAAAAACCCACCAGTTGCCAGAGCGCATCAAGCCCCAGGCAACCTGGCATCACAGGGTCATCAATGAAATGACACTTGAAAAACCAAAGGTCTGGATGAATGTCCATTTCCGCGACGATCTTGCCCCTCCCGCTCTTGCCACCATCCTCGGTGATCTCGGTGATACGATCCACCATGAGCATTTCGCCAACAGGCAGATGGGCGCGACCCGGACCAAACAGACTGCCGTGGCCGCAATCAAGCAGTTCCTCCCTGCTGAAAGAATGTTTGTTGATCAGGGAACGATCAAGCGCGGGGGACTGACTGGATTTGTGTTGCGATTTGTCTTGCATAGGATCTGGCATAAGCTGGCTAGGGCCTGCACACAAACCCCGGAAACGGAAGAACCGGAATTATATCATCGGCCTGCTGAAAAAAAACAAACGACTCAGTGCAGTTTTCGTGTCCTGAATTGATTCTTTGGGGTGAAACGTCCACTTGCAACGTAACAGATATGTTAGGCTTCGTACAGAAGTGCTCGCTATCAACACAGTTCGTGAACCCGATCTGAAACCAGGCTCCGGCGGTACGGCCTGGTCATTCTCTCCATACACAGGGGCTGGTGGACTTGAGGTCCGTGAACAAAAGGTTGAATATCGGGTCGAAATTCGAATCAATCATTGAGCGAGTCCGCCCATGATCAAAGTTGACAAGCTGGCCGTCGTCAACAAGAGCGCCGAGATTGGTGACAACTGCGTGATCGGCCCCTTTTGCACTGTGGGCCCACATACCCGTATTGGACCAAATACCACCCTGCGGTCCCATGTGCTGGTCGAACCGTATACTGTGATCGGTGAGAACTGCGACGTGTTTCCGTTTGTGACCCTTGGGATTCAGTCTCAGGACCAGAAATACGTCAAGGGAACCGTGACCTTTACGGAGATCGGGGCCCGCAACGTCATACGTGAATTCGTCTCTATCCACAGTGGTACGTTCGAAGGCTCCAAAACCACAGTCGGTAATGACTGTGCCCTGCTGGCACAGTCACATGTTGCCCACAACTGTACGGTGGGTAATCATGTGGTGTTGAGCCACAGCGTCGCCCTGGGTGGTCATGTGACCATCGGTGACCATGCCAACATTGGCGGTCTTTCCGCCATCCATCAATTCTGTCACGTCGGCCGTGCCGGGATGCTGGCTGGCATGTCCCGACTCACCCAGGATGTGCTGCCGTTTACGATTGCAGAAGGGTTCCCTGCGCACATGCGGGTCATCAACAAGGTCGGGATGGAGCGTGCGGGCTACTCCAGTGATGACATGAAGGAAGTTCGCAAGGCATTTCGTATTCTGTTTCTAAGGGGGCTTCGCCTTGAAGAAGCAGTCAACCAGGTGAAACAGGAGTTCCCCACGTCGGACAATGTGCAACTGATGCTGGAAGCCATCAACTCATCCCAAAAGGGGCTGGCGAGACCAGAGTCCGATACCTACGAGATCAACATGGGCGATGATGACGACTGAACCAGCGCAAGGTCTGCACGAGCAGCACACGAGACCCCAAAGACAGGAAAACCATGATTAAAGCAGTTCTGTGGGACTTTGGTGGCGTCATCACCAGTAGTCCGTTCGAGGCATTCAATCGCTACGAGAAAGCCAACCACATCCCGCTGGATTTCATTCGTAGCGTGAATGCCACTCATCCGGAGTCCAATGCCTGGGCACAGCTTGAGCGGTCTGATATCTCGGTTGCCGAGTTCGATGACCTGTTCCTGGCGGAATCCCGTGCACTCGGCCACGCCATCGCGGGCGCCGACGTACTGGCACTGTTGTCCGGTGAACTGCGTGACGAGATGGTGAGCGCGCTCAGGATCGTCAAGCAACACATGTCCATTGGGTGCATCACCAACAACGTCCGCTCCGGCGAGGGCGCTGCCATGGCAAGAGATCATCACAGAGCCATTATGATGGACGAAGTGTTCAACCTGTTTGATGTGCTGGTGGAATCCAGCAAGGTGGGCATGAGGAAACCCGACCCAGAGATCTATCAGTTCGCATGTGCTGAACTGGGTGTGCAACCGGAAAACGCCGTATTTCTGGATGACCTTGGTGTCAATTTGAAGCCCGCGAGAGCGCTTGGCATGCAAACCATCAAGGTCTTGAACGCGAATCAGGCGCTCGACGACCTTGAAGGGTTGCTTGGCTTTTCACTACGGTCACCCCTGCCATCACAATCACCATAATGAAAGCCTTGCTGACCGGAGGCGCTGGATACATCGGATCTCACACCGCGGTCGCGCTGCTGGCTGAAGGATTCGAGGTGACCATTGTGGACAACCTCGCCAACAGTTCCAGGGTCGCCGTCAACCGGATCGAATCACTCACCGGTCGCAACACTGTATTCCACGAGGTCAGTCTGCTGGACGCCTCCGCGATCACGGCGATCTTGTGCGATGAAGTCCCCGACGTGGTCATTCACTTCGCCGGCCTGAAGTCAGTGGCAGAATCCGTCGATCACCCGCTCGATTACTATCGAACCAACGTGGCTGGCACGCTCAATCTGCTGGATGCCATGGTCGCTTCGGGTGTACGGAGTCTCGTGTTTTCTTCATCGGCGACCGTCTACGGCGAACCCGTGCGGCTGCCCATCGATGAGACCTCACCGATCACGGACGCGGCCAACCCCTATGGTCGGACCAAGCTCCACATCGAACGCATGCTCCAGGACCTGGGGGCAGCAGACCCGGACTGGAACATCGCCCTGCTGCGCTACTTCAATCCGGTGGGTGCCCATGAAAGCGGCGAGATTGGTGAAGATCCGAACGGAATCCCGAACAATCTACTGCCCTATGTTTGCCAGTTTGCCGTCGGCAAACAGGACCGACTGGTGGTGTTCGGCAATGACTACCCTACTCCGGATGGCACCTGTCTTCGGGATTACGTTCATGTGACGGATCTCGCGAGCGGCCATCTCGCCGCGCTCAGATTTCTTAACGACGAAAAGCCCGGGGTGGCCTGCTTCAACCTCGGTACCGGCAAGGCTTCCTCGGTCATCGAGGTGATCCACGCATTTGAACGGGCGAGCGGTCTGGCGTTGGCCTATGACATCGGACCACGGCGGTCCGGTGACGTACCCGCCTCCTATACGAACCCGGACAAGGCCAGGCTTCAACTGGGCTGGACCGCCGTCAAAACCCTTGATGACATCTGCCAGGACGCATGGCGCTGGCAGTGCAGAAATCCAGACGGGTACGTGGCCTGATCACAGGCCGGGCTCCGTCAGCCAGGCCACACTGAAGTCGGTGATTCTGGCCCCAGAGCTCCATCAGCCACCGGAAATGCGGTACAGGAAATGTACCTCACTTCCGGGCCGGATGGTTTCGAGCATCGGGTCGTGAACGATTTCGCCGTCAATAGCCACAGCCATCTCCAGGATCACATCCTCCTCAAGATCCCCATAGCGCGCCACAATCTCCGCAACCAGGCCGCGGTAGTTCGTGGCAGACACCTGGGTCTGCGCCTCGTGAGTGAACTTCTGGAGCTCACTGGAGAAAATGACAGTGGTCGCCATGTTGTCCCCCCGAATATTGCTGTCAGGATCAAGAGGCCAGGTGCAGCGTTACAATCCTATGAGGCCTCCTGGATCGCCTTTAGAATCCGCGGCGGAGACAGTGGCAATTCTGTCATGCGGATGCCAATGGACTTGCTCACCGCGGTGCCACAGGCAGCCAGTGGCGGAATGATACCGGTCTCCCCAACCCCTCTGACGCCATACGGGTGAAACGAATTGGGTACCTCGACAATGATCGTCTCGATCATGGGCAAGTCCGAGGCAAGCGGGATTCGATAGTCCAGGAAGCCGGGGTTCTCGAGCAGCCCGTCCTTGTTGTAGATGTACTCCTCGTTCATTGACCAGCCAATACCCTGGGCCGCGCCCCCCTGGTACTGTCCTTCAACGTAGCTGGGATGAATGGCCTTACCTGCATCCTGAATGGCCGTATAGCGAACCACATCCGCCTTGCCTGTTTCACGGTCGACCTTGATGTCCGCAATATGGACGCCGAAACTCGGCCCGGCGCCACGGGCATTGATATTTCCTCGTCCGGTGATCTGGCCACCGGTTCGACCCGCATTGGCACAGATTTCAGCCGCTGTCATCTTGTCTTCGCCATTGGCGTTGATGGCGACGCCATCGGTCCACTGCACCTGCTCTGGCGTAACGTTCCATACTGCCGCGGCTCGTTCCTTGAATTGACGAACCACGTCCGCCGCAGCCTCAATGACTGCCATACCCGTTGCAAACGTCGTACGACTTCCACCGGTCGTGTCGTTGTGGGCCAGGTGGGCTGTATCCGGAATGATCGTGGTGAAGGTCTCAATGGGAAGCTGCAACTCTTCAGCGGCCATCATCTGCATGGACGCCCGGCTTCCACCGATATCGGGTGAACCTTCCAGAACCGTGCCCGTGCCGTCCGGGTTCATGTTGATGATGACGCTGGAAACACCGCCAATATTGAACCAGAAGCCCGCCGCAACCCCTCGACCAACGCCCTGTTCAAGGGCAGACTGATAGTGCGGTGAACTCTTGGCAGCTTCAAGGCACTCCACCAGACCCACGGCTTTGAGCTTGGGACCGTACAGCGTCTGCGTGTCTTCCTTGGCCGCGTTCTTCAGACGGAAGTCGATTGGGTCAATTCCGAGTTCATCAGCCAGTTCGTTGATGACCATTTCGCAGGCGAATTCGGACTGGGGCGCGCCCGGAGCTCGATAGGCCGCTACTTTCGGCTTGTTGACCACGACATCGAAGCCTTCGACATACTGATTCTCAACATCGTAGGGCGTAAAGATCGTCATGCAGCCTGGGCCGAGGGGTGCCGCACCCGGGAATGCGCCGGATTCATAGTAAAGGTGCGCTTCCATCGCCGTGATCGTGCCATCCTTGCGAGCACCAATCTTCACCTTGTTGCGGGTCGCCGAGGCAGGCCCTGACCCCTTGAATACCTCGTCCCGGTCCATCTGAATCTTCACCGGACGCCCTGATTTCCTGGAAAGAATCATCGCAACCGGCTCGATGTAGACGGTCGTCTTGCCGCCAAAGCCACCGCCGATTTCGGATGCAATGACCTTCAGCTTGCTGTGCTCAATATTCAGCATGTTCGCGGTGGACCCGCGTACGTCAAAGTGCCCCTGGGTACTGCACCAGATCATGGACTGGCCGTCTGCATCGTATCGCACGGTACAGGCATGGGGCTCGATATAGCCCTGGTGAACCGTCGGGGTGCGAAACTCCCGCTCGATCACGATGTCGGCTTCCTTGAAGCCAGCCTCGATATCACCCTTGCTCATCTCCATCCGGGAGGCCACATTGGAGGGCTTCGAGGGCTTCTCGGGCAATCCATTGGTAAACAGCTGATCGTGAATGAGCGGAGCATTCGGTGCCATCGCATCGTCGAGGTTCATCACTGGCGTCAGCACCTCGTAATCAACCTTGATCAGACCCAGAGCTTCCTCTGCGGCCTGCTCGGTCCGGGCGGCCACCGCCGCAACGGCATGACCATGATACAGTGCCTTGTCCTTGGCGAGGATGTTCAGGGCACCCGGGTTTCGCTGGTTTGGAATGTCAGCGTGGGTTGCCACAGCGAACACATCCGGATGTGCTTCGGCGGCACTGGTATCAATACTTTTGATCTTGGCGTGAGCATGGGGGCTTCGCAGAACCTTTCCCCAGATCATGTTTGGCAAGGCAAGATCGGCCGCATAATTGGCCCGGCCAGTCACCTTGTCATAGCCGTCCGGTCGGATCGTCCGCTGACCAATATACTTGTAATCCTGTGCTTCACTCATATTATGCCGCTCCTCTCAGGGTTTCTGCAGAATCCAATACCGCTCTGATAATCTTGTCGTATCCCGTGCATCGGCACAGATTTCCGGCGAGATAGTACCTCGCTTCGTCTTCTGTGGGATTCGGATTTTCTTCCAGCAAGGCCTTGGTAGAGACGATCAGCCCTGGCGTGCAGATGCCGCACTGCAGAGCGGCATGCTCGAGAAACTTCTGCTGGATGACGTGCAGTTTGTCGCTCGATCCGATGCCCTCAACAGTACCAATTTCGGCGCCCTCGGCCTCCACACCGAGGACCAGACAGGAACACACCAGGCGTCCGTTGACCGTCACCGAACAGGCCCCGCAGTCACCGGTTCCACAGCCTTCTTTGGTACCAGTCAGACCCAGATTGTCACGCAGGACCGAAAGCAGCGTGTCGGAAGGATCACAGAGGAACTCTCTGACGTCGCCGTTGATAGTAGTCGTTATATGTGATTTTGACATCGTTGCTTATCCTCCTGCCCGCTCTGCGGCAATTTTAGCCGCGCGCTTCACCAGCACGCCGACAACATGTTTTCTGTATTCAATTGTTCCCCGCCGGTCCGTGATCGGTTTGGAGGCGGCACTCGCCGCATCGGCGGCAGCCTGAAGCGCGGCATCATCAAGTTTTGAACCGATGAGCGCAGCGGCTGCTTCGGGAACCAGCAGGGCTGTCACAGCCACCGCCCCGATAGCCACCCGTGCATCAGTACACGTACCGTCCTCACCGAGCGTGATGCTTACGCCGGCGCCGGCCACCGCAATGTCCATTTCAGTTCGGGGAATGAAGCGCAAATACGCGTCCGAGGTCCTCGGTGCGGGTTGCGGCAGTTTGATCATGGTGAGCAATTCGCCCTTGGTCATACAGTTTCGTTGTACACCGGTGACAAAATCCTCGACAGCCACAGTCCGCTCGCCGTCAGGACCCTCGATCACACATTGGGCGCGATTGGCAATCAGGGCCGGAATGGTGTCGGCCGCGGGAGAAGAATTGCAGAGATTACCCCCCACACTGCAACGGCCCTGAACCTGAGTTGACCCGATCAGATAGGCCGCCTCGACCAGTCCAGGGAAGATGGCCTTGATGTCGTCTCGGGCAGATAGCTCTGCACTGGGCACTGCCGGACCGAGCGCGACCCCGTCAGCAGATACGTTTGCAGCCATCATGCTGGCGATTTTTTTCACGTCGACGATCAGGCGTGGCTCATGCTGACCCCGCATCTGTACCAGCAAGTCTGTGCCACCCGCCAGGACATTCGCCTTGACCTTCGAAGTTGCCAGCAGTTTCACCGCGTCCTGAATCGAATCAGGCGCCTCGTATACAACTGAAACCATTATTCCTCCTCAATTAAGCTATCGCTTGTGTCATCGACCAGTACCTGATCAACCTTTCATGTTGGCGCCGGCATCGCAGCCCGGTCACCCTCTTTTTTTGAAGTCGCTATATATATCACGCTCTGTCTGCCAGCACCATGGCTAGCAGCTCTGAGGATGCCGTGTCAGGCACGCCGTAGTCCTCCAAGCGAGCTTCCCGAATTGCACACCATAGAACAGTCCATACATCAAGGCCGTGAGCGTGCCCGCATCGGTGAACTCCCATGAAAGCGACGCCGCCGGTCGCCTGCCTTGAGAACTGGAGTCCGCCCGGGTTGTCTATTGACGGGGTGAAACCAGTAAACTGTGAAAGCCGCAACACGGCAGCTTCGGTCTGATGACATGCATGCCGATTCGCTGGTCAGAATCAGAGATCCTGTCAAGCGCGAGCGTGTGGCGTTATGACGCGATGGTGATGATTTGTAATGGCCCATCCCGCCTGGGCAGGCCACAGCGTCGAGGGCGCTATCTGGACCAAAGAGATGGTAACACTATTCATGAGGAGTGGTTTATAAATAGCTGTTTTATAAGGATACCTTTCAACGAAAATGGCTCTCTAAGACATGATCCCATATGACGATGCCCCACCAGACGAAACGCCATGACGCAGCACCACCCAGGACGGTGTCCGACAAGGCAACAGCCAGGTCCTCCGTCCGGGCCTGGTCCATAGACATTCTGCTGGACGCCTTTGCCAGAATACCACTCTCCGTGCAGCGGCTTCTCGGCAGCGGGCTGGGGCTGGCGATGTATCTATCAAGAACCAGGATGGCTCAGGTTTCCAGAGAGAACATTGACCTCTGTTATGGCGCGCTCCGCCCCGAATCACGTCGGTCTCTGACTCGCCGGAGCATGATCGAGACAGGCAAAACCATGGCCGAGACTGCATTCGCGTGGAAGGCAGGCCATCATTCAGTGCGCAACTTGATCAACAGAGTCGACAATGAAGCCATCGTGACCAGTGCCATCGCTTCCGGACAAGGGCTGATCTTCATGCTTCCGCATATTGGTAACTGGGAGATACTCAACCATTACCTTGGGGCGCGCTATGGCCTGACCCATATGTACCAGCCGAACAAGGACCAGACAATTGACAGTCTGGTCCAGGACTATCGAAGCAGAACAGGAACCGAGTTCGTCCCCGCCAGTTTGTCCGGAATTCGGGCCCAGCTTGTCGTGCTGCGCAATGGGGGCACCATCGGCCTGATGCCGGATCAGGAACCCGATGTGCACACCGGGGTATTTCGGTTCACTACCGTGACATTCAGCTCCCGGCAATGCTCAAAAGCCGATTAGCCGAGTTACTAAGCAAGCGAGCACAATTCAAAGACTGGCCACTAGACGAAATAACATCCAACAGCCATCGATTCTTCGAGTTTCTGCAATCTCATTGGCCAACTTATGTTTCAGCGGTAAAGGATTCACTACCGAAAGGGATAAATGTTAACGCTGGTCCAAAAGCGCGGCTAAATGCCGCTGAGTTGAGGCGGGCGTGACGGCCTGATTGGAC
>JAQBUI010000019.1 GCA_027624035.1 Pseudomonadota bacterium | reverse complement strand
ATTGATCCACTCGAAATCAAGCGCCAGTGTAAGGGCCTTTCGTACACGCCGGTCGGCAAGACGGGGGACGCGGCTGTTCAGTATGAATGCCCTGCCGATACCCACCCATATGCCATAGTTGCGCCTTACCTTGGCGATCAATCCCTGCTGCATTCTGGGGCCCTCGAAAGCGTTGACCCAATAGCGGATGTCATCCACGTCCAGCATGTCGAGAAGCCCTTTTCGGAACGCTTCTCTGGCCACGGTCGCATCGCGGTAGACTTCGAATCGCACAGTATCGAAATTGTACCGGCCTTTATTCAGTGGCAGGTGCCATCCCCAATAGTCTTCTCTGCGTTGATATTCGATGAAACGACCGAACTGCACCTCGGTGATGCGATAGGGGCCACTGGAGACACCAGGCTCGAGGGTATGTGCGGTGGGGTCCCGGTCTCGCCAGTAGTGCTCTGGCAGGATCGACTGGTATTGGATCAGCGCGACGTGATCGTACTTCAGCGGCGCGTCGATTCGGAACGCCACATGGCGGTCGTCCAGGGCATCAACGGACTCGATGAAGCTGAAGAAGTAGCTGGCCCCGATCTGGCTCATGTTCAGATCAAAAGTAAAGACCACATCCCGGGCTGTGACCGGCACACCATCGTCCCACTTCGCATCAGGATGGATCCGGAATACGATCGTCCTTTCATCCTCTGTCACAGCGATACCATCGGCCAGACGACCGTAGAACGCGGCAAACTCATCTCCGCTTCGCACAACCAGCGGTTCGCCTCGAAAATGGTATCCGGACGGCGCACCGGTTTCGCCCAGGGATATTGGCGCCAGGGTATCGAATGAAAAACTCCAGGCGAGCGTCAATTTGCCCCCGGTCGGTGCATCCGGATTCAGATACTCGAGGTGAGTGAAGTCGGGTGGGTACTTCAGGTCGTCAAAGAACGCGATCCCGTGCTTGAATTCCAAAGTGTCAAGTAACTCGGCATCCAGCAACCCGGCAAGAGCCAGGCCGGGAACACTGCACAGGAGCCAGATAAAACAGACTCGCACCATATTTTGAAACAACCTTAGACAGCAAGTTGAATGACGCGCGGACGTCGACGATACCATGTTCTTCATCTGGCCACTCATTAGGGAACCTCTGAACCAGCTTGATGGCTGGTCGCCGCCGGCCATATTGTCCGACAATGCCCCGACTCGTCCTGCACTCAGGCACTCTGCAAGGTGACAAAATGTCGGTAATGTCCGGATTCTATCGCCATGAGTTCATCGTGACTGCCCTGTTCGCGTACCCGCCCGTCTTCAAGGAAAACGATGCGATCCGCCTGGGCGATCGTCGATAATCGATGGGCAATGATGATGACGAGACGATCCTTGGCGATCTTCTGCAGCGCCGAGATCAGGTAGGACTCTGTCTCCGGGTCCAGCGCCGAGGTCGGTTCATCAAGAATCAGGATCGGTGTGTCGCGAATGAGTCCCCGCGCAATGGAGATGCGCTGCTTCTGGCCGACTGACAGTTTGCTGCTGGTGGTCCCGAGCCGGGTTTCATACCCTTGCGGCAAGCCGCTGATGAACTCGTGGATCCCAACCACTTTCGCCACCCGTTCAACCTCTACCATGGTGGCGTCGGGCCTGCCATATCGGATGTTGTCGGCAATGGATTCCGCCAGCGTCTCGGTTTCCTGAAACACATAGGTGATCTGACTGCGCAGGCTGTCAATGGACACCTCATTGACATCCTGACCATCGATGCGGACATGCCCTTCGCTCGCCATGTGATAGCGGGCAATGAGATAGGCAAGGGACGTCTTGCCCGCACCGGTCGGGCCCGCCAGTGTCACAATTTCACCGACATGTGCTTCAAAGGTGACGTCGGCAAGTGCCCGACGACCATCGGGGTAAACAAGACCAGCATGCTCAAAGGACACGCCCCGGGTCACCGCTGGCAGCATCCCGGTGCCGATTTCCTTTTCCTGTTCCAGGTCCAGCATGGCAAATACCCTGCGAGCGCTGGCAGCCGGACCCTGCAGGTCGATCCACAGGCTCGCCAGTGCTGACGCGGGACGGCTCATGGCCCAGAAATATCCAAGCACTACCGCGTAATCACCGGGCGTCATATCGCCCGTAATCACCTTGCCCAGCAGAAACAGCATGAGTGCCCAATACAGCAGTTGACCGGAGACCTCACCCAGCTTTGAGACGATACTCTGGGCCAGGACCTGGTATCGCTCCCGTCTGAAGGAGTTTGCACTGGCAAGCGCAAAACGATGTTTTTCGATGGCATTGGCCCCCAGGCTCTGAACCGCCTGGATGTTGTCCATGCCTTCCTCGGTGGTACTGACAAAGACCGTACCGGCAGCCATGGTTGCCTGGGCGCGACGACGTATCATGCGGGCAAAAGGCGCTGTCACCAGTATGTAGAGCGGCATCGCACCCACGGCGAACAGCACAACCAGTGAGGAGTCCGGGTAGGCACTGAGCAGGGTGAGCACCGCCGAAATGAACGTCACCAGTGACCAGCCGGTAATCTGGACCACAATCCGTATCACGCTTGGCAGGGCACGCACGTCATTCATGGCTCTGAATACAGAATCGCCAATGGGTTGATTATCGAGTTGGGTCATCGGCAACAGCCGGAGACCCTCGAACAGTCTTGAGCGCGCCATATGCAACAGGGAATGTGCCAGACGTATTTCAATCAGGTCGTGTACATAGCCCCAGATAACACGGACAGCGACGCCCACGAACGTCCACAATGCCAGCCACGACAGAATTGAAAAAGCGGACAGGTCCGTCAGGAATTCAATGACGGGTAACAGAAACACCGGATAGCCCCCACCATCGGCCGGCAGGGGTTGGCCGAGAACAACGTGGTCCACCAGAACCTTGCCTGCCCAGGGGGCTACTGCCGTACCGACGGCCGTCATGATCCACTCCATCGACAGCACCACGGCAAACCGGCGCCAGTAAAACCTGATGAGAACCAGGCACCGCCAGATCAGCCTGAAGGTTTCCCTGTAGTCGACATCGGTTTTGGTATCAACCAGGCTCGCTTTTTTGTCAAGGGCCAGTTCATCTTCGCGCAACTGTTCGAGTGAAAACGATGACCTGTTCTCCTCAGTGAAACTGTCAGTCATCAACGCGCACTCCGGATTCCGCTTGTACGAACGCCCGATATCGACCATTTTCGATACCCATCAAGGTATCGTGGTCACCGCTCTCCGCCACACGACCGTCTTCGAGATACACGATATTGTCGGCCCGACGTATGGTCGATATACGATGGGTAATCAGGAATATCGCCCGACGGGAGGTACCGGAATCGTTCGCCCACTCCGCCAGGTTCCCGAGCACACGATGTTCCGTATCCGCATCCAGCGCGGCGGTCGGTTCATCCAGAACAAGCACCGGCGTATCCCGGACAATCGCTCTTGCGATGGACAATCGCTGTCTCTGTCCGGTGGAAAGGCGTCCACCCCTATCACCGAGCATGGTATCAAGGCCGTCAGGAAGCGCCGCGACAGACTCTTGCAGACAGGCAATTCTCACTGCCTCGAGAACACGCTCGTCGTCCACCTCCGGAACGGCGTAGCGAATATTCTCCCGGATGGTCATGCCGAACAGGACGTTTTCCTGAAGTGCAATGGCGATGTTCTGGCGCAACGAGTCGACCGAAAACTCTCGCAGATCGCGTCCATCGATGGATATCACCCCACGGTCCGGATCGAATAGCCGCAGCAGCAAACTCATTAGCGTCGACTTGCCTGACCCCGTCGGACCAACGATGGCCGTGATCGTTCCCGGTACTGCAGTCAAACTAACATCATTGAGCACCGGTCGGTCGGCAGAATAGGCGAACGCCACGTTCTCGAAACGGATCTCCCGTTCAAAACCCTGAAACGGGACCGCATCCTCCCGATCATTGACCTCCGGGTCCATATCGAGAATGTCGAACACGCGTTTCAGGCCCATCGCAACGTCCTGGGCCCAACCCCACATTCTCATCGCATCAGTCATTGACCGAATCGCCTCTCCGTGACGTTCGCTTGCCCAGCGAAACGCAGACAGGTTCCACACGACAAAGGACAGGCCCGCAAGTGCGATCAGTTCAGTCGCGAAGGTCGATTCACCACCGTTGACCCACAGCGCCATCAGGAAAACGCCTGCAAAAATGAACACCTCGGTGTAGCTGTCAGTCATGACGCCCACCCGGAACCCTAATCGGGCGTTTCGATATTCCGCATTGAACGCAATCATGGAATCGTCCTCGAACCTGGCCTGGGAGCGTGGACCCGCCTGATAGGCCTTGGTCAGCCTGATAGAACGAAAAGACTCCTGCACCCTGGAAGTGAGGTCTGCGTTGGCCATGCGCTGGACCAGTGAACGAGTGCGAAAACGCGGCATGGCCCAGCGTGCCAGGACCAGGGTGGGTATGGCGACAAACAGCGCAAGAAACCCGAGCAGTGGCGACAGAATCGTCACCAGCGCCAGCGCGGCAACGATACGAACCGCGATGGTAACAAGCTCCCCGACGACCTTCAGGACCGATGTCACCGTTTCGGAGTCTGTCTGGATGCGCCAGATGGAGTCACCGACCCGATGGTCCGCGTGGTGTCGCAGCGACAGACGATGCCATCGATCTACCATGGCCAGACGCAGCTCATGATTGATTTTCTGAAAGATCCAGACAATGTAATACAGCAGCACAATCTCCAATGGCCACAGCAGCAGGAACAGCGCGAATTCAACTTTGATAGGCGCCCAGCGCAATTCCATGCGCTGTGCCTCTGTCAGGGCGTCGGTCAGCGCGGTGGACATCTCGGGATAGCCAATCATGACGGCCAGGCCCGGCATGAGCGGTTCATTCTGCAGAAGAGACTGGTTGACAATTTCCGCCATCAACAGACCCAGCAGCATAAAGCCGAGACCCATCACCAGAGTGAGTCCGTAGTAGTAGATCAGGTGGGTGCCAGCCCGGACTCGATACCGTATCCCATCTGCGCCAACGCGGAGTTGCACAAACCAGCCCAGAAGACAGGCAACCGTAATGAGGCCCATGTAGATGCTGTGGCTTGACCCTTCGATCAATACAATGGCAACCATGTTGGCGAGGACAACCGAGAGCAGCAACAGGACAAGGGATATCAATTGCACGCGGCCCGTAAGATGAGGCAACGGCCAACTGCAGATGACGGTGATCACAACGAACCCATAGAACAGATTGAACGGGTATTCCAGGCTGGCCGGCACCCATTCATAAAAGGGTCCGAGGACAGCCAGTAGCGTCACCAGTGGCGGCATATACACAAAGCTGTAACCCCGACCACGGATCAGTTCAGCCATCCCTTGCTCAATGCCTGCACCGGGGACCCACCAACGACCGAGAATCTGCGGCAGGATGTAGGGCCAGCACCGTACCATCAACGTCACCACGGCACGAAGACCGCTGGTATCGTCTTTCGCCGATAGATCGCGATCGGCTGGTATCGCTTCTCCTTCCCCGTAGAAAGGGACGGTGTCGGCGAGCCCCTGAGATCGAATGATTGTTTGTCTGTCCAAGTCTCTACTCAATCTGTTCATTTGCTTGCTCGACCGGTCTGGCCGAGGGGAACGATCTAACTATTTCTTGAACTCTGGAGCAACAAAGGGCAGCCGCCACTTCACCCATCATTGACCACAGCCGCGACCCCACGACATTGGTGCACGGAGGGCAACAAAAAAGGACTCAGGGGCTGACTTGGGACAATACATCTGAGCGAGGCTCTACAATATGATTTGACAGTCCTGAATGCGACGACAGTTTACCGTGATCTTCGTTTCTCCTGTTCAAGAACTTCCGACCAGAGGAGTTAGCTGTGGCTACCTACGAACCTGACTGGGACTCCTTGCGCAAACACCAGACGCCCAGGTGGCTCCGGGATGACAAGTTTGGGATCTACACCCATTGGGGCCTCTACTCGGTGCCCGCCTGCGGCCCTAACGGGACCTGGTATGCACACAACATGTACCGTGATGGCAACAATCAGGCTGAGTATCACGAGAAGACGTTCGGGCCCGCGTCGACATTCGGCTACAAGGACTTCATCCCGATGTTCAAGGCGGAGAAGTTCGACGCCGATGAATGGGCGGAGATTTTCAAGTCTTCCGGTGCGCGCTTTGCCGGGCCAGTAGCGGAGCACCACGACGGCTTTTCCATGTGGGATAGCAAGGTCAATCGCTGGAATTCCGCTAGAATGGGGCCCATGCGGGACATCACCGGGGAGCTGGAACGGGCCTATCGCGCCCAGGGGTTGCGATTCATGGTGGCGCTTCACCATGCGGAACAGTGGTGGTTCTACCCTCACTGGCGCAGCGACTGCGATGTTTCCAATCCCGAATATGCTGGCCTCTATGGCCCATTGCATAACCTCGACGGACTGGCCCAGGGAACGGTAGCCGGATGGCAGGACTGGACGGCACAGGACCGGCCCACCAGGGCCTTCCTGGAGACCTGGCGGCAGAAGATCGATGAACTGATACAGGGCTATCGCCCCGACCTGATCTGGTTTGACTTCGGGATTCGCTTCCTGCAGGAAGACTACAAGAAGCGATTTCTGGCGGATTACTACAACCTGGGCGAACAATGGGGAAAGGAACTGGCGGTGACCTACAAGGGCCATGATTTTGCGCCCGGAACGGCCCTGGTGGACTACGAGCTCGGCAGAATGGATGAACTGACCTACTATGACTGGATTACCGATACTTCCGTTGACGACCAGGGAGCCTGGTCATTTGTTTCGGATGCCGGTTTCAAGAAGGTCAGTTCACTCGTACACAACCTCATCGACAACGTGAGCAAGAACGGTTACCTGCTGCTCAATGTTGGCCCCAGGGCCGATGGGTCTATTCCTGATGGCGCGAGGAAGTGCCTCGAGGGAGTGGGCCAGTGGCTCAAAGTCAATGGCGAGGCCATATTCGAGACCACACCCTGGGTGTCCTATGGGGAAGGTCCGACCGAGATGAAATCGGCCGGAACGTTCAGTGAAAGAAAAGAGGTAGAGTATACGCCGGACGACATCCGCTTTACCTGCCGCAACAACCTGCTATACGCGACCGTTCTTGGATGGCCCGGACAGACAGCCACTATTCCGTTCAATCAGGATCGGACATCGAGCTTCACAACGATCAAGCGCCTCGAGCCCGGCGAAATCAAGTCTGTCAGGATGCTGGGGGTCGACCGGGAACTGAACTGGTCATGGACCCCGCAGGGCCTTTCGATTGAGACGCCCGGAAAAAAACCCTGTGAACACGCGTACGTCTTCAGGATTACCCGTCAGGATCCATTCCGGTAGGGTCTCAGCCAACCAGGAAACGCCTGCGTGCTGACAGGGCACCACGGTCCAGGGGGTACCAGAAAAATGCTGACTGAAATCGTTTTTCAGGCGAGCAGGGGTAGCCAACAGCAAGGACTCTGATCAAGGTCACTAGTGATACTCAACGGGTTTGCCAAACCGGTATAGCTTGGGCTCACCCGGGGGTCGTTCCCGAAACCGCTTGTACTCCCACTGATATTGATCTGGGGCCCTCTGCACGCACCGTGCAACCGTTGCGTTCAGACCAGCTGCTGCCAGCGCCATGTCGTCCGAGTAGATCGATTCATCGGGCTCGATGAACTCCAGGGAGAAGCGGCCATTTTCGAGACGTCTGTTGATCACCGCGACGGCAATCGCCCCGGTTCGCTGGAGCAACCGCGGGACCAGCCGATCCGTCAATGCCGGGACCCCGAGAAACGGACTGAAGACTCCGGACGCAGGCACCTGGTCTGGAAGAATCGTGACTGTTTTGCCCTGGTCAAGGTCACGAAACAGCCGCGCGATACCCTTTACATTGGTCGCCACCATACGGTTTCCGAAGTGCTGCCGAATGCCTTCCATGACCGGCCGCAGCGCAGGCTGTCGGGGCGGGTGATACAACGCCGTGGTGGCACCATGACCGGCCACATAGACATTGAACAGTTCCCAGTTGCCGAAATGAGGCAGCAGCACCAGCACGCCGCGGCCGCTGGACCTGGCTGCATCAAAGATCGCCTCATCCCGGACCTCCTCGATCCATTTCTCCATCCGGCCCCTGGACCCGAGCCACATGGCGGGAATTTCAAACAGGGTCTGTCCGGTGTGTGTGAGGCTTGCTGCCACCAGAACCTCACGGGCCTCCCTGGAAAGCGTCGGATAGCACAGTTCAATGTTGGACCTGCTCACCTTCGCAGAGCGCGTGTTGAAGCGGTAATTCAATGCGCCCAGTCGCCGGCCAAGCCACTGGCTGACGCGCCGGGGAAGTATCGCCAGCAGCCACAACAATGCCCGAAACAGACTGCCCATCATCAGGCGGCACACTGCTTGTGTCGAAAGCATCCCACAAGGTGATCGTTCACCATCCCGGTCGCCTGCATGAACGCATAACAGATGGTGGGCCCGACGAATTTAAACCCCCGGGACTTCATGTCCCGGCTCATCTTTACGGCCTCCGGGGTGCTCGCCGGGACGTCGGCCAGGTTGCGATGGCGATTGTCAATCGGCTGACCTTGAACAAATGACCACAGATAGTCCGGAAAAGCGGTACCGGCAGCTTCCAACGCCAGAATGCGCTGGGCATTGTTGATGGTACTGTCGATCTTCAGACGATTGCGCACGATCCTCGTGTCTTCCATGAGCGCCTGGCGCCTCACATCGTCATAGGCGGCGACCGTACTGATGTCAAACTGATCGAAGGCGGCCCGATAGCCCTGCTGACGACGCAAGATCGTCAGCCAGCTGAGCCCCGCCTGTGCACCTTCGAGTGTCAGGAACTCAAACAGCGTGGTCCGGTCATACACCGGCACACCCCAGACTTCGTCATGGTACTGCTCGTAGAGGTCGTCTCCGATGCACCAGTCACAGCGCCGGGGCGCCTTCGTTAGTCCTCCCATCTCTCGGCTCTACTGTCCAGGTCGGTTTCGTCGGGTATACTTACGCACTTTTTGCGCCGCGGTAAAGCCTCCATGTCGTCGATCGATACCTTTCAGAAGCTGATTGTTGCCTTGCAGACCTATTGGTCGGAGCAGGGCTGTGTTCTGATGCAACCCTATGACATGGAAATGGGCGCCGGGACATTCCATCCTGCCACGTTCCTGCGTTCCATTGGACCGGAGTCCTGGCGCGCCGCCTATGTCCAACCGTGCCGTCGGCCTACCGACGGACGCTATGGTGAGAATCCGAACCGATACCAGTATTACTACCAGTTTCAGGTGGTGATGAAGCCCTCACCGGACGACTTTCAGGAACTGTACCTCGCTTCCCTGCGGGCGCTTGGCATTGATCCTCTCGCCCATGACATACGATTTGTCGAAGACAACTGGGAATCACCGACGCTCGGCGCCTGGGGACTTGGCTGGGAGGTATGGATGGATGGGATGGAGATTACCCAGTTCACCTACTTTCAGCAGGTCGGCGGGCTGGAGTGTTTTCCTGTGATGGGAGAGATCACCTATGGCCTCGAACGCCTGGCCCTTTACCTTCAGGGCGTAGAGGACTTCCAGGACCTGATCTGGACCCGGCTCGGCGACCAAAGCGTTACCTACGCGGATGTATTTCATCAATATGAAGTCGAAATGTCGTCATACAATTTTGATGAGGCAGATGTCGACAGTCTGTTTCGACAGTTCGATTTTTTCGAATCAGAAACCAGCCGTCTGCTGGAGGCCGGACTGCCACTGGCTGCCTACGAATTCGTGCTGAAGGCATCACATACGTTCAACCTTCTGGATGCGCGTCACGCCATTTCCGTCACCGAGCGGCAGCGCTTCATACTTCGGGTTCGGACCTTGTCTCGCGGTGTGGCCAATGCCTACTACGAGTCCCGCCGTGATCTGGGCTTCCCCCTGGCGGCCCCGGAGATCAAAGCGCTGGTCATCAAGGAGCAGGTCGATGCGGACTGAAACCCTCTTGCTCGAGATCGGTACCGAAGAGCTTCCCCCGAAATCACTGAAACCACTCGCTGACGCGCTGACCGATGGGATCTTGAAAGGGCTGAAGGGTCGTGGCTTCGAATGCGGCGAGGTCACTTCACTGGGATCGCCCCGGCGGCTTGCCACGCAGATCCGGGGCGTTGCCGAGTTTCAGGCAGATCAGGCCATCGAGAAGCGGGGGCCATCGGTAGCGGCCGCCTATGATGACCAGGGTCAGCCGACAAAAGCGCTCCTCGGTTTCGCCAGATCCTGTGGAATCGATCACCCGGAACAGTTTGACTTCGATCGACTGAAAACCGACAAGGGCGAGTGGGTGGTGTTTCGGGAAACTCGACCCGGCAAACGAATCGATCAGGAAATTGCAGAGGTGATCAACCAGTCGATTGCGAGCCTGCCCATCGAACGGCCCATGCGGTGGGGTGCGGGGAGGGCGGAGTTCGCCCGGCCGGTCCACTGGATCGTACTGCTGTATGGCGATGAAGTGATCGAAGTGGACCTGCTCGGCGTCCGGTCCGGCCGGGCCAGCCGCGGCCACCGGTTTATGAGCCCGGAGCTGTTCGATCTACCGGATTCGGAGCACTTCAGCGAGGCTTGCCGGGCGGCCAGGGTGATTGTTGATTTCGACGAACGCCGACAGACCATAAGAGATGCGCTCATCCTGCAAGCCGGGATCCTGAACGCGTCGCTGACCATCGAAGAGGGGTTGCTGGACGAAGTCACCGCCCTGGTGGAATGGCCCGTGGTGCTGTCCGGTCATTTCGACGCCGGCTTTCTGGAGATTCCGGATGAAGTCCTGATTTCCGCCATGCGTGAGCATCAACGCTACTTTCATCTTCGGGATGCAGCCGGTGTTCTGTTGCCGGTATTCATGACCGTCGCCAATATCGAGAGCACCGATCCTGCCCTGGTGATCGCGGGCAACGAAAGGGTCATCAAACCGCGCCTGTCCGACGCCGCTTTTTTCTTCAGGAGTGACACCCGGACATCCCTTGAAGAGGGCCTGCCCCGGCTGAAGCAAGTCGTCTTTCAAACGAAACTCGGCACCTATCATGACAAGGCCCGAAGGATCAGTGTCCTGGCCGGCCGCCTGGCCGGGGAACTCGGGGGCAATGTGGAGCAGGCGAGTCGCGCGGGCCTCCTGTGCAAGGTCGATCTTGTGTCGGACCTGGTGGGTGAGTTTCCGGACCTTCAGGGGGTGATGGGTGGTTACTATGCAATCGCGGGGGGCGAGAGCGAGGCCGTTGCGGCTGCCATTCGCACTCACTATCAGCCCGTGGTGTCCGGTGGCGATATCCCGAAGCAGGTCGAGTCCTGCTGCGTGGCGCTTGCCGACAAGATGGATACCCTGGTAGGTATCTTCGGTATCGGCCAGCCGCCCACCGGATCAAGAGATCCATTTGCGCTGCGTCGACAGTCGCTTGGCATCATTCGGATCATCATCGAGAACGAACTGACGCTGGATCTGCCTGCCGCCCTCGAAGCCGCATCAGAGGGATATGGCAATCACTTTGATATTACCGAAGTCTACCCCTATCTGCTCGACCGGCTCACCTACTGGTACCAGGACAATGGTATTGATCCTGACGTGATCCAGGCCACCCGGGGCTTGATGCGAGGCAATCTGCTCGAAGCCGACCGCAGGATTCGGGCAGTCCAGGCCTTTAAGCATCATGCAAAAGCAGCGAACCTCATTGCCGCCAACAAGCGAGTCGCCAATATCCTGCGCCATGATGACGCGCTGGACCTGCCCGAAGTGGATCCGTCGCTGTTCGAGTTTGATGCCGAGAAAGCATTGCATCAGGCGCTTGATCGGACCCGGGACGAACTGGCGAATGCGGTCGATGACGAACAACGACTACTGGTACTCGCGGGCCAGCAGGAGAAGATCGACCGCTATTTCGACGACGTGCTGGTGATGGCGGAAGACGAGGCAATCAGGCGCAACCGCCTTGCGACCCTTGCAGGCATGCGAGGGCTGTTTTTGCAGGTCGCCGACTTCTCACTGCTGCAATAGCGCCAGCGCCCGGATGTCAAAGCCGCCTGTAGTAATTCTCGACCGGGACGGTGTCATCAATTTTGACTCCCCGGACTACATCAAGAGCCCCGAGGAGTGGGTTCCCATTCCCGGCAGTATTGAAGCGATTGCCCTTCTGACCAGAGCAGGCTATCAGGTCTTTATCGCCACTAACCAGGCCGGAGTCGGCCGCGGCAAGTTCAGCGAAGAGGCGCTGTCCCGGATCCATCGTAAAATGCAGAGCAGCATTACCGCTGCCGGTGGTCAACTGGCGGGAATCCTGTATTGTCCCCATCACCCTGATGACGACTGTGATTGCCGCAAGCCCAAACCCGGGTTGTTGGTCGAGATTGGCAGGACCGCGGGCATCCGTCTGGATGGACTACCCTTTGTGGGAGATTCGCTTACCGACCTGCAGGCCGCCCGGGCGGCGGGCTGTGAACCGGTCCTGGTTCTAACCGGAAAGGGCACGGATACCCGACGCCATGAGCCGCAGGTGCAAGCCTATGCAGACCTGTTGGAATACGTAAAATATCTATTAAATCAATAGCTTATATGTCCAGCTATACGTCCAGGTTGGCAACTGCAAGGGCATTGGCGACGATAAAGTCCTTGCGTGGCTCGACATGCTCACCCATCAGCGTGCTGAACACCTGGTCTGCTTCAATGGCATCCTCAATGGTCACCCGGAGCATCACTCGACGGCTGGGGTCCATGGTGGTTTCCCAAAGCTGGTCGGGATTCATTTCACCAAGCCCCTTATAGCGCTGCAGGCTCTGGCCACGAAGCGCCTCCTGCTGCAACCACAACAGCGCTTCCTTGAGGGAACGGACGGTTTGCTGCTTGTCTCCCCGGGTGACCCGGCCGCCCGCGGCAACCAGGTTTGCATTGGTTCGGGCAAAGTCGGCGAATTCCCGATAATCACCGGACACAAAGAAGTCACGACTAAAAACATACTCCCGCTTCAGACCGTGGTTGATCACGATCGACCTGGGATGAAATTCATGGCGTTCCAGGTCCTCCTCGAGATCAAACAGATATTTGGTTTGTGACGTATCGTCAATTCGTGCCTTGAGAGCGTCGATCCACGCCTGAACAGCCTCACGGTCCCGTAACTGGTCAATGGTCAGTGGCTCAACATAGGTCATCGCTTCCAGCACAATCAGAGGATAGATTCGCTCCAGGCGCTGCATGGCTTTCTGAATTCGGTAATAGGTGCTCGCCAGTTCGAACAGCGCGTCACCTTCAATGGCCTGGGCATCAGTTGCCGGATAAAGGCTCGCGTCCTGCAGTGCGGACTCCAACACGAAGGCCGTGCGCTGATCCTCGTCCTTGATATAGCGCTCTTCCTTGCCCCGCTTCATCTTGTAAAGGGGTGGTTGGGCGATCAGCACGTGGCCACGTTCAATCAGTTCAGACATGTGACGAAAGAAGAACGTCAGCAGCAGCGTCTTGATGTGGGCGCCATCCACATCCGCATCAGTCATGATGATGATGCGGTGGTAGCGCAGTTTGTCGGGATTGAACTCATCCCGACCAATGCCACAACCCAGTGCAGTGATCAGCGTCCCGATTTCGGCCGATGACAGCATTTTGTCAAATCGGGCCTTTTCGACATTCAGGATTTTGCCCTTGAGCGGCAGGATCGCCTGAAACTTCCGGTCCCGACCCTGCTTGGCTGACCCCCCGGCGGACTCACCCTCCACCAGATAAATCTCACACTTGGCGGGGTCTCGTTCCTGACAGTCAGCCAGCTTGCCAGGCAGGCCGGCAATATCGAGGGCTCCCTTTCGGCGGGTCATCTCCCGGGCTTTTCGAGCGGCCTCGCGGGCTCGAGCCGCGTCGATCATCTTCTGAACGATCGCTTTCGCTTCAGCCGGGTTTTCAAGCAGGTAATCTGTGAACGCACGTCCCATTTCCTGTTCCACGGCCGCTTTGACCTCCGAAGACACCAGTTTTTCCTTGGTCTGGGATGAAAACTTCGGGTCAGGCACTTTGACGGAGATCACGGCTGTCAGGCCTTCACGTGCATCATCACCCGTGGTCGCCACCTGGTCCTTCTTGCCGATTCCCTCACTGTCGATATAGTTGTTCAGGGTCCTGGTCAGCGCGGCCCGGAAACCCTGCATGTGGGTACCGCCATCGCTCTGGGGGATATTGTTGGTATAGGTAAACACCGATTCCTGATAAGAGTCATTCCACTGAAGCGCCACTTCCACGGTGATGCCATCACTACGCTCCTCCTGGAAGTGAAAGATCGAATTCAGGGGCGTCTTGTTATGGTTCAGGTAATCAACAAATGAACGGAGCCCACCCTCATACTTGAAGTTCTGGCTCTTGGCAGTTCGCTCATCGGTCAACGTAATGCTGACGCCAGAATTCAGAAAGGACAATTCGCGCAGGCGCTTGACCAGAATATCCCAATGGAATTCGACATTGCTGAATGTCTCGACCGATGGATAGAACCGAATCCGGCTGCCAGTCTGCCGGGTTTCACCCACCACGGCGAGCGGAGCATCGGGGACACCGTCATGGTAGGTCTGTTCCCAGATCTTGCCATCCTTCCAGATCGTGAGAAACAGCTCTGAAGACAGTGCATTGACCACCGATACGCCCACCCCATGCAGGCCACCGGAAACCTTGTAGCTGTTTGCATCAAACTTCCCCCCGGCGTGGAGTACCGTCATGATGACCTCGGCGGCTGATTTACCCTCCTCGTGCAGATCGGTTGGAATACCCCGGCCATCATCAGCCACGGAAACGGAATCATCCCCGTGGATAATGACATTGATGTTGGAGCAATAACCTTCCAGCGCCTCATCGATCGCATTGTCCACGAGTTCCTGAACCATGTGGTGAAGGCCGGTTCCATCATCTGTATCACCAATGTACATCCCCGGCCGTTTCCGGACAGCGTCCAGTCCCTTCAGAACCTTGATACTCCTGGAATCGTACTCACTCATGACTGTTCCTCTTCACCCACTTACTCCTTTGCTGACTGACGACTATCTGCCGCCTTGTCTGCTCACCACGCCATGTTCCACGTGGAACACATTGATTGGACAATCTCCCCAGCACGACACCATGTCATCCAGGTCAATACCTGTTGCGATTACCTGACGTTCCCGTGACCGTAGGTGGTCACAGATCGCTCGTCTATGCGGGACATCCAGCTCGGACAGGAGATCGTCCATCAGATAGACGAGATCCGTCTCGACCAGGTCTCCCTGAGTCAGGATCAGCGCCCAGGCCAATACCTTGAGCTCTCCCCTCGAGCAAGTTCTGGCCGCGTCTTCACCGAAAACCTTAATTTTAACATCTGCGCGCTGAAAACCGCGCTGTGTAAATCCTCTTTTGCGGTCCTGCGCCAGGTCGGCCAACAACCGTGTGGCCAGATCTCCGGTCCAGCCAGGCTGGTAGGACACGCTGACCTCTCCCAGATTGGCAACTTCTGAACAATTCTGAATAAACCGGGTCGAAAAGGCTGCAATATAGCTTCGTCGCAACTGATCAATCTGTTCACTCAAGCCTGCGAGCTCCTGACTCCAGATTTCAAGCTCCCTGGTATCCGCATGCGGTTCCTTCAACAACCGATTCCGCTGACGAAGGCTTCTCACTGCTCTCTCCCAGATGACCTGAAAGCGACTATGTTCCACGTGGAACACACCCCAGTTCAAGAACCTGCGACGCCCTTCTGGCGATCCCAGCACTAGATTCACGGTCTCCGGACCCAGCACGAGGGTGGGCAACGCCTGCGCCATTCGCGCCATGCTATCGACGTCCTCACCCCGAAGCCGTAACCGACGCTCGCCGCTCTTCATACGTTGAACGGCCAACACTGACCCATCCGACAACTCACCCCGAACGAGGCAACCCTCCTGGTCCCGATTGATCAGGGGAACCACACTGACGCTGCGAAAAGTCCTGCCGGTCCCCAGGAAGTAAACGCTCTCAAGCAGGCTTGTCTTACCGCTCCCGTTTTGTCCGACTACCGTATTGACCCCGGGAGAAAGAACCAGCTCAGCCGACTCGATATTGCGAACGTGCTGAACCGATAACCGCCGCAGGCTCATAGCTTCATGGGCATGACCACATAAACCGCATTCTCGTCTTCCGGCTGATCAATCAGCGCGCTGCTGTTGGAATCCAGCACCGTGATGCGAACTTTCTCACCACTGATCACACCCAGGACATCCTGAAGGTAGCTGACATTGAAACCAATCTCGAGCGCATCGCCCTGGTAATCCACAGAGACCGTCTCTTCGGCCTCTTCCTGTTCCGGATTATTGGCAGACAACTGGATCACCCCGTCGGAAAAACCGACGCGAATGGCCCGGAACTTCTCATTGGAAAGAATCGCTGTGCGTCCCAGTGCCTGACGAAGTTCGTCACGGGAGGCCAACACCACCTTGTCGCCACCTCTGGGAATCACCCTCTCGTAGTCAGGAAACCGACCATCAACCAGTTTTGTGGTCAACGTAAAGTCACCGCTGGTGGCCGCCAGATGATTATTGCTGATCGCAACGGTGATATCGCCATCCACCTCCTGCAACAAGCGCTGCAGTTCCAGCACGCCCTTTCGAGGCAGAATGACCTGCTTCACCGCGCCAACAATGCTGTCCAGGACCACACTGCTCAGTGCCAGTCGATGCCCATCGGTCGCCACTGCCTTCACCTCGCCGGCGCCAATCTCCAGCAACATACCGTTCAGAAACACCCTCACATCCTGCTGCGCCATCGCGAATGCGGTCTTATCGAGCAGCGACTTCAAAGCCTTTGCATCCAGCGTGACGGTCAATTCATGCTGATTCTTGTCCACCGATGGAAAATCCTGCGCCGCCAACGTGGACAGCGTCGAGCGAAACCGACCTGACCTGATCGCCAGCCTCTGATCTCGCTGCTCGAAACCAATCTCCGCCTTCTCTGGCAATTGTCTGCAGATGTCCATTAGCTTGCGAGCTGGTACCGTGATTTCACCTTCCGCCTCAGCCGATACCGGTACCTTGCCGATCAGCTCAACCTCGAGGTCGGTCCCGGTCAGCGACAACTGATTATTCGCCACATGAAGCAATACATTAGACAGAATGGGTAACGTCTGGCGTCGTTCCACCACGCCTGCCACCTGCTGCAAAGGTCGAAGGAGCGCCTCCCGATTCACAGAGAATTTCATAGGTTATCTCGTAAGTAAGCCTTTACTATCACGCCAGAGCTTATTCTACGGGCGTCCTACAGCATCATGGGGCTGACTACATAGAGGCTGCGAGTGTCCTCGGGGTCAGTCAGCACGCTGGCACCGTTTGCGCTCGAGAACTCGATCTTGACGTTCCCTCCCTGCATCGCTGCCAGGGCATCGAGAAGGTAACTCACATTGAAGCCAATTTCTAATGGGTCGCCCTCATATTCAACGCTGACGCTCTCCTCTGCCTCTTCCTGAAGCGGGTTATTGGCATGAATTGACAAGGTGGAGTCCTTCAGTGTTAAACGGACATTACGATACATCTCGTTGGATAGAATCGCTGTTCTGTTCAATGCTTCGCGAATCAACAACCGATCTCCGACCATGGCCTTGTCATTGACTCCGGGAATTGCCCGCGTGTAATCAGGATAGGTCCCGTCAATCAACTTGGTGGTGAGCGTCGCCTGACCCGCCGCTACGCGAAGATGGCTGCCCGAGAATCTAAGCTCGATGTCCTCGTCCGTGACGTCCGCCAGAACGCGTGCCAGTTCACTGACACCCTTGCGCGGCACGATGAAGCGACCTTTCTCCGCAACATCCGGGACATCCCCGGTTGAGGTCGCCAGACGCTGGCCGTTGGTCGCCACCAGCCGCACCATTTCGTCACCAATCTCGACCAATATGCCATTGAAGAAGTAGCGCACATCCTGCTGCGCCATGGCAAAGCTGGTACGAGCCAGAAGGCGCGACAACAGGTCTTTGGACAACGACAACACCGTTTCGCCCTGCCCGGTTTCAACGACCGGGAAATCGGTCACCGGTAATGTCGCGAGATGTGATCGGAATCGGGCCGCCCTCACTCCCAGACGGCTTCCATCCAGTGCCATGACGACGCCGGCACCCTCAGGCAGGCTCTTGATGATGTCGACCAGCTTGCGCCCCGGTACGGTCGTTTCTCCGGGTTCATCAATCTCGATGTCCGCCACTCGTATGGTTAATTCCACTTCCTGGTCGGTCGCCGTCAAAACCAGCTCACCATCATCAGCGGCCAGGAGGATATTAGACAGGATGGGCAACGTCTGACGCCTCTCAATCACGCCGGAGAGCAACTGTAACGGAACAAGAAGTGAATCCCTACTTACCGTGAACCTCATAGTTTTTCTATCCAATCCTCCCTCGTACCGATCGACCTCACTCAACCCAACGTCGGTTCAGGACCAGCCGCGAGGTGTCAGTTGGTCAATATCCGCAACAGGTTATTGTAGTCCTCGCCGATGTTTCGATTGCTCTCCCGCAACTCTTCAATCCGACGGCAGGCATGTAACACCGTTGTGTGGTCCTTCCCGCCAAATGCATCCCCTATCTCCGGAAGGCTATGGGTTGTGAGTTCCTTGGCGAGCGCCATCGCAAGCTGTCGGGGACGCGCGACCGACACTGTGCGTCTTTTGGAGTGGAGGTCACTGATACGAATCTTATAGTATTCAGCCACCTTCTTCTGAATATTCTCGAGCCCCACCTGACGATCCTGGATCGCGATCAGGTCTCGCAGTGCCTCGCGTACCTGCTCAATGTCGATGGCACGGCCAGTGAACTGCGCGATCGCGATCACGCGCTTGAGTGCGCCTTCCAGCTCCCGTACATTGGACCTGATCCGTTCTGCCATAAAAAAGGCCGCTTCATGGGGAAGTGAAACGCCTTCCTGATCTGCCTTCTTCATCAGGATCGCAACTCTCGTTTCCAGTTCCGGGGGCTCTACCTGGGCTGTCATACCCCAGATGAATCGACTCTCCAGCCGTTCCTCCAGACCTTCAATCTCCTTCGGATATCGATCACAGGTCAGTACTATCTGCCGACCATCCTCCTGTAATCGATTGAAAACATGGAAGAATTCCTCCTGTGACTTTACGCCCTTGGCCAGAAACTGAATGTCATCCATCAGCAGGACATCCACCGAGCGGTAGTATTGATTAAAGTCCGCCATGGCACTCTGCTCAATGGCTCTGACCATATCTTCCATAAAGCGCTGGGAATACATATACGCCACCTTGAGCCTCGGATTACGCTCGACGATGGCATTTCCCACGGCATGCATCAGATGAGTCTTTCCCAAACCCACGCCCCCATAGAGCAACAATGGGTTGTACGACGCGCCGCCGATGTTCTCTGACACCTGCAGCGCTGCAGCCCTGGCGATCTGATTCGATCTGCCCTCTACAAAACTGTCGAACGTATGGGCCTTGTTCAGGTCGAGCAGTGGGTAAAAGTTCTCCCTCGCCGCGAACGAATTGGCCCTGGGATTTGACCAGTCATTCCTGCCGGCTTTGTCAGCGACACCCCTCTTACCAGCGTCAGCACCATTGCCGGTACTGGCGCTGCGGTGTGAACTACCGATTTCCAGCCGTACATCCTGATCCGCCAACAGCCTGATCAACTCGCTGATTCGCTTTAGATATTGTGCATTGACCTGGTCACGAATGTATTTGTTGGGCGCAAACAGCCTGACTTCAGATTCCCCCGCCACCACCTGCAATGGCCGAATGCATGTATTGAATTGCTGACTGGACAGTTCACGCTCAAGACTGTCCAGACATTTCTGCCAAACCGATGACGCCACAGAACCCCCGCGTAATATTGTTCGTTCACGCTACATTTGTATCATTTTGGGTCGCGGACTCCTCACAGATCGTGAGAAGAAAGGGTCATTATCATTTTCCATTGACCGCGCCCGACCCAGGAGATAGTAAACCCTATAGGCAGGCTGCGCAAAGCTTTCCTTGGAAAATCCCTAACCAAAAAATAGTTTAAATTCAGTAATTTATGTAAAACCCGTGATCAACTTGTGATTAACCTGTGGATAACTTCATGCCGCGCTCGCGTCTTTTCCGGCTCCAGGATAAGTCATCCATTTCGCCACTGACTATCCACAGCTTGTACCCATGAACAAGACCCCGATATCCCGTCTGTTTGGCATCATCCAACCCGTTGAAATCGGGTATGAAAAGTCACTTGCGCACAGCCCTGCCACTCTTAATAGAAATAACAACAACAAGTTTTTAAATATTTAAGAATACTTAATTATTAAACGCGCATAGAAATAAAGGAAACGAGTCGTGTTCAACCACCTTCGATCGTTTCAGCACATCACTCAAATTGACTGGACACCGGTTCTTCATTAGAATCCGCGGCTCTTCAAATTGGCCATTTGTAATGAAAAGAACATTTCAACCCAGTGTACTCAAGCGTAAGAGAACTCACGGCTTTCGTTCGCGTATGGCCACCAGAGCCGGACGTCTGGTACTCAAGCGCAGACGTGCAAAGGGCCGTAAAGAACTTTCTGCTTGACCCAGGGCGCTGATGCCCGGTCGTTTCCACCACAACGGCGGCTTCGCGACCGACGGGCTTTCGATGCAGTTTTCAAGCATCCATCCCATAGGCTGACGACACCAGGCTTTCTTGTCCTGGCTCGCGAGAATACCTGCCGCTACAGCAGATTAGGTATGATCATCAGCAAACGGACCACCCCCACGGCTGTGAAGCGAAATATGATCAAACGGATCATCAGAGAGGCCTTTCGCCGGAGTGCGCTGTCGCAAAGACACTTTGATGTTGTCGTTCTGCTTCGTGGCCCGGTCAACCTCCTGGATCGACCGGATATCCATCTGCATATTAATCGACTGTTTGGGCAACTGGTGGACAAGGAGCCGAGATGAAATTCGTTCGCAAACTATTGATCGGTATGATCTGGCTTTATCAGGCCGCGCTAAGCGGTTTTCTCGGAAATCGGTGTCGGTTCCACCCCACGTGCTCTCACTATGCCATGCAGGCAATCGAACAACATGGGCCGCTCGAAGGTACCCGTTTGGCCGTGTGTCGTCTGGCCAAATGTCATCCATTCCATCCCGGGGGTATCGATGAAGTGCCGACGGGAAACCAGCCTTCCCCGGATCACGTCGCCCTGGAATCACGTTGATGGACTACCAACGGATCTTCATCCTGCTGGGCCTGGCCGTAACGGCCTACATGCTCATACTCAAGTGGAATGAAGACTACGGCGACGCTGTACAGACACCCCCGACCGAGACCGTCGCAAACCCGACAGACAACCTCAGTATTCCTGCCATGGGTGAGGTTCCCGTGGGAGAGGCAACGCCTGCAGCTTCTTCCAGTGAGATGATTCCCTCCCTGGATTTGTCACAGCCGGCGACCAGCCCCACCGGTGATGCTACCCCGGTCGCCGCGGAGCGTCTGGTCCGGGTTGAATCTGACGTCCTGAACCTGGTGATCGATACCGTGGGAGGTGACATTGTTGAGGCCTCTCTGCGACGGTATCCCAGGCAACTGGGCTCCGCAGAGCCATTTGTCCTGGTGGACCCGCGTAATGCCTATAGTGCCCAAAGCGGCATCATTGGCCCCAACGCCACTGATACAGCAGGCGGCAGACCCCGGTTTTCGGTGGCAGAATCCCACTATGAGCTCGGTGACCAGGATCAGATGAGAGTTGTTCTGACCCTGGATACCCCTTCGTCCGTACGCATTCGCAAGGTCTTCGAGTTAGCCAGGGGGGATTATCTGGTACGAATCCTCTATGAGATCAGCAATGGATCAGTGGAAGACTGGACCGGTGCCATGTTTGCGCAAATCAAGCGTGACGGTGAAGATCCACACGATTCCAAGACCAATGCAATGGGGCTGCAACCCTATGTGGGTGGCGCGACGCGAACACCGGAAGCGTTGTTTGAAAAGCTGGAGTTCGACGATGTGGAGGAAGAACCCTATCGTGCTCGCTTTAATGGCGGCTACATCGCCATGGTTCAACATTACTTCGTGACGGCTCTGGTACCAGAGGGTGAAGGCGAATATGCCTACCGCGCCAGGAAATTATCGGGCCAGAACACTTTTTTGTTTGGTGTGACAGCACCATTGATCACCGTACCGGCCGGAAGCGAGGGGTCCCAGGCGATTGGTTTTTATGCCGGGCCGAAGGATCAGTACCGGCTGGAGGAAGTTGCTGAAGGTCTGGATCTTACCGTTGATTATGGTTTTCTCTGGTGGCTGGCGCAGCCACTGTTTCATATGTTGACCTTCATCCAGGGGTTCGTCGTGAACTGGGGTGTGGCGATCATGATCCTGACTCTGGTGGTCAAGCTGTTGCTCTATCCGCTGTCTGCAGCGAGCTTCAGATCCAATGCCAAGCTTCGAAAACTCCAGCCCAAGATGGTGCGTCTGAAGGAACAGTATGGTGAGGATCGGCAGAAATTCTCCCAGGAGATGATGGCCCTGTACAAGAAGGAAGGTGCCAATCCACTCGGTGGCTGTCTGCCGCTGCTACTCCAGATGCCGGTGTTCATTGCCCTTTACTGGGTGTTACTGGAGAGTGTTGAACTACGCCAGGCGCCGTTCATGCTGTGGATCGAAGACCTGGCAGTGATGGACCCGTACTTTGTGCTGCCGATCCTGATGGGCGTATCCATGTATTTTGTGACCCTGATGCAGCCAGAGCCACCGGATCCCATGCAGGCAAAAATCTTCAAATTGATGCCGATCATGTTTACCTTCTTTTTTCTGTGGTTTCCGGCCGGCCTCGTGCTGTACTGGCTTGTTAACAACGTCCTGTCCATTGCCCAGCAGTGGTGGGTCACCCGGCAGCTCGACCTGGAAAAATGAACCCCGCTGGCGACACGATTGTCGCAGTGGCCACGCCGGTTGGACGCGGTGGCATCGGGGTGGTACGTATCTCGGGACCTCTGGCAGAGTCCATCGCGGTAGCTGTTGCCGGGTCTTTGCCCACACCACGTTACGCCGTCTATTGTGCTTTTCGCGATGCGGACGGCGCCGCGATCGATGTGGGCCTGGCCCTTTATTTTCCCGCTCCCCACTCGTTTACCGGTGAAGACGTTCTTGAACTACAGGGCCATGGCGGTCCGGTCGTGATGAATCTGCTGGTTGAGCGTGTGCTCGGCCTTGGCGCGAGGCCAGCGCGTCCCGGGGAATTCTCGGAGCGAGCTTTTCTGAACGACAAGATCGACCTGTCTCAGGCAGAGGCCATCGCTGACCTGATTGACAGTGCCAGCAGTGAGGCAGCCAGAAACGCGGTGCGCTCGCTTGAAGGCGCGTTCTCAGAGGCGGTTCATGACCTGACAGAGGGCGTCATCCAGATCCGGATTTACGTAGAAGCCGCGATGGACTTTCCGGAAGAGGAGATCGATTTTCTTGGTGATGAGCGCGTCGGCAGAGAGCTCGATTCACTGCGTGAGCGATTCAAGAGGGTTATCGCCGGCGCGACCCAGGGTGCGTTACTGAGAGAAGGCGTCAACATCGTGTTTGCCGGCAGGCCCAACGCCGGCAAGTCCAGTTTGATGAACCGGGTGACCGGCAGAGACACGTCCATTGTGACGGCGATCCCGGGTACTACCCGGGATATCGTCAATGAACACATCCACATCGACGGAATACCTGTCAGGCTGGTCGATACCGCAGGCCTTCGGGATTCGACTGATCCCATCGAACGCGAGGGCGTCAGGCGCGCCGAGAACGAGATCGCCCGGGCGGATCTGATTGTCATTGTCGTGGCGTTGACCGGCCACGTGGATAAACCGATCGGGTCCGGGCTGCACGAGGCTCAGGATATCCGGCGGAGCCTGCCCGATGACAGCCGATGTCTGCTGGTGCTTAACAAGGCTGATCTTGTCTCGCAGCCGTTTGCCGGGCTACCGCCGGGGGCTTGCGTCGTCTCGGCGCTGACTGGAGAAGGAATCGATCATCTGAAGGACCGGATCAAGACAGAAATCGGTTTTCAGTCCGGGCAAGAGGGCACGTTCAGTGCCCGCAGCCGTCATGTCAAGGCTCTGCAAGACGCCGAGCGACATCTGGAGCAAGGGTTTTCCCGATATCGGGAGGATCATTCGGGAGAGTTGCTGGCTGAGGATCTCCGTTACTGTCAGCAGTCTCTGGGCGAGATCACAGGCGTGTTCACCAGCGACGATCTGCTGGGCCGGATATTTTCTAGCTTCTGTATTGGCAAATGACCATCGTGGACATTGGCAATACCATACGTATACTTCCCCGTCCCTGAATTGAGGGTTCAGCCGTGAATCACAGCCATTACGACGTCATCATCGTTGGCGGCGGACATGCCGGAACTGAAGCGGCGCTCGCGGCCGCGAGGATTGGCTGCAGGACTCTATTGCTGACCCAGAATATTGAGACGTTGGGCCAGATGTCCTGTAATCCAGCCATCGGTGGCATTGGCAAGAGCCATCTGGTCAAGGAAATTGATGCTCTGGGCGGTGCCATGGCGGTGGCAGCGGACCAGGCGGGCATTCACTTTCGTACACTCAATTCCCGTAAGGGGCCGGCAGTACGAGCTACCCGGGCCCAGGCGGACCGGGCGCTCTATCGGATCGCGATCAGGCAGATCATTGAGGCCCAGGACAATCTGCACCTGTTTCAGCAATCAGTAGAGGATCTGCTGATCGAGAACGGCCGGGTACGTGGTGTGGTTACCGGCCTGGGACTCACCTTTCATGCCCCCGCTGTGGTCCTGACTGTCGGGACGTTCCTGGGCGGACTGATCCATGTGGGCATGGCCCGACACGAGGGCGGCCGGGCCGGCGATGCGCCGTCGAACCGGCTGGCACAGCGACTGCGGGAGATGCCCTTTACCGTGGGCCGCCTGAAGACCGGCACGCCGCCCCGGATCGATGGCAGAACGATCGATTTCGACGGACTGGAGGCGCAACCGGGAGATGATCCGGCGCCAGTGATGTCCTTTCTCTCTGACGGTTCCGAGCATCCGCGTCAGGTGCCTTGTTTCATTACCCACACCAATGAACGGACCCACGACATCATTCGCGCCGGTCTGGACCGGTCTCCTTTGTACACGGGTGAGATTGATGGCGTGGGCCCCCGATATTGTCCGTCCATAGAGGATAAGGTGGTCCGGTTCGCTGAACGTACCGGGCATCAGATTTTTATCGAGCCGGAAGGGCTCACCACCCGGGAAGTCTATCCCAACGGGATCTCCACCAGTCTGCCGTACGACGTCCAGACCGAGCTGGTACATTCGATCGGGGGCTTTGAGCAGGCGCATATCACCCGACCAGGGTACGCCATTGAATATGACTATTTTGAACCAAGAGACCTCAAGTCCTCGTTACAGACAAGACACGTAGACGGTCTGTATTTTGCGGGCCAGATCAACGGCACGACGGGATATGAAGAAGCCGCTGCCCAGGGGCTGATTGCCGGCATTAACGCGGCGCGGCAGGTCAGGGGCGAGGCACCCTGGTGTCCTGATCGAAGCGAGGCCTATATCGGTGTCCTGATCGACGATCTGATCACGCTGGGAACCCGGGAACCCTATCGGATGTTTACGAGCCGTGCTGAGTATCGGTTGGTACTCCGTCAGGACAATGCGGACCGTCGGTTGACGGCGCGCGGTCGAGACATGGGTCTTGTCAATGAAGCGCGATGGGCCGCTTTCTCCAGGAAGGCAGAACAGATCGAGCAACTTCGTCTGGAAATGACCACCAGGTGCATTCAGCCAGGGAACCCGGAGATCGAAGCATGCCTCGGACAGCCAATGGCAAGGGAATATACCCTGCACGAACTCGTCAAACGCCCGGGCGTTGATGTGGGTACGCTGCTAGCAATCGGCGGCCTGGACGCGCCTGATGAGGTCCGTGAACAGGTTGAGATCGATGCCAAATACGCCGGATACATTGCCCGCCAGCAACAGGATATTGATCGAATCAAATCTCAGCATGGGACGGTCATACCGGAAGGGACTGACTACGGGCAGGTAAGAGGGCTCTCCAATGAGGTCCGCCAGAAACTCGAAGAGGTTCAGCCGTCGACGGTTGGGCAGGCATCCAGAATATCAGGTGTGACCCCTGCCGCTGTATCGCTGCTGCTGGTTCATCTGAAGAAGTCGAGGGCATCCGGAACACTGAAAACCGCCTGATGACTCTGGAGCAGCTTATCCGTTCGGGCCTCCAGGCGCTCGCTTTCGAATGTTCCTACCGGGATGAATACCTGGACTACCTGCTGTGTCTTGAACGCTGGAACCGGACCTATAATTTGACGGCGATTCGGGACCCTGCGCAAATGGTCAGCCAGCACCTGCTGGATTCGCTGTCCATCGTACCACTCATCGATGGACAGCGGATCATCGATGTGGGAAGTGGTGCTGGACTCCCGGGGATTCCCCTGGCGCTGCACTTTCCTGAACGGCAATTTACGCTGCTCGACAGTAACGGCAAAAAGACCCGATTCCTCACCCAGGCCCGCATCAGCCTCGGTCTGCAAAATCTCACCGTGATCCAGTCGCGACTGGAGGATTGGCGCCAGCAATACGATCAGGTGCTGTGCAGAGCCCTTGCACCGCTCGACGAACTGGCTGATCAGTGTGCCCATCTGGTTGCCCGCAGTGGTAATCTCATCGCGATGAAGAGTCATTCGGAGGTATTGTCCGGTTCTCATCGTCTCCGTATCCGGGACGCAACGCCTTTGCGTGTTCCGATGCTGGATGCGCAGCGCTGGGCAATTCGTCTGGAACCGGGTGAGGTGACCGCAGCATGATCCTCGCGATCGCAAATCAGAAAGGTGGTGTCGGCAAGACCACGACCAGCCTGAATCTGGCAGCTTCCCTGGCAGCGATGGGCCGGGAAGTGTTGCTCGTAGACCTGGACCCTCAGGGGAATGCCACGACCGGAAGCGGCATCGAGAAAGAGGACCAGGCTTTTTCGGTTTACGATGTTCTGATCGACCAGGTTCCGGTCGAGGACGCGATGATCAACGCCGAAGCGTCCGGCTATCACGTATTGCCTGCCAACGTGGATCTGACGGGCGCTGAGATTGAATTACTGAGTATCCCGGGTTGGGAGTTTCGGTTAAAGCAGGCGCTTGCGGTGGTCGACAAGCGTTTCGGCTACATCATCATAGACTGTCCACCATCGCTTGGGTTATTGACCGTCAACGGACTGGTGGCGGCCGAGGCCGTGTTGATCCCGATGCAGTGTGAATACTATGCCCTGGAGGGGCTCTCGGCGCTGGTTAACACCATATCCAGAATGACCACCAGGCTGAATCCGGGCCTGCGGATTGAGGGTATTGTGAGGACGATGTTCGACGCCCGTAACAGCCTTACGATGGATGTGTCCCGACAGTTGACTGAACATTTCGATGACCAGGTTTATCGTACCGTCATTCCCAGGAATGTACGGTTAGCTGAAGCCCCGAGCTACGGCCTTCCTGTGCTGTACTATGACAGGCAATCGCGGGGTGCCCAGGCGTATCTGGCACTGGCGGGCGAGTTGGTGCGACGTGTGGAGTAGACCATGGTAGCAAAAGGAAAAAAACGTGGATTGGGCCGGGGCCTGGATGCCCTGCTTGGCGGTAATGCTGATGACCAGCCGAATCCAGAGCCGAGTGCCCTTCAGGACCTTCCCATAGAGTGGCTAAGGCCAGGCAAGTATCAGCCGAGGAAGGACTTCCCGGAAGAAGCGCTGGAAGAACTGGCGCAGTCCATTCGTCATCAGGGCGTGATGCAGCCGATCGTGGTGCGACCCGTGGCGGAAAACCGGTTTGAGATCATCGCTGGAGAACGGCGCTGGCGGGCGGCCCAGCGAGCATCGCTCGAGACGATCCCCGCTGTTATCAGGGATGTTGATGATGAGGCGGCTCTTGCCATGTCACTGATTGAGAATGTTCAGCGCGAGGATCTGAACGCGATGGAAGAAGCCCAGGCACTGCAGCGGCTTGTTTCGGAATTCAATCTGACCCATCAGCAGGTCGCAGATGCTGTTGGCAAGAGCAGAACCGCCATCACCAATTATCTGCGCCTGAACAATCTTGCGCCCCGGGTGATGGCACTTGTCGGCAGTGGCGACATTGATTTCGGGCACGCCAGGGCGCTGCTGTCACTGGCTGACTCCGAGCAGGAAGCGGCCGCAAACCAGATTGTTGACCGCCAGCTCAACGTTCGTCAGGCCGAGGAACTGGTACGTCACTGGGGAAGCAAGCCACCGCCACCGAAACCCGTGTCCGTTGATTCAGATACCCGCAAGCTTCAGGACCGGCTCTCTGCCAGTTTCGGACAGCCGGTGCGGATCCAGCACAGCAAGGGTAAGGGGAAGGTCGTGATCAGTTACAGCAGCCTCGATGAACTCGATGGAATCCTGGCCCGATTCGGGAAACTGGAATAGACGTCCTGGCCGGGTGATCCGTGATCGATGCGCCTGACCGGAGTTCGAAGCCAGGCTGGGTTGACCGGGGTCGTTGCCAGGCGACCATACTGGTGTAAATCTCGTTGACAGAATGGGCATAGATTTCTTTGCCGATTGCCCTGGCCTTGGTTGCCCCTTCTGCGGTTAATCTCTATACTCTGCACCCCGACGAATAGGGTGGCTTTTGGTCCCGTTTCGGCTGGAGACCTACAGGCAGCGATTGAACAGGGGTCATCGGGGCTTGAAGTGACACAGAGAGCAGACTGGCTGGGCAGACCATTGGGTTAGGTGGGGTCAGATGAACACGCTCAGTCGAATTGTGACGGCGCAGGTAGTGATCACCTTTGGCGCAGCCGCAGGTTGTCTGTTTGTCGATGTGGTGGCTTCCTACTCCGCACTACTGGGAGGCCTGACAGGTGTCCTGCCAACGCTCTATGCAGTGGTCCGGTTCTCGGGGCAACAGCGGTCCGCCAGGGGCGGCAACGGCTTAACGCCTTTGCTGACGGGCGAGTTGGGGAGGCAGGCATTCTCTATAGCGCTCTTTAGTGTGGTTTTTGTGCTGGTTGAGCCGTTGAACGTACTGTGTTTTTTCGGCACCTTTGTCCTGATGCAGATGTGCTATGGCATTGTGCCGTTGATTGAAGCGATGAGGCTACGCAGGCGCGCAACAATACCTCTGGATTGATCTGACGATCGATTCCGAATGTTGGCTGCGTGTGATTGGCAGTGAACATGGTGATGGCTAACCGCGTGTTGAGAAGTAAAGAAGAAAGTGTGTTCAGCGAACAAGACGGAAAGTGACGGAAAATAATGGCTGGCGATAATCCCACATCACAGGAATACATTCAGCACCACCTGACCAACCTGACCTATGGTCAGCACCCCGATGGGTCCTGGGGCTTTGCGCACAGCGCCGAGGAAGTCGGTCAGATGGGATTCTGGGCGATCCATGTCGATACCATGTTCTGGTCTATCGGGCTTGGCATCGTCTTTCTGGCGTTATTCATATCGGGCGCTCGACGGGCCACCACGGGCGTACCGGGGGGGCTGCAGAATTTCTGCGAAATGACCGTGGAGTTTGTTGAAGATAACATCACGCAGGTGTTCGGGAACCGGCCGAATGCGATCATCGGGCCGCTCTCTCTGACCATTCTGGTGTGGGTGTTCCTCATGAACTGCATGGACCTGATACCGGTCGATGTCATTCCCCAGCTGGCACTGCTGGCGGGCGTGGAGCACTTCAAGGTAGTGCCGACGACGGACCCCAATGCAACACTGGGTATGTCGATTGGCGTGTTCTTTCTGGTGCTGTACTACAACTTCAAGATCAAGGGCCCGATCAAGTTCACCGCGGGCCTGTTCACACATCCGATCCCACACTGGAGCATGTACTGGTTCAACTTCATTCTTGAGGTTGTGGACATGATTGCCAAGCCCCTGTCTCATGGACTCAGGTTGTTTGGTAATCTGTACGCTGGCGAGATGATTTTCATTCTGATCGCGCTGTTACCGTTCTACGCCCAGTGGGTACTGTCGCTGCCGTGGGCACTGTTCCACGTCATCATTGTCAGTTTGCAGGCCTTCGTTTTCATGATTTTGACCATCGTATACCTTACGCAGGCACATGGGACGGAGGAGCATTAGATGGTTGGCCAACTCAGGATGATTCAGCCCACTATTCAGTCCACTATCCAGTCAATTACGATTCAGACTATTACGCAGGAGTAACTCATGGAACAGTCCCTAATTTTCGTCGCCGGCGGCATCTTGATGGGCCTCGGTGCCATCGGCAGTGGTGTCGGCATCGGCATCTTGTCGGGAAAATATCTGGAAGGCGTCGCCCGCCAGCCCGAACTGCAGCCGATGTTGATGACGCAGCTCTTTATCGCACTCGCGCTCGTCGATGCTATGCCGATTATTGCTGTGGGTATCTCCCTGTATCTGATTTTCGCACTCTAGCAATCAGCCTGATAAAAAACGAAGCCGAGGTGATGCGAGCATGAACATCAACCTAACAATGCTGGGCCAGATGATTACCTTCGTCGCCTTTGTGATCATCTGCATGAAGTACATCTGGCCTCATCTGACCCAGGCCATGCGTGAACGACAGCAGACCATCAGCGAAGGGCTCGAAAAGGCGGTGGCGGCTGAGAAACAGCTTGAGCAGGCCAACGAAGCGGCAGACCTAGAGCTGGACGCTGCCAAGAAGCAGTCGGCCGAGCTGATCAACCAGGCACGAGACCGGGCCAACCAGATTATCGAAGAAGCCAAGGGGCAGGCGCGTGAGGAAGCCGAACGCATTATTGCCGGCGCCCAGGGCGAGATCGAGCAGGAGATTAACCGGGCCCGGGAAGAACTGCGGGGTCGGGTAGGTGCCCTTGCGATCCAGGGAGCCGAGAAGATCCTTGAGAGTTCAGTGGACCGCAACGCCCATGAGGGCATGCTGACCAATCTCGCAGCGCAGCTGTAGCGGAGTCCGACATGGCTGAAGCAGAACTCACGACCATCGCAAGGCCCTATGCCAGGGCGGCTTTTGCCTATGCGATTGAAAGTGGTGATCCGCGGGAAAATCTGGCGAAGTGGTCAACCATGCTTGCGCTACTTGCATCTGCCGTGGACCACGACGTGATTCGGGAACGTCTTGATGACCCAATGCTCACCAGTGGTCAGGAGGCGGCGTTCCTGCGGGAATTCTTGTCCGGGGAGCTGGACACACCCGCGCAGAATTTTGTTCAGATACTGGCGCAGTATGGCCGCATCACGCTGCTGCCGGAGATCGCGGAGCTGTTTGAACTGCTCAAGGCAGAGCACGAAAAGACCGTCAAAGTAGAGGTCCGCAGTGCATTTGAGGTCTCTGAGGCAGAGGTGACTGCCCTGGCTGAAACCCTGCATCGCTACTTGCAGCGAGAGGTCGAACTCAGCACCAGTGTCGACGCCACCTTGCTGGCCGGCGTGGTGGTCAAGGCAGAGGATACCGTGATCGATTATTCGATCCGCGGCAAGCTGAGGAAGCTGTCCCAGGCGTTGAGTTAACGGAGCCGGTGAAGCCGGTCGAATGAATTTTTGCAGTTAATGAATTTTTGTACTTGAGGAACGGAACATGCAACAACTGAATCCTTCCGAAATCAGCGAGATCATCAAGCAACGTATTGAGAATCTCGATGTATCTTCAGAAGCACGCAACGAGGGTACGATCGTCAGCGTGTCGGACGGTATCGTACGCATCCATGGTCTGGCTGACGTACAGAATGGGGAAATGATCGAGTTCCCCAACAATCTGTTCGGCTTCGCGCTGAATCTGGAGCGTGACTCCGTTGGCGCCGTGGTGCTGGGCGATTACAAGGCCCTGCGGGAAGGCGAAACCGCCAAGTGTACGGGCAGGATTCTGGAAGTGCCCACCGGGCCGGAACTTCTGGGCCGGGTGGTCGATGCTCTGGGTAATCCTATTGATGGCAAAGGTCCCATTAACGCGAAATTGACGGCCCCGGTCGAGAAAGTCGCCCCGGGCGTCATTGCCCGACAGCACGTGGACCAGCCGGTACAGACAGGATTGAAGTGTATCGACTCGATGATCCCCATCGGTCGTGGCCAGCGTGAGTTGATCATCGGTGACAGGCAGATTGGTAAAACCGCCATTGCCATCGACACGATCATCAATCAGCAGGCCTCTGGCATCAAGTGTGTTTATGTGGCCATAGGCCAGAAGTTCTCATCGGTTGCCAACGTCGTGCGGACCCTTGAAGAACACGGTGCCATGGAGAACACGATTGTCGTGGCCGCTGGCGCATCTGACCCGGCTCCCATGCAGTATCTGGCCCCATATGCCGGGTGCTCCATGGGTGAGTACTTTCGCGACCGTGGTGAAGATGCACTGATTATCTATGATGATCTGACCAAACAGGCCTGGGCCTACCGTCAGATTTCGCTGTTGCTGCGACGCCCACCAGGCCGTGAAGCGTATCCCGGTGACGTATTTTACCTGCACTCCCGATTGTTGGAACGAGCAGCCAGGGTCAATGCCGATTACGTGGAGAACTTTACTAACGGCGAGGTCAAGGGGAAGACCGGGTCTCTCACCGCTCTGCCCATCATCGAAACCCAGGCCGGAGACGTCTCCGCGTTTGTGCCGACCAATGTCATCTCCATTACCGACGGTCAGATCTTTCTGGAAACAGACATGTTCAACTCCGGCAACAGACCCGCTATGAACCCAGGCATTTCGGTATCGCGGGTCGGCGGCGACGCCCAGATGAAATTCATGTCCAAGATCAGTGGCGGCATCAAACTCGCCCTTGCGCAGTATCGTGAACTGGCGGCGTTCTCACAGTTTGCCTCGGACCTTGACGAGGCGACCCGTCGTCAGCTCGAACATGGTGAGCGTATTTCCCAGTTGATGAAGCAGAAACAATACTCCCCCATGACGGTGGCAGAGATGGGTGTCGTGCTTTATGCAGCCAACGAGGGATTTCTTGAGGATATCGAAGTGGACAAGGTGCTGGATTTCGAGGCTGCCCTTTTGTCCTACATGAATGCCGAACATTCGGAGTTCATGGCCCGGGTCAATACCGAAGGCGCCTATACCGATGAGGTCACCGAGTATATGACCAGGTCAATCGAGACCTTCAAGTCGACCCAGACCTGGTAAACCTGACGAGAATACTATGGCAGGCACAAAGGAATTACGGAAGCAGATCGGTAGTATCAAGAATACTCAGAAGATCACCAGTGCCATGGAGATGGTGGCGGCGAGCAAGATGCGCAAGGCGCAGGACAGAATGGCCCGTGGCCGTCCCTATTCGGATCATATCCGGACCGTGATCGGGCACGTCGCGAACGCCTCTGCAGAGTTCCGACATCCGCTCATGATCGAACGTGACGTGCAGCGCGTTGGATACATCATCGTGACCACTGACAAGGGGCTCTGCGGCGGTCTCAATATCAACCTTCTCAAGCGAGTGGTTCAGGACCTGAAGAAGTGGTACGACGATAGTATTGAGGTGGACCTCTGCCTGGTGGGGAACAAGGGCGCGCAGTTCTTCAGGAGCTACGGTGGTAATGTGGTGGCCGCCAGCAGTCATGTCAGTGAGACGCCATCAATGGTGGATCTGATCGGTAGCATCAAGGTCATGCTGGACGCATTCGAAGAACGTCGGATTGACAAGATTTACCTCGCCAACAACATTTTCATCAATACCATGACCCAGACCCCGACCATTCGGCAGCTGGTGCCATTGGATGCCACGGACGACAGTCAATTGAAACACCGCTGGGACTACATTTATGAGCCCGAGGCAAGAGAACTGATTGAGGGATTGATTACCCGGTTTATTGAGGCCCAGGTCTATCAGGCAGTGGTGGAAAATGGCGCCTGTGAGCAGGCGGCAAAAATGATTGCCATGAAGAACGCCTCGGAAAATGCGGGCGAAATGATTGATGAGCTGGAACTGATCATGAACAACCAGCGGCAGGCGTCCATTACCCAGGAACTGTCAGAGATTATTGGCGGTGCGGCAGCAGTCTAGTCTGCCCGGCCGATTAGTTAAGTTAAGAGGATAAAGCAAATGAGTAGCGGACGAATCGTTTCGGTCATCGGTGCGGTCATCGACGTGGAGTTCCCACGCGATGAGGTACCGCAGGTGTACCATGCCCTGATGGTGGACAAGGCAGGTCTGACTCTTGAGGTCCAGCAGCAGCTCGGCGATGGTGTGGTGCGAACGATCGCCATGGGTTCTTCTGAAGGCATCAGCCGCGGATTGCCTGTCACCAACACAGGTGCGCCGATCTCCGTGCCCGTGGGGGAACAGACCCTTGGCCGCATCATGGATGTGCTGGGTACCCCGATTGACGAGAAGGGCCCGATCGGTGAACAGGAGCGTATGCCGATTCACCGCAAGCCGCCCTCCTTTGAGGAACAGGCGGGGGGTCGCGACCTGCTGGAAACGGGCGTCAAGGTCATCGATCTGATCTGCCCATTCGCCAAGGGCGGCAAGGTTGGACTGTTCGGTGGTGCGGGCGTTGGCAAGACCGTGACCATGCTTGAACTGATCAATAATATTGCCCGGGAGCACTCGGGGCTTTCGGTGTTTGCCGGAGTGGGTGAACGCACCCGTGAAGGAAACGACTTCTACCACGAGATGCAGGATGCGGGTGTACTGGACAAGATTGCCATGGTGTTCGGGCAGATGAACGAACCGCCCGGCAACCGGCTTCGAGTGGCGCTGTCTGGCCTGACGATGGCAGAAAAATTCCGTGATGACGGCCGCGATGTACTGCTCTTTGTGGACAACATTTATCGATACACGCTGGCTGGCACCGAGGTATCTGCACTGCTCGGCCGGATGCCGTCTGCGGTGGGGTATCAGCCCACCCTGGCGGAGGAAATGGGCGTACTGCAGGAGCGGATCACCACCACCAAGAGTGGTTCCATCACCTCGGTTCAGGCGGTATATGTTCCTGCAGATGACCTCACTGACCCGTCCCCTGCGACCACTTTTGCTCACCTTGACTCCACGGTGACGCTGTCCCGTGACATCGCATCGCTCGGGATCTATCCCGCTGTCGACCCGCTGGACTCGACGTCCCGGCAACTGGACCCGCTGGTGGTTGGCGAGGAGCACTATCAGGTCGCCCAGGGTGTTCAGAGCGTGCTACAGAAGTACAAGGAACTCCGGGACATCATCGCCATCCTGGGAATGGATGAACTGACCGAAGAAGACAAGCTGACTGTCTATCGCGCCAGAAAAATATCCCAGTTCTTCTCACAGCCGATGCATGTAGCCGAGGTCTTTACCGGCCAACCCGGTGTCTATGTGCCGTTGGCCGACACGATTCGAAGTTTCAAGGGTATCCTTGAAGGCGAATACGATGACCTGCCCGAAGCTGCATTCTCGATGGTGGGAAGTGTTGAAGGGGCCATCGAGAAAGCCAAGACCCTGTAGGGGACAACATCATGGCATCAACTGTACTGTGTAACATCGTCAGCGCCGAACGGGAAATCTACTCGGGTATGGTGGAGATGGTCATTGCCACCGGCACGATCGGGGAACTTGGTATTCTTCCGGGTCATACACCGCTGCTCACAGGCGTCAAGCCGGGCCCTGTCCGTCTGGTACTTGAAGGCGGCGAGGAAGAGATCTTTTTCGCATCCGGCGGTTTTATCGAAGTGCAGCCAGCTGCCATCACGATTCTGGCAGATACCGCGATCAGGGCAGATGATCTTGATGAGGCAGCAGCGGTGGAAGCGCAGCAGAAGGCAGAGCGGGAGCTTTCGGACCAGAGAGCCGACGTTGACTTCGCCCGGGTGGCCGCTGATCTGCAGGAACAGGCGGCGATGCTCCGTACCGTACGCAAGTTTCGCGAGGGCAGAAAGTAGAAGCTGGCCAGTCGCTCTGTAGATGCGACCCTGTAGCTCGTTGCACTTGCGACGAAGCCGCTTCCCAGCCATTCGCCCAGCCAGCGGCATAGAACCAAAAGGCCCTGCCACCTCGAGTCAGCAAAGGGTAAACTCTGAGGCTCGTTTGACGCGTACAGGCTCCCATGACTGACCCTTCGAATTCGTCCCCGGACGTTCGTCCGCTGGAGGTTTGTGTCCTTGCCGCAGGCATGGGGACCCGGATGCGGTCCTCTGTACCCAAGGCGATGCAGCCGTTATGTGGCAAGCCACTGCTCGGACATTTGCTGGACACCATTGCCAGGCTCGACCCTTCCAGGGTTCATGTAGTGATCGGCCCCGAGGGTGTTGCCGCGAAGCAGCAATTCTCGGAACAGTTCCAGGAACACTCACCACAGAACATTAACTGGGTGATGCAACACGAGCGCCGGGGGACTGGCCATGCGGTCGCTCAGGCGATTGGCGATGTCCATGAAAACACCCGGTTGCTGATCCTGGTCGGCGACGCACCGTTGATCAGCCTGGCGACCCTTCAGGCACTGACCGCTGATGCGGGTGATTTCTCCCTGTTGACCGTCATGGTGGATGACCCGACCGGATATGGCCGCATCATTCGGGATGAGGCGGGACAGGTCAGGGCGATCATCGAACACCGTGACACAACCAGCGATCAACGAATGATCCCCGAGATCAATACGGGCATCATGTGCGTCGACTCGAATCGACTGGTCAGCTGGCTGCCGCAACTCCGGGATGATAACGATCAGGGCGAACTATTATTGACGGATATTGTGGCCCTCGCGCACGCGGACAACGTTGCTGTTTCCGCAGTGGTCTCCCCGGACCCGCTGGAAGTAACCGGTGTCAATTCCATGAATCAGCTGGTCGCACTGGAGCGGGCGCTTTGTACCAGACTCGCCGAACAACTCCAGCGTGAGGGCGTCTACATCGCGGACCCTGCACGTTTCGATTGCCGCGGTACGCTGACCTGTGGCCGTGATGTTCGCATCGACTGCAATACCATCTTCGAGGGGCACGTTGTGCTGGGCGATGGTGTTTCCATCGGTGCAGGGGCGGTGATCCGCAACAGCACGATTGGTGACGGCTGTACCATCAAGGCCTATTGCGTCATTGATGAGTGCTCCATTGGTGCAAACAGCCAGATTGGCCCGTTCGCCCGATTGAGGCCCGGTACCATTCTGGCGCAATCGGTACTGATCGGAAACTTCGTCGAGGTCAAGAACAGTCACGTGGGGACCGGCTCAAAAGCCAGCCACCTGAGCTATCTGGGGGACGCGACCCTTGGAGAGGGTGTGAACGTCGGGGCCGGCACCATCACCTGCAACTATGATGGGGTCGCAAAGCATCAGACCCACATCGACGATGCGGCCTTTATTGGCTCCAACACCGCGCTGGTGGCTCCGGTCAAAGTAGGCGCGTCCGCCACGGTGGCGGCCGGTTCCACGATTACCCGGGATGTTGAAGCCGGTTCGCTGGCGCTCGGCCGGTCCCGTCAGCGGAACGTTCCGAACTGGAAGGCCCGCAAATAGATGTGCGGTATCGTTGGCGCCGTGACCCGCAGGGAGGTGGTGGGTATTCTCCTTGAAGGACTGCAACGTCTTGAGTATCGAGGCTACGATTCTGCCGGCTTGTGCGTGATCGCAGACGATCACGATGCCCTCACGCGGGTGCGACGGGTTGGTAAGGTCAGTGAACTGAGTGGCGCCTGCGCGCCCGCATCGGTCGTGCGTGGCAAGATCGGCATTGCCCACACCCGATGGGCGACCCATGGCAAACCCACCGAGGCAAACGCTCACCCTCATGTCTCCAGTCGCAAGGTGGCGGTAGTGCACAACGGTATTATCGAGAACCATGATTCACTTCGCTACGCGCTGGGTGAGGATGGATACCAGTTCACTTCCGAAACTGACACGGAGGTCATTGCGCATCTGCTGCATCGCGAAATTGAGGCGTGCGGAGATTTCATGGGCGGCGTCAGCAAGGCCATCGGCCAGCTTGAAGGCGCGTACGCCATCGCGGTCCTGCATCTGGATCATCCGGATCGCATCATCGGAGCAAGGGCAGGCAGCCCTCTGGTGCTTGGCCTCGGGATTGGCGAGAATTTCATCGCATCCGACCCCCAGGCCCTGCGGCCAGTGACTGATCGCTTCATTTTTCTCAAGGAAGGGGAAGTCGTTGAACTCACCACCGCAAGTGTTGCGATTTTTGACGGGGCCGGCGAGCCTGTAGAAGGCCGGATCGAGAAGCTTGAGGATCAACATGATGCAACAGACAAGGGCCCGTTTCGCCACTACATGGCCAAGGAGATATTCGAACAGCCTGACACGGTCGCCGCCACCCTTGAGGGCCGCATCAGTTCTCACCACGTCCTGGAACAGGCGTTCGGCGTCGATGCTGCGGCGATCTTTGCCAGGGTCCGAGCGATCCAGATTGTGGCCTGTGGCAGCAGTTACTATACCGGTATGGTGGCGCGTTACTGGTTCGAACAGCTTGCCGGAATTCCCTGCCAGGTAGAAGTCGCGAGCGAGCAGCGATATCGGACGGTCGCCGTCTTGCCGGGTACCCTGCTGGTTACCATCTCACAATCAGGTGAGACGGCTGACACTCTGGCGGCACAGCGAGCAGCAACGGACCCGAATTACCTTGCCTCACTTTGCCTGTGCAATGTACCGAACAGTTCGCTGGTACGGGAATCGGACTTGTCCCTCATGATCAGGGCAGGCACGGAGATCTGCGTTGCGTCCACCAAGGCGTTCACGAATCAGCTAACGGACCTCTTGATGCTGGTGATTGCGATTGGCCATCACCATGGCCTGGCCAGGGAGACGGAGGCGGAAGTCGTTGCAGCCCTGTCCAGCCTGCCCCATCTGCTCAGGGAAACCCTGAAGCTGGACGCACAGATTCAGGAGATGGCAGCCAGATTTGTCGAGAAGCATCATGTTCTGTTTCTGGGCCGTGGCACTCATTATCCGATTGCCCTCGAGGGTGCGCTGAAGCTGAAGGAAATCTCGTACATCCATGCCGAGGGATACCCGGCTGGTGAGCTCAAGCATGGGCCGCTGGCGCTGGTGGATGAACAGATGCCGGTGGTGGCAGTGGCGCCAGGTGATCTGCTCCTTGAGAAGCTGAAGTCGAACCTGCAGGAAGTCAAAGCCCGGGGTGGGGAGTTGTTCGTGATTGCGGACCGGATCTTTGCGGATGCAGATGCGGCCCACGTACTGGAGATGCCGGGCTGTCCTGCGGTTGTTTCCCCAATGCTCTATACGATTCCCATGCAGCTATTGGCCTATCATGTCGCGGTCCTGAAGGGGACCGATGTGGATCAGCCGCGCAATCTCGCCAAGTCAGTCACGGTAGAGTAGCTTTGGACGTCAGCCATATTCTGGATTCACTGAACGACGCCCAGCGAGAGGCAGTGACCCAGCCGCCCGGCAGTGGACTGATTCTGGCTGGTGCCGGTAGCGGTAAGACCAGGGTACTGACTCACAGGATCGCCTGGCTGATCCAGACCGAGCACATTTCCCCATACAGTATTCTGGCGGTAACGTTTACCAACAAGGCGGCGGCAGAAATGCGTGGCCGTATCGAGGCGCTCATGGAAATGCCTCTGCGGGGCATGTGGGTAGGTACATTTCATGGTATTGCCCATCGCCTGCTGCGAACACACTTTCAGGAAGCTCGACTGCCGCAGAACTTTCAGATCCTGGATGGTGATGATCAGCTTCGTCTCGTGAAACGAGTGATTGGTTCCCTGAACCTGGACGAGAAAAAGTGGCCAGCCCGGCAGGCTACCTGGTTCATCAACAGCCAGAAAGATGAGGGCCTGCGCCCGCATCATATCGAGGACTATGGAGACCTTTATACCCGAACCCATCTCTCCATATACCGGGCGTACGAAGAAGCCTGCGATCGAGGCGGGCTGGTGGATTTCGCAGAACTGTTGCTGCGTGCCCATGAACTCTGGCTGGGCAATGCGCCTTTGCTGCGCCACTATCGGGACCGGTTCTCCGCTCTGCTGGTTGATGAATTCCAGGATACCAATGCGATTCAGTATGCCTGGCTTCGTCTGCTGGCAGGGGACAATGACAATCTGATGGTAGTGGGCGATGACGATCAGTCAATCTATGGCTGGCGTGGTGCGCGGATCGAGAATATCCAGAAGTTTTCTGTCGATTTTCCAAACAGTACCACGATCAGGCTGGAACAGAACTATCGCTCCACAGGGTCCATTTTAAAGGCTGCCAATGGGGTGATCGACAACAATGCCGGGCGGCTTGGAAAAGAGCTGTGGACCGAAGTGGGTGATGGTGACCCCATCAGCCTCTATGCCGGTTACAACGAGATAGACGAGGCGCGCTACATAGCTGAACGGATCAAGGTGTGGGCCACCGGTGGAAATCCGTACCGGGAGGCCGCGATTCTGTATCGCTCCAACGCCCAGTCGCGGGTGCTGGAAGAGGCCATGCTTCGAGCGAAGCTGCCGTATCGGATCTACGGCGGGCAACGCTTCTTTGAACGGGCCGAGGTCCGTAATGCGCTCGGTTATATACGCCTGATCAGCCACCGGGATTCGGACGCGGCATTCGAGCGCGTGGTCAACACACCCACACGCGGTATCGGGGACCGGACTGTGGGCGAGATTCGGACGCTGGCCCGGACCGAAGGCATATCGCTGTGGCAGGCCGCCACCCGACTGGTGCAGGGGAATGTGAACGGCCGTACCCGAAACGCGATTTCCGGGTTCCTGAATCTGATCGACGCGCTGGATGAGGATACCCGGCAGGCGGATCTGGGTGAGCTGATGGAACTCGCCATCAAGCGGTCAGGGCTACGTGAGTACTATGAAAAGGAGCGCGGCGAGCGGGGACAGGCCCGGCTTGAGAATCTGGCAGAACTGGTCTCGGCTGCCCGCACGTTTGACCCGAATGAAGACTACACGTTTGATGTAGAGGGTGACGCGCCCCGGGAAGAAATGACCCTGCTGGATGAGTTCCTGACCCACGCATCGTTAGAGGCAGGGGAGGGCCAGGGTGACCCGAATGCAGATTGCGTACAACTCATGACGATCCACAGCGCCAAGGGCCTTGAGTTTCCGCTGGTCTTTCTTTCAGGCATGGAGGACGGACTGTTTCCCTCGATGATGTCCATGGAAGAGCCTGGGCGGCTGGAGGAAGAGCGCAGGCTGTGTTATGTGGGTCTGACCCGGGCCATGCGCCAGTTGTATATCACCTATGCCGAAACCCGTCGGATCAACGGGATTGACAGCTACAATCGGCCGTCCCGGTTCGTAGGCGAGATTCCTGAGGAACTGATCTCCGAGGTCCGGCTGAACCATTCTGTGGTCAGGCCAACCCGGAGCGCCCGTCCGACTACGGGTGTTCGCCACCAGGATGTCGCCGTTGAAGGCACTCCGTTCAGGCTTGGACAGAGGGTCAATCATCCGAAGTTTGGAGAGGGCGTTGTATTGAACTATGAGGGCCAGGGTCGTCAGGCGCGAGTCCAGGTCAATTTTTCCGGCGAGGGCAGCAAGTGGTTGATGGCATCAATGGCAAATCTTCAGACCCTGGGCTAGAGACGCGCCGGCCAAATATACGGACAACAATCAGGAATCAAAATGATGGGAGAAGGGATGAACAGGTTGCTGGTACTGATTGCGCTTACCGGGCTGATTGGCTGCGGCCAGGAGCCCTCGATTGGGAACGATGTGGCCACCGATGCCGCCCCGGCCCGGACCTTCACCTGGCGTATGGCGACCACCTGGCCCAAGAACTTTCCCGGTCTCGGCGTGGCACCGGAAGTGTTTGCCGAACGCGTTGGCAGGATGAGCAACGGTCGGCTGCAGATCAAGGTCTATGGTGCCGGAGAACTGGTGCCGCCGCTTGAAGTTTTTGAGGCGGTGTCCCAGGGTACGGCCCAGATGGGTCACGGAGCGGCCTACTATTGGAAGGGCAAGGTACCCATTGCGCAGTTCTTCACTGCCGTTCCCTTCGGTTTGACTGCCCAGGAGATGAATGGCTGGCTGCTGCATGGCGGGGGGATGGCGCTCTGGCGGGAACTGTATGCCCGGCACAATCTGGTGCCGATTGCGGGCGGCAATACGGGAGTCCAGATGGCTGGCTGGTTCAACAAGCCCATCAATTCTCTGGCGGACCTGAAGGGGATGAAGATGCGCATACCGGGCCTGGGCGGTGAGGTGTTTGAACGCGCAGGCGGGACGGCCGTGAACATTCCGGGTGGAGAGATCTACACCAGTCTGCAGACGGGCGTGATCGACGCGGCTGAATGGGTGGGCCCGTACAACGATCTCGCCTTTGGCCTGCACCAGGTGGCGAAGTATTACTACTACCCGGGCTGGCAGGAGCCGGGCCCCACCCTGGAAGTGATTGTCAACCAGGACGCATGGAATGAGCTGCCCGCAGATTTGAGGGAGATCGTTGAAGTGGCGTCACTTGCCATGAACACCGACATGCTGGCGGAATACACCGCCAGAAATAACGCGGCGCTGACGGAACTGGTTGAAGTGCATGGCGCGGATGTCCGGCGATTGCCGGATGATGTGATTGCAGAACTCAAGCGCATCTCATTGCAGGCAACTGATGAACTCGTGGATGAGAGCGACCCTCTGCAGAAGAGAATCTATGATTCCTACGTGACATTTCGCGATAACGTGATTGCCTATCACGAAATTTCAGAACGGGCCTATATCAACACCCGCGACCCGGCCAGGGCTGCCCCAAAGTAACGCTCACGATGGTTACAGCGAACCCCTTGGGGTATTGACGCATTGAAGACGTGTCACCGGGAACAGTATTGCTTACTGGAAAAGCAGTGTGGATGAACGCGGGTGTCATGGTGGCGATCAGGAGTACAGCAGAGAGGGTAGCCAGGTGACCAGCGTCGGGACGAGCGCCAGCAACACCAGCATCAGCAGTTGAATGACAATAAATGGTACGACGCCCCGGTAGATGTCCATGGTTCTGACCCCTGGTGGTGCAATGCCACGCAGATAAAAGAGGGCAAAGCCAAATGGCGGTGTCAGAAAGGATGTCTGCAGGTTGACCGCGATCATGATGCCCAGCCAGATTGGATCGACGCCCATCGCCATCAGGACGGGCCCGACGATGGGCACGACCACAAAGGTGATTTCGATAAAATCAAGAATGAAGCCCAGCAGGAATATCACCACCATGACGGTGATCATGGCGCCGACGACCCCGCCAGGCATGCTCTCGAAAATCCGCATGACCAGGTCATCGCCCTCATAGCCGCGAAACACGAGGGAAAACATCGACGCGCCGATCAGTATGAAAAATACCATCGAGGTCGTCCGGGTGGTTGACCGGGCGATTTCCTTCAACTGTCCGAAACTGATCCTTGATCCGCTCAGCCAGGCGAGCAGCAGTGCCCCCAGCGCACCGACGCCGGCTGCTTCCGTCGGGGTCGCGACCCCAAATAGAATGGAGCCCAACACGGTGATGATCAGTACCAGGGGGGGCAGAATGCTCACCAGGACCTCGCGGACGTTTGTGCGGGTTGCAACAGGTGGTGCGCGGTGAGGTTGTATGATGGCTACACCGGCAACATAGGTGGCATACATCGCCACCAGCATCAGACCGGGAACAATTGCCCCGGCGAAAAGATCGCCCACAGAGACCGTCTTGGGATTGAAGATCCCCTGGCTCAGTTGTGCCTGCTGGTAGGCATTGGACAGGACGTCCCCCAGCAACACGAGCGCGATCGAGGGCGGAATGATCTGCCCCAGTGTACCGGTCGCACAGATGGTACCGGTCGCCAGCCGCGGATCATAGTTGGCACGCAACATGGCGGGCAGTGACATGAGCCCCATGGTGACGACCGTCGCGCCCACGATCCCGGTACTGGCAGCCAGCAACATCCCCACGAACGTCACCGCAAGGCCAAGGCCGCCTGGAAGTGGTCCAAACAGGTTGCTCATGGAGCCGAGCAGCTTCTCGGCGATTCTGGACTTTTCCAGGATCACACCCATCAATACGAACAGGGGCACGGCGATGAGGGTTTCGTTGGTGATGATGCCAAACAGGCGATTCGGGGTCGCCATGAGGAAGGTCGCATCAAACCCCCCTGCGACAATCCCGACGGCCGCGGCCATCAGCGCGGTGCCTGCCAGCGTCAGCGCCACGGGATAACCGAGCAACAGCAGTACGAAAACCGCCGCGAACATGATCAACGGTGCGTACTCAGCCATGGGGCCGATTCATCAGCACCAGAAAACTTCTGAGCAGTTCAGCCAGACCCTGCAGCAGGATCAGCAGCGCGGTCACTGGCAGCAATGTCTTGAGCAGAAATACCCCGGGCAGACCGCCAGGTTGGCCGGAACTCTCCTTCATCGACCATGACAGCGCCACGTAGTCGAGACTGATCCACAACAGGAAGACGGAAAATGGCAGTAGAAACAGCAGCGTACCAAGCGTATCAACTATTGCTCTTGCCCGGATTGAGAAGCGCTCGTAGAGGATATCGACCCGAACATGAGCCTGATGTTTGAGGGTATAGGCGATTCCCAACATGAACACCATGCCGTGAAGATACATCACCGATTCCTGCAGGCCGATCGAGCCCTTTCCAAAGCCATATCTCATTGCGACCACCAGGCAGGTCAACAGCATCATCGCCAGAGTAAACCAGGCAATCACTCGCCCGGTCCACTCGGCCACGTTGTCCAGGACCTGGACGATGGTTTGGGTTGCTTTCAAAAGAGGGCCCGATGGTCTGGCCGTGGAGAATACCACTTCCGTCATGCAGCGATGTCCTTGACGAGGTAGTGGGTTACGGTGCCCAGAAAAATGGCCAGGCCAAGCCAATGGTTGTTGAGAAACGCGGCGAAACAGCCCGCCCGGTCCCGGTTTCGGATCAGGTACTGCTGATAGAGGATCAGGCCGGCAGCCACCATCAGCCCGACGATAAAGGGCCAACCCATGTCTGCGTGCCGGCCGGCAAGCCACAGGGTGTAGAGAAAGCAGGCCTGAAGTGCTCCAATGATCGCACGGTCCAGTTCACCGAACAGAATCGCGGATGAACGAAGGCCGAGCTTGATGTCATCGTCCCGGTCTACCATGGCGTATTCGGTATCGTAGACCACTGTAAGGAGCATGTTGGCGAGAAATAGCAATCCTGTGGTCTGACTGATGGCCGAGCCCGTGGCCGTAAAGGCCATGGGGATACCGAATGAAAACGCGATGCCGAGGACAGCCTGGGGAAGATAGGTATAGCGTTTCATGAACGGATAGATCACTGCCACGATGGCCCCGGCGATGGCCAGTGCAACCGTGATGAGGTTGGTGCTGAGCACCAGTACCAGCGCCATGAACGACAGCACTCCCAGATACATCAGCGCTTCCACCAGGTCGATGGCTCCTGTCACGAGGGGCCTGTCTCTGGTTCGCTTGACCAGGCCGTCAAAGTTGCGATCGGCGATGTCGTTGATCACGCAGCCAGCAGATCTCGTTAGCAGCGTGCCCAGGGCGAAGACCAGCACGAGGTGCCACCCCGGCCATCCCTGGGCGGCAATCCACAGAGCCGTCATCGTGGGCCAGAGCAGCAGATAGATTCCGATAGGACGGTTGAGCCGCGCAAGCGCCACAAACGCGGGAGCACGTGGCAAGTAGCTCGCGAGTAACTGCTCTATGGGCGGAAACGGGATTCTGGCCAATTCTGTCGTGACGTTGGTAAATACGGTAGTATACGATGCTCCGGGTCACCAGCAATGATCGGTTCACTGAATTCATCCACATTGCCGGTTAAATCGTAGGGATTCGTTGCGCAATCTGGAAGCGGGCGATTCGGAGACAATTGCGGCAACAGCTGCGTCAACAGGCAGGCACCAGAAGTAGAGGATTCAATGAAAAAGTGGCAGTGCATCGTATGTGGCTTTACCTACGATGAAGCGGAAGGGCTGGAATCTGAAGGAATTGCGCCGGGAACGCTCTGGGACGATATCCCCGAGGACTGGTGTTGCCCGGAATGTGGTGTGGCCAAGCAGGACTTTGAAATGGTCGAGGTAGCCTGAGTCATGGACAGAGCCGCGCGCGCCAGACTGACTCGAGATATCCTGATCGGGATGTTCACCGGGCTGCTACTCGGCTCGCTCGTTCACTGGCTCGATATTTCCGAGGATGGCGTGATCTCGGTCTATTTTGTCAACGGACTGTTCGACATTGGTGGCTCAATCTTCATCGCCAGTCTCAAGCTGCTGGTCGTCCCGCTGGTGTTCTTCTCGCTGGCCTGCGGTGCCAGTAACCTCTCTGACGGCGCCAAGATGGGTCGCATCGGTGGCAAGACGGTCCTTCTGTATCTGTTGACCACCGCTATCGCCATTTCGTTGGCGTTGCTGATCGCCACAACCATTGATCCCGGTGTGGGCATTCACCTCGCAACCAATGCAGAGTTCGCTGCCCGTGAAGCGCCTTCAATGAAGCAGGTGCTGGTTGACATTTTTCCCACCAATCCGCTGCGGGCTATGGCTGAAGGCAATATGCTGCAGGTGATTGTCTTTGCCATCCTCATTGGAGTCGCCGTCAGCAAGTGTGGCGAACCGGGCGTGCGGGTACGTAACTCTCTGAACGACTGGAATGAGGTGGTGATGCGCCTCATTCTGATGCTGATGCAGGTCGCGCCCATCGGCGTGTTCTGTCTGATGGTGACGCTGTTTGCCAACATGGGCTTCGAGGCGATTGGTGATCTGTTCAAGTATTTCTTCACTGTTGTGCTGGTGCTGGCGGTGCACTTTGCGCTCACTTACAGTCTGCTCATTCGCTTTCTGGCCGGGCTGTCACCGCTCGACTTCTATCGTAAGTTTGCCCCCGTCATGGCCTATGCGTTCAGCACCTCATCGAGCAACGCGACGCTGCCGATTACCCTTGAAACGGTGGAGCATCGCCTTGGGGTTAAAAACGAGGTCGCCTCGTTTACGGTTCCCCTGGGCGCTACCATCAACATGGACGGCACCGCGATCATGCAGGGCGTTGCGACCGTGTTCATAGCCCAGGCATTCAGTATTGATATTTCACTGACGGGCTACCTGATGGTGATCGTCACGGCGACCCTGGCCTCAATTGGTACCGCAGGGGTCCCAGGCGTCGGCCTGATTACGCTCGCACTCGTACTCCAGCAGGTCGGGCTACCCGTCGAGGGCATCGCCCTGATCATCGGGGTGGACCGGCTGCTTGACATGATGCGAACGGCCGTTAACGTCACTGGCGATGCGACGGTCGCGACGATCGTGGCGCGCACCGAAGGTCAACTTGACATGGCGGTGTTCGAGAGCCGCAATGACTAGAGAACCTCTGATTAAACCCAATTGATCAGAGCTTCCCTGGAGATCGCTGGGTTGGCCGCCATGTACCCATCGCGACCATGACGATCCGTTAGGGACATCCAATTTTTGCAGGAAGACCGTACGACTCCGTAGTGACAAATATCCAGATTTCACGCCCGGGTTAAGTGCTCACACCTGGGCCATGGTGTCTGGCAGGTTTGACCAGCGACGAATGATGGTTTTGATGGCATCCGGGTCCGTCTGAAACAGTGCATCGGCCTCCACTTTCAACCGGGGTAACAGATCGCTGTCCCTGATGAGGTCGGCAACCCGGAACTGGACGCTGCCCGACTGGCGGCTGCCGAGCAATTCGCCAGGGCCTCGTATCCTGAGATCCTCTTCGGCAATGACAAAGCCGTCATTGGTTTCCCGCATGACTGACAGGCGTCGTTTGGACAGTTCCCCCAGCGGTGGATGGTAGAGCAGCAGGCAATAGCTCGTGCCGGTGCCGCGTCCAACGCGGCCCCGGAGCTGATGCAACTGGGCGAGGCCGAGCCGCTCCGAATTCTCAATCACCATCAGGGTTGCATTGGGGACGTCCACACCGACTTCGATGACGGTCGTCGCGACCAGAAGATTGAGTCGGCCACCCTTGAATTCCTGCATGACCGCCGTCTTCTCAGCATGGCTCATACGACCATGGATCAAGCCGACCTGCAATGATGGCAGCGCTGCCCGGAGTTCCTTCAGGGTGGCTTCCGCGGCCTGGCTTTCGAGTACATCGGATTCCTCAATCAGGGTGCAAACCCAATACGCCTGATTCCCCTGTTGGCACATCGTCCTGACCCGCTCGATGACCTCGGCGCGTCTGGATTCCGGCAATACGCTGGTGGTCACGGGGGTTCGTCCCGGGGGCAGTTCATCGATGATGGACGCATCCATATCCGCGTACATGCTCATGGTCAGGGTTCGAGGGATGGGGGTTGCGGTCATCACCAGCTGATGGGGAATCTGATTACCCTCGTTGCCCTTTTCCCGGAGCGCGAGTCGCTGGTGGACGCCAAACCTGTGCTGCTCATCGATGATGACGAGTCCCAGTCGTTTGAAGGCAACATCCTTTTGAAACAGCGCATGAGTACCAACCACGACCTGCGTGGTACCACCTTTGATCATCGCGAGCTCAAGGTCGCGCTTCTTGCCTTTGACCTTCCCCGTCAGCCAGCTGGTCTGGATGCCGAGCGGTGCGAGCCACTGGCTGAAGTTAAGGAAATGTTGTTCGGCCAGAACCTCTGTGGGTGCCATGATCGCGGTCTGAAATCCGCTCTCCTGGGCCTGGACTGCAGCTATGGCCGCAACGACGGTCTTGCCTGAGCCCACATCGCCCTGCAGCAGCCTCAACATGGGTTTTCCGTCAGTGACATCATCGACGATTTCGTCCAGGACCCGTTCCTGGGCGGCCGTCAGAGAGAACCCAAGGTTGGCTCGAAGTGTCTGACACTGGTTACCAGGCGCTGACATTGTCGGAGCGCGATATTCGTTGACCTGCTCCCTGATGAATCGAAGGCTGGCGTAGTGCGCCATCAACTCTTCATAGGCGAGCCGACGTTGTGCGGGGTGGGCTCCGCTTTGGAGTGCCAGGACGTCTACGGTAGCGGGGGGTTGATGAAGCGTCGCAATCGCCTCGTTGATTCCCGGTCCGTCGTTGCCGACGCCAAAATCCTCGAGTGGTGTCTGGGCCAGTTTCGCCAGCACCTGGGAGACCAGCGCCCGGTAGCGTGACTGACTGATCCCTTCGGTAGAGGGATACACCGGTGTCAGCGTCTGGTCCAGCGGTTTGCCCGTGCTTTTCTCGTATTCAGGATGGTAGATTTCGAGGCCAGCTGAACCACGCCTGACTTCACCAAAGCAGCGTAGCTCGCTGGCGGAGGCCAGGTTGCGCTGCTGCGCTTTGGAAAAGTGAAAGAATCGAAGGGCGATCCTGCCCGTGTCGTCCTGCAGGTTGACCAGCAGGCTGCGGCGGCGTCCGAAGGCAACATCGCAAGAGATGACCCGGCCCTCGACCACGACGGCGTCGCCGACCCGAATATTGGCAATGGGGGTGACCCTGGTGCGGTCTTCGTAGCGCAGGGGAAGATGAAACAGGACGTCCGCGAGATGGGTGATACCCAGGCGAACCAGCTTTTCACCTAGAGCCGGGCCCACACCTTTGAGCGTCTCGACAGGTGTCGATGTCAGTTGTGATGGGCCCATGAGTCAGATCAACCGCTCATGATTGCATCAACTTCGACCAGCGCATCCCTCGGCAGGGCACTGACCTCGATGGCTGCACGAGCGGCATAGGGCGGCGTCAGATACTCCTCCATGACCGAGTTCACGACGCTGAAATTCCCAAGGTCCGTCAGGTAAACCGTGAACTTCACCACATCATCGAGGCTCCCGCCAGCAGCAGTGCATACTGCACTCAGATTTTCCATGACCTGTCTGATCTGACCATCGAAATCGGCTGATGCAATGGCCATGGTCGCAGGGTCGAGCGGGATCTGGCCACTGATGAACACCAGCCCGCCGGCTCTGACGGCCTGGGAATAAGGGCCTATGGCACCAGGGGCGGCATCGGTCGAAATGGGGCTCTTGCTCATGTTATCCACGGGTCCGGGTGATGCGTTGAACGGATTTCAGCAGTCGCAGACGCTTGATCACCTGGGCAAGGTGGACCCGGCCCCGGACGGTAATGACGACATTAATGATGGCGATCTGGGCGTCTTTCTCCGTCATGTTAATCCTTTCAATGTTGGCATCCTCGTTCGTGATGATGGATGCCACGACGGCAATGATGCCTTTCTCGTGGGCGACCTCCATCCTTAGCTCGACCGAGAATTCCTGATTGACCCGTGGGTCCCAACGTACCGACATCAGTTCATCAGGCTTGTTGCGGAGCTCATGCATGTTGCGACAGGTATCTGTGTGCACCACGATGCCCCGGCCCGCGCTGATATGACCAATAATCGGGTCTCCCGGTATCGGTTTGCAGCATTTGGCGTAGGTGACGACCAGCCCCTCGGTACCCATGATCGCAAGAGGACCATGTTGTTCCATATTGTCCTGTTCCCAGTCCGCCGTCAGTAGTTGACGGGCGATGACGTAAGCCATTTGATTGCCCAGACCGATTTCACCCAGCAGGTGGTCGAGGGAGCTGAAATGGCGCTGGGTCAGGACGTTTTGCAGTTGCTCCGGGGAAACGTCTTCGAGGCTGAGGTTATGGCTGGCGAGAGTCCGTTCCAGCAAACGTCGGCCGAGAGAGATGGACTCGCTGGCCTGTTGTTGCTTCAAGGCATGACGGATGCTGCTGCGGGCCTTGCCGGTAATCGCAAAGTTGAGCCATGCGGGATTCGGCTGGGCACCAGGGGCAGTGATGATTTCAACTGTCTGGCCGCTTTCAAGGCTGGCAGACAGGGGCGCCAGGCGACGATTGATACGGCAGGCGACGCAGCTGTTACCAATGTCGGTATGGACCGCATAGGCGAAATCCACCGGCGTCGAACCCTGAGCCAGGTCGTAGATATCGCCGAGCGGCGAAAAGACGTACACCTCGTCAGGGAACAGGTCAATCTTGACGTTTTCGATGAACTCAAGGGAGTTGCCGGCGCTCTTCTGGATTTCAAGCAGGCCCTTCATCCACTCCCGGGCGCGGGTGTGACCGTGGCCATCGTCTCGTGATTTGTAGAGCCAGTGCCCGGCGAGGCCATGGTTCGCCACGAGTTCCATTTCGTGGGTACGGATCTGGATTTCGATGGGCAGGCCATGCATACCAAAGAGTGTGGTGTGCAGAGACTGATAGCCATTGGCCTTGGGAATGGCGATATAGTCCTTGAAGCGGCCAGCCACGGGTTTATAGAGGTTGTGAATCGACCCCAGGGTCCGATAACAGGTGTCGACGTCGTCTACAATGATACGAAAGCCATAGACATCCATGATTTCGTTGAAGGACCTGCGCTTCGACCGCATCTTGTCATAGATGCTGTAGAGGTGTTTCTGACGCCCGAAGACCTCGCCGCTGATGCAATCCCGCGCAAGACAGGCCGCGATCGAATCCCGAATCTTTGAAACCACTTCCTTTCGGTTGCCGCGGGCTCGCCGCACCGCTTTTTCGATCATTGACGAGCGCAGTGGGTACAGTGCCCTGAATCCCAGTTCTTCGAACTCGACCCGCAGGTTGTTCATCCCCAGGCGGTTGGCAATTGGGGCATAGATCTCAAGCGTCTCCCTGGCGATGCGGCGACGGCGCTCGGCATCCAGGGCGTCCAGGGTCCGCATGTTGTGCAGGCGGTCAGCCATCTTGACCAGGATGACCCGAATATCCCGGGCCATCGCTAACGTCATCTTCTGAAAATTCTGTGCCTGGGCCTCGGCCCTGGAGTCGGCGATGTTGGTGAGCTTGCTGACACCGTCGACGAGATTGGCGACTTCGTCGTCAAACTCCCGGGAAAGGGTATGTTTGGGAATGCCGGTGTCTTCGATGACATCATGGAGCAATGCTGCCATGAGGCACTGATGGTCCATGTGCATTTCGGCGAGGATGCCGGCGACTGCCAGGGGGTGCGTGATGTAGGGCTCGCCGGACTTCCGGCATTGTCCTCGATGGGCATCTTCCGCAAAGTCATAGGCCCGCCGGACCTGCGTGATCTGATCCGTGGCGAGGTAACTCTCAAGGCCTGCTGCGAAAGAGTCGATTGTCAGCAAGGCAGGGCCTCACTGACGAAAGGGTTAGAATTCCCGGCTGTGGTGTCCAAAATCATCCTGGCCACCCAGCGATAGCGAATCGGTCTCGTCGATTGTCGGCTCGTCCAGAATGCTGACGTCAATGAAGCCTTCTGCAATCTCCCGCAGCGCAAGTACGGTCGGCTTGTCATTTTCCAGAGGCACGAGAGGATCCTTGCCCTGATTGGCGATCTGTCGTGCGCGCTTGCTTGAAATCATGACGAGCTCAAAGCGATTCTCAACATTCTCCAGGCAATCTTCGACGGTGACTCGTGCCATATCAGGTATTCTCCAGCAATTTCAAAGGATAACCAGCCTCAATATGGCCGGAAATCGGGGATCGCGTAGTGTAACGACAATGCCTTAGGCTGGCAACAAGCAGATGCTCAAAAAACTCTGGCCAGGAACGTCTCGTACCGGTGCTCGGGAGTCTATCGCTCAGGGCTGTCTATCGCTCAGGGCTGTCTATCGCTCAGGGCTGTGTCAGAGAACGGATCAGGTCGCCTAACTTTTCTGCTTGCCGCGGGGTCGACAGGGACGGATCTCGATGGTGAATGACGCGTTTCATTTCCAGCAGGGCCTGGTCGAAACGATCGTTCACGATCAGGAAATCGAACTCGCTGAAGTGCTTCATGTCAGAGACCGCGTTGGCCATCCGCAGTTCTATCGTCTTGTTGTCATCTGCCGCCCTCGTTTGAAGCCGCTGCCGAAGCGTTGCCAGCGAGGGTGGCATGATGAATATGGTTATGGCGTCTGGTACGGTTCTGCGGATCTGTGCCGCGCCCTGCCAGTCGATTTCCAGGATCAGATGCCTTCCCTGGTCCAGGATTTGTTTCATTTCGGCCCTGCTTGTGCCGTATAGATTGCCGAAGACCCGGGCGTGTTCGATGAACTTGTGCTCCTTCTCCATGAGGACGAAGGTGGGCTCATCCACAAAAAAGTAGTTGACGCCGTGCACTTCGTGGGGACGTTTGTTGCGCGTGGTGTGCGAGACGGATACCTCCATGTCGCCCTCACTGTCGACGAGGGCTTTCACCAGAGATGTCTTGCCGGCACCGGAAGGTGCTGCAACAACGATGAGGTCTCCGGGGTTGGCGGGTCTTATTGCCATCACTCGATGTTCTGTATCTGTTCGCGCATTTGCTCGATGATGACCTTCATGTCCACGGCCTGCACCGAACTGTCAGCGGCGATGGCCTTTGAGGACAGGGTATTGGCCTCCCGGTTGAGCTCCTGCATCAGGAAATCCAGGCGTCGACCGATGGTGCCATCTTCGGCAAGCGTCTTTCGGACCTCGGTAATATGAGTGTCCAGCCGATCCAGTTCCTCGGTGATATCCGCCTTCTGTGCCGCGAGAACCATCTCCTGTTCCAGACGACCCGGGTCAGCATCGACCTTCATTTCAGCCAGTCTGGCGAGCATCCTGCCCTGGTTCTCCGCAAGGATGGCAGGTGCCGCCTCTCTGACGTCCTGTACCATCTGGCTGAACCGGGTGAGCTTTTCCTCGATAATCCCGGCCAGCACAGCGCCTTCACGTCCCCGCATGAGTTGTAGCTGGTCCAGGGCCTGCTCGAACATGGACACAATGACATCGCTGTTGTCGTTCCGGTCGGCCTCCCGGATGGCGCCGGGCCATTTCAGCAATTCGAGCGCGTTGAGCTGCTGGTGATCGCCGGTGATGTCGTTCACCTGTGTAGCGAGTTCGGCAAGACGGCGAATCAGCATGGTATCAAGCACCAGGTTGCCGGCACCGGGCACTTCGTCGGTGCGCAGTGAGCAGTCGATCTTTCCGCGGGTGAGCCTGGACTTGATCAGCGATCGCAATAAAGGCTCCAGGGTCCGCGTCGCCTCTGGCAGCCGAAAATTGATATCGAGATATCGCTGGTTGACGGACCGGATCTCCCACGAGACGCCGTCCCGTTCGATCTGGGCGAAGGCAGTCATACTTTTGGTCATAAAACGACTCTGCGGACGAGAGGCCCAGTATAATGAAGTTTCAAATCAGAGCCACGGAGTATACATGGTAGCGACTCGCGCAGGCGGCCGGGCGACCGACGAACTCAGAAAAGTGACCCTCGAGAGGGGTATCAACAAACATGCAGAAGGATCTGTGCTGGTCTCTTTTGGGGATACCAGGGTCATCTGTACGGCCAGTGTGGAGACGGGCGTACCTGGATTTTTGCGGGGCCGCGGAAGGGGATGGATTACTTCCGAATACGGTATGTTGCCAAGGTCCACCAACGAACGGATGGACCGTGAGGCCGCACGGGGCAAACAGGGTGGCCGCACGATTGAAATCCAGCGCCTCATCGGTCGAAGCCTGCGGGCCGCGGTGGACATGAATACGCTGGGCGAGAATACGATCCGGATTGATTGCGATGTCATACAGGCCGATGGCGGCACGCGCACGGCATCGATCACAGGAGCCTGCGTTGCATTGCTCGACGCGGTGGACTCACTGGGACTTGCGCAGGCGCCGAGAACAGAGCTGATCGCGTCGGTATCGGTTGGGATTGTGGGTGGTCAGCCGATGCTCGACCTTGAATACACGGAGGACTCCTCGGCAGATACCGATATGAACGTGGTCATGACAGAGTCCGGAAAATTCATTGAAGTTCAGGGCACGGCGGAGTCCTCCGCGTTCAGTCGCGCGGAACTGGACGATCTGCTGGGCCTGGCGGAAAAGGGAATTGGTCAGCTGCTGGAGCTGCAGCGGGCCGTCAGGGCGGGTACCTAGTCATGTTGGCCGACTATCAGCGGGCGTTCATTGACTTTGCGTTGGCCCATGGCGTGCTGTCCTTTGGCTCTTTCAGCCTCAAATCCGGGCGAAACAGTCCGTATTTTTTCAATGCCGGTGCATTCAACAGTGGTCACGCGCTCGGCAGGTTGTCTGGCTTTTACGCGGATGCGCTGGTCGCATCGGGCTTTCCCTGCGATCTGATCTTCGGCCCGGCATACAAGGGCATTGCGCTGGCCGCGGCAACGGCCGTCGCCCTGTCTGAACACCATGGCAAAGATGTCGGGTTTGCCTACAATCGCAAGGAAGCAAAGCGCCATGGTGAGGGAGGGGTATTTGTCGGAGCCCCTGTTGCTGGCGACGTGGTGATCATTGATGACGTGATTACTGCGGGCACGGCCATTCGAGAGGTGATGGCCCTGCTGGCGCCAACGGGTGCCCAGGTACGTGGCATTCTGGTGGCAATTGATCGGCAGGAACGTGGCCAGGGTGCACTGTCTGCGATTGGCGAGGTTGAAGCCGAGTATGGTGTTTCTGTCAGCAGCATCGTAAAGTTGGAACATCTTATTGAATACCTGACGATCACCAGAGATTTCGAGTCCGAATTGAAGTCAATGATCGATTATCAGGCAGAATACGGCGCTCCTCGCTAGACTGAATGGTTTAGATTAGACTGAAAGGTTCAGACTGTAGGATGATATTGAACATCAAACTGCCAGTTTCGATACTGCTCGCCATCTTTGGCTGCTTTCCGATGATGGCCTCCGGCGAACTCTATCGATATACCAACGAAGATGGTGTCCCTGTACTGGACAGTCATGTCCCGGCTCGATACGTCAAGAATGGATATACCATACTGAGTCTGGATGGTCGGGTCCTTGAGGTCGTACCAAGGGCATTGACGGACGCGGAAATCCGCGCCCGTGATCTGGCGCTTGCGGAACAGGAGCGCATCGAGCGCGAAGCGCGTGAATTGAAGATCGCCGATGAGAACCTGCTGCGGCTTTACGGCACACCTAACGATGTCATTCGGGCGCGGGATACCAAACTGTCGAGTATCAACGGCTTCATAGAAACCCAAAAGGGCAACATGCAGCGGCTTGAGGTTCAGAAAAGACAGCTGCAGGCCGAACTCGCCGACATTGAACGATCCGGTGGTACGATTGATCGGGATAAACTCGGACAGATCCGTGGGATCGATAGCCGTTTGCAGCAGCTTGAGGCAGAGATCGCTGAGAAGCGTGACGAGATCGACGAGTTGCGGGCTTCATATGCAGCGGACCTGAAGCGGGTCAAGGAACTGATTGATCTTCGATCCGCTCGGCGTCGTCAGTAGCGGATTGGACCTGCTGACCCTGATGGTCAGTAGGGTCTTCCGGAGGCGGGCGGTAATGCCTCATTGGTGGTTTGGCCAAAGAGGGCGTACTCCAGCGCCAGCCATTGCTCATGCCATTGAGCGGTCGGAGCCCGCGTAAAATCACTACGAACGTACTGGCTGATGCGCCCCTCGGCAACACAGAGCATCAGATTGGCGGCTGCTTGAATGTCAAGCGTGAGTTCCGTTCCGTCCCGAAGCTCTGCCTCCCGAAGTACCTGGCGCAGTTGGGTTTCGAGTCGGTCAAACAACTTTGCAATTCGCGCCCTCAGGCGTTCTGATTCGCCGGCCAGTGGCTCGCCTGTCAATATCCGGGTAATGCCAGGGTTGCGTTCCGAGAACGCCAGCAACAGGTGAAGGATCTGCTGGCAGCGACCTGCCGTGGATTCCTCCTCCGACAGAATCATCGAGATACGGGAAAACAGGGTCGATTCGATGAACTCGATCAGCCCTTCAAACATCTTGGCCTTGCTGGGAAAGTGTCGATACAGGGCGGCCTCTGACACGCCAACCTGCTTTGCGAGCCCTGCGGTCGTGATGCGTTCACCAGGACTGGCCTCCAGCATGGACGCCAGGGCCTGCAGGATCTGGTCCCGCCGCGAGGGTTTCGGTGACGTGGTCGTGTCGGTCATCTTCGGGTAACTATCGCTGGGTGATCAATGTACCGACGCCTTCGTCGGTCAGCACTTCCAGCATCACCGCGTGAGCGACTCGACCGTCGATGATGTGGGCGGATGTGACGCCGTTGTTCACTGCAGACAGAGCGCATCGAATCTTGGGCAACATCCCCCCCGTGATCGTACCATCGGCGATCAACTCGTTGACCTCATTCGCGCCAAGCCCGGACAGAAGCTGGCCGTTGGCGTCCTGGATGCCGGGTACGTCAGTCAGCAGCATCAGCTTTTCCGCTTTCAGTTCTTCAGCGAGCCGGCCAGCGACCAGATCGGCATTGATGTTGTAGGTCTGGCTATCTGCTCCCGCCCCAATTGGTGCGATCACTGGAATCATGTCGCTGGCCAGGACCACATCAATGACCTCCCGATTGATCTTTTCTACTTCACCAACGTGACCGATATCGATGATTTCCGGCACCTGCACTTCCGGAGCAGAGCGCTCGATAAACATCTTACGTGCGGTGATGAGGTTAGCATCCTTGCCGGTAAGGCCCAGGGCCTTGCCACCGGCCTGATTGATCAGGCTCACGATATCCTGGTTGACCAGACCCCCCAGAACCATTTGTACGACGTCCATGGTCTTGTTGTCTGTGACTCTCATCCCATCGACAAAACTGGACTCGATTCCGAGTTCCGTCAACAGTGCTCCGATCTGCGGCCCGCCGCCATGAACCACGACCGGATTCATTCCCACCAGCTTCATCAGCACGATGTCCCGGGCGAAGCCTCTCTTCAGGTGGTCGTCGGTCATGGCGTGACCACCATACTTGATCACGATGGTCCGGTTCGTAAAACGCTGAATGTACGGTAATGCTTCAGCCAGGACGCTGGCGATATTCATCGCAGATTGACGGTCAAGGGTCATGAAGGGAAATCCAGTTGTTCGCGAACGGACTTAAGGTGTGTGCGGAATTCACCCTGGATGCGGCTGAGGCAGGCCTCGTCATCGGCTTCGAAGCGAAGCGTCAGGGAAGGGCTGGTGTTGGATGCGCGGATCAGGCCCCAGCCATCGGCGAAATCTATCCTGATGCCGTCGATGGTTGATATCGACCCATCCTCGAATTGCATGATCTCGGTCAGTTCATCGATGATGGCAAATTTATCCGTTTCGTCAACGGCAATAAAGATCTCCGGCGTGGCCACGCTGGAGGGAAACTCAGTCAGCAGCTCGGCCAGACCCTCTGTCTGGGCGCCGACGATCTCAATGAGCCGCGCTGCAGCATAGATGCCGTCGTCGAAGCCAAACCATCGTTCCCCGAAACAGATGTGCCCCGATAGTTCACCGCCCAGCACAGCGTCGGTTTCTTTCATCTTTGCCTTGACGTATGAATGACCGCTGCGGGAAATGATAGGGCGTCCGCCATAGCCGCTGATGACGGCATTCAGATGACGCGTACATTTGATGTCGTACACCACATCCGATCCGGGATTTCGTGATACCACATCCTTGGCAAACAACATCAGCAGCTGGTCCGGCCACACGATGTCACCATCGGCGGTCACTGCGATCACCCGGTCGCCGTCACCATCGAGGGCAATGCCGAGGTCAGCCTTCTGGGACCGCACGGTCAGTATGAGATCCTCCAGGTTCTCTGGAATGGTTGGATCGGGGGGATGATTCGGAAAGGTCCCGTCCACCTCACAGTAAAGCGGCACGACATCACAGCCAAGATTGGCCAGGATCTCAGGCGCGAAATCACTGGCAATACCGTTGCCGCAATCGATAACGACCTTGAGCGGTTGAGCGACAACGACGTCATCGAGGATGGCGTCCATGTACTCGTTGCTGATGTCGATCTGGGTCAGCTCTCCATTGCCCTGGCTGAAGTCATTGTCCTGAATGCGTGAGAACAATGCCGTAATTTCGTCTCCCACCAGTGTATGGCCGGCAATGACAATCTTGAAGCCGTTGTAGTCAGGTGGATTGTGGCTACCGGTTACCATGACGCCCGACTGTGTGTCTGAATTCTCCGTTGCAAAATACAGCATCGGGGTCGCGACGGCGCCGATGTCGACCACATCACGGCCAGATGCCAACAGTCCCTGAATCAAAGCCTCACGAACATCGGGACTCGAGACTCGACCGTCAGCGCCCACCACGATGGTTTGCTCGCCCTGGGCCTCGGCTTCCGACCCGATGGCGAGGCCAATCTTGTGAATGATCTCGTCGGTCAGCGTGTCACCGACGATGCCGCGGATATCGTAGGCCCTGAAGATGCCCGCAAACGCAGTGACATCAAAGCTCGTGGCTTCGGGTGGCGCTTCGAGTTCCTCGGCCGGTTCTTCGGCGTACTCGTCCTCTTCCAGGTCCTCGACGTATTCATCATCGACCATCTCGATATCCACGACTTCGACATCGGCGGGCGCCTTGTTTGCCCGGGCGACCGAAACAGGTTTGGGCGGGGGTGACTTTGTGGCGGGGCGTTGGCTGAGTACCGCCAGACGCTCTCGCAGAATGCCAAAGCTTTCGATGTTGAACGAGGGAGTACTTTGCCGGGCACCCGCGGCCGCATCCCGTAACTGATCGTTTACAGTGTCGAGATCCATCCTGATCAGCCTGATGTTCCTGTTGGTCCCGACCAGCACTGACGCCAGACCGACAATAAACAAGACCAGAATCGGCATGAGAATCAGGCCAAAACCAGTGATGGACGACGACGTGACTGCGCTCGACGGCGTGTACAGAATCTTCCAGTTAGGGTTATCGGTTCTTCCCCTGATCGGGTGGGTAGTAGTCACCTGACTATCTCTTCTGGATAAAGATCCAAGCCACCA